>JAQYBF010000078.1 GCA_029338875.1 Lachnospiraceae bacterium
GCCCTTCGGATCAATCTCTTCCATGTCCATAAAGCGGATGAAAGCGGGAATGAGAAAAAAGTGGAACAAACGGAAAAGCCGGAACATAGAGAAACAGATCACAGAAAAACAGACAATAAAGAAATAGAAAATAGAAACACGGAAAACAAAGAAAAGGAGAATCATACCATGACAAAGACCATTAAAGTAAACGGAATGATGTGCCATAACTGTGAGAACCATGTAAAGAAGGCTCTCGAGGCTCTGGACAATGTGTCGAGCGCAAGAGCAGATCATGAGAAGAATATCGCGGTTATCGAAACAACCGGCCCGGTTTCTGAGGATGCCGTCCGCCAGGCCATTATCGATGAGGGTTACGAATTTGGGGGAATGGAGTGAATTCATAGGGCCATACGTTTTATGGGGATTTTGATCCCTCGTTGTGCTGCAGATTCTGATCGGAGGAGTAAGACGAAATAAGACAGCAGAAAGATAAAAAGAGCTGTTACCTGGAGCTGCCGGTAGTTCCAGGCTGACCTGGCATCTCATAATCAGCTATATAAGTACATGTACATTTATGAAAAACTTCATTAAATGTACATGTACTTTTTGCTATTCAAACTATACAAAAAAGGGGATATAAAACTGATAGGTTTGCACAAAATGCATAAAGACGTATTGACAATTATTGGATATGGGCTTACATTGTCATTGTCAATTAGAGGAGATGTATAGACAAAACGAACAATCACTGACATACCTTTTAAAATGTACATATACAACTCTAAACAAAGGCTTTTTAATTTTGCATAGACTATGTGGAATTGGTATGGAACATTTTAGGGTAACGTGAAAAGGGACACGGTCAGGATCTAATAATCGACTATACATCCTGAAGGAAAGAAAAGAGGGAAATATGAGGATTAAAAAATTTGCCAAATCATTACTGGGTGTTGGCCTGGCAGCGAGCATGCTGGTAGGCTGCGGATCCGCTGGCGGAGCAAAGAGCAGCGGAGCAAAGAGCGGAAAAGGCGGTGCTACACCGACGGTTACAGATAACTCCAAGATCAAGATCGGCGTCTCCATCTGGAGCTCGACCGATGTTCTGGGATCCCAGTGCAAGACCATGATCGATGAAGCCGCCAAGGCACTTGGCGTAAAGGTTCAGTACGTTGATCAGGGACATGTATCTGAGAAGGTTACAGCCTCAGTTGAGCAGCTTTGCGCAGCAGGCTGCCAGGGCATTATCATCTGCAACTCTTCCGATACGGAAATGACTTCAGCAATTAAGACATGTAACGATAACAAGGTTTATCTCTCTCAGTTCTTCCGTGTTATCTCCAAGGACAAAAATCCGGATATCTACAAAGCGGCAGAGGCATCTCCTTATTATGTAGGTGCTGTTCATGAGAATGAAGTTGAGAACGGACAGAAACTGGTTAAGATCCTTCTGGACAAAGGCGATCGTGACATCGGTCTGATTGGTTGGGAACAGGGAGATGCAACTTGGCTCGGACGTTACGAAGGCTATAAGAAGGGTGTTGAAGACTGGAACAAAGCAAATCCGAATGATAAGGCTAAGCTTTCCGAACCGCAATATGCGGGCACCACTTCTGAGGGTGGATCCAAGGCGGCAGAAGCCCTGATGGCAGCTGATCCGAAACTGGATGCACTGATTCCTGCCGGTGGTGGCGGAGATCCTCTTCAGGGTGCAATCGCAGCAATTGAGCGTGCCGGTAAGACACAGGACATTGATGTTGTATCTACAGACTTCCTTCCGGATCTTGGCGAGCGTCTTGCCAATGGTTCAATGGCCGGTGAGTCCGGTGGACACTATTGCGATCCTCTCTTCTCCTTCTTGATGGTTTACAATGCAATCAAAGGAAACTATAAGGATTTCGCTGGTAAGTTTAATGAAATCAACTTCCCTTATCTGTACGTATCCAGCGCTGATGATTATGCAGATTACGATAAGTACTTTGTTAAGCAGCTGCCCTATACCGATGATGAAATCGTTGAGATGTCTAAAATGAGCCTTTCGGATCTGACTAAGAAGGCAGCATCACTTTCTATTGAGGATGCAGCATCCCGAGCTAAGTAAAGCACGGAACTCCAATTCATAGTTCTGTAAGGAAACCCTTCAAGTACAATATTTTGGTGAAAAGCCGGTATCGCTCGGCGATACCGGCTTTTCTACGAGAATACAACTTGTAGAGTACATTTCGAATAAAAGAGGTAAAAGGTATGGATACTTCTGTTGCAGTAAAAGAAAAAAAGGGAATGTCCGGCTATTGCAAAGGATATTTAATTCTGCTTTTTCTTGTTGTTATTTCCTGGGCTGTGTTTAAAGTAGCTACACCCCATAATTTCGGATCCCCCTCTAATTTGCTGCAGTACTTTCAGGCAAGCCTGATTGCAGCAACCGGGGCGGTAGGCTTCTATTTTGTAATGGTTATGGGTATGTTCGATTTCTCGATCGGTGCCAACATCATGCTTTCTGCGATTGTAGGATGCAAGCTGGCCGTAACCTATGGTACAGGTTATCCCGGTCTTGTGATTGGCTGCATAGTGACCGGCGCAATTGTAGGCGCTATTAATGGTCTTCTTTATGTAAAACTTCATATCCCTTCCATGATCGTAACAACCGGTGTCGCCCTGGTTGCAGAGTCGGTTGCCAATTATATTGCCGGCGGTGTTGAACAGACACTTCCCTCCGGACTCAGAGCTTTTGGCAAGGTGCCGGGAGACATCATTCTGGCGATTGTAGCTTTTGTCGTTGCTTATATTATTTTGAACTATACCAAGATTGGTACCTATACTTACGCAATTGGCTCAAATGAGGCTGTTGCCAAAAATATGGGTATCAAGGTTAATTTGTACAAAGTCCTGGCTTTCATTATTTCCGGCGCTTTCTTCGGTCTGATGGCGATTCTGACAATCAGTTACGGTTCCTCAATGGTCGCTGTAACCGGTATGGGCTCTATGAGCCGAAACTTTATTCCAACCATGGGCTGCTTCTTTGGCCTTGCATTCAAAAAATACGGAATGCCACTTCCTGCAATTATTATCGGTGAGTTCGTAATTAATATCATTTTCTACGGATTTATTGCACTTGGCGCACCGACTGCTATTCAGGATGTTATTACAGGCCTTGCTCTTTTGATCATCATTACGGTGACAACCAGAGTAAACAAAGGTGAGATTGTAAAATAACCGAAGGGAGAATGGACATGAGTGAAAAAGAAGTACGTTTACAGGTACGAAATGTCAGCAAAAACTTCGGTATAACGAAGGCTTTGCAGAATGTATCTTTTGATCTGTATCGGGGAGAAATTCACGCCCTGATCGGTGAGAATGGGTCCGGTAAGTCGACACTTACGAATATGCTGACAGGTATTTATTCTCTGGAAAGCGGACAATTTATTCTGGATGGACAGGAAGTGCATCCGAAAAATCAGGTAGAAGCGAATGAACAGGGTATTTCCATTATCGTTCAGGAGCAGGGAACGCTGGATGGTCTGACGGTTGCAGAGAATATTTTCCTCGGACATGAGGATTACTTTATCAAAGGTGGTATTCGTAATACCAGAGCTATGAACAAGAAGGCGAATGATCTTCTGAAGCAGTATGGTTTTTCGAAAATCAAGGCCAGCGCAATGATCGATGAGTATAATTTCGAGGATCGGAAGCTGGTTGAAATTGTAAAGGCAACCTATTTTGAACCACGTGTGATTGTTATTGATGAGACAACAACAGCCTTATCTCAGGAAGGACGTGAAGAACTCTATAAATATATGAAGAAGATCCGGGATTATGGCGGAACCGTTATTTTTATCTCCCATGACCTGGAAGAGGTATTGAAACTTTCCGATACGATCACCGTTCTAAGAGACGGTATCTATATTGATACAGTGAACAGTAAAGATATAGATGAAGAGGGACTGAAGAAGCTCATGGTAGGACGTGAGGTTTCAGGCAATTATTATCGTGCAGACTACGGAGAAAAGGTCTCCGACGAAGTAGTGCTCTCTATGAAGAATGTCTCTGTTCCGGGACTTATCAAGAATATTAATTTGGATCTTCATAAAGGAGAGATTCTTGGTATCGGAGGATTGTCCGAGTCCGGCATGCATGAGATTGGAAAAGCTATTTTCGGTGCTTCGTTTGATCGGACAGGTGAAGTAGTTCTGGAGGATGGCACGAAGATTAATGATATCCCGACGGCAATTAAGCATAGTATTGCTTATACATCGAAAGACCGTGACAATGAATCTGTAGTCATGAACCAGAGCATCGAGGATAATATTGTACTTCCGTCTCTGAATTCTCTGGCTGTTTTCGGACCCTTTCAGAGTGAACGAAAGAAGAAAGCCTTCGCAGATAAATATGCCAAAGAAATCTCAGTCAAGATGGTAAATACCAAGCAGTTTGTATCTCAGCTGTCCGGCGGTAATAAGCAGAAGGTTGTCCTGGCCCGCTGGATCGGCAAAGATTCTGATATTGTTGTTCTGGATAGTCCGACACGTGGCATTGATATCAAAGTAAAACAGGATATTTACCAGCTCATGGATTCCATGCGTAAAAATGGTAAGTCAGTGATTATGATTTCCGAGGAACTGATGGAATTGATTGGTATGTGTGACCGGATTCTTATTATGAAGGACGGGGAAATCAATGGAGAACTTCTTCGCAGCCCTGACCTGAATGAAAACGCTCTGATCGAGAAGATGGTTTAAGGAGGTGAGATCATGGCAAATTCAAGTACACAGGCAAAAAATACAGAATTGCAGGATGAATTAAAGAAGGCCAGCCTCTTCTCAGTATTACGGACCATTCTTCCGGTGCTGGGTCTTGTAATTATTTTTATTGTTTTTAATGCTTTGACTTCCGGTGGTATGATTCAGAGTCTTCCCCTGGTTATCACACAGGTTTATCCGATTATTATTTCAGCAATGGGCGTGTTCTTTATCATGACTATGGGCGGTCTGGATTTCTCTCAGGGGTCTATTCTCGGCATGGCATCCATTGTGATCTGCTATGTCAGCAAGATCAGTATTCCTCTCTCCATTATCTGCGGGATCCTGACAGGAGCCGCAATCGGAGCAATCAACGGATTTTTCTATGTCAATCGTAAGATTAAGTCCTTTATTGTTACGATTTGTACCATGTTCCTTTTCCGTGGATTTATCAAGTATGCTACTACAAATTCTCCGGTAGCAGGCAATGCGAATCTGATCTTTCTCGATACCACAGGCTTGAAGGTTACATTGACGGTTATTCTGCTTCTGATTGGATTCATTTTCTTCCGTTTTACTCGTTTTGGCACGGATCTGAAGGCAATCGGAGCCGGAGAGAGGGCAGCTAAGTTCGCCGGTATTCGGACTGACCGTATGAAGTTCTGGATGTACGTCCTGGCGGGAGCTATTACCGGTTTTGCAGCCTTCTTAAGTGTTATTCACGTCGGATCTGTCACTTCGTCTGGAGGAAATCAGTTGGAAACACAGATCCTTATTGCATTGGTTCTTGGCGGTATGCCAATCTCCGGTGGTGCCAAGGTTAACTTCCTGAATATCATTGTCGGGTCTCTGCTCTATGTTATCTTAAGCTCCGGATTAAATATGATGGGTGTAACACCGCAGATGAACCAGATGATTCAGGGTATTATTTTCTTGATCTTCGTATTTATCTTTGCAGATCGAGAAGCAAATGAAGTTGTAAAATAAAATTCCATATAGAAGGGAAGACAAAATGAAAAAACTGTATTTTATTCCGGGAAGCCAGGATCTCTACGGAGAAGAATGTTTAAAGCAGGTACATGCAGATTGTCAGGAAATGGTAGATTTCTTCAATGAGAAGCTGGGAGATGTCGTTCGTTTTGAACTTCTTCCG
>JAQYBF010000079.1 GCA_029338875.1 Lachnospiraceae bacterium
GGATCAGCCCTGAACCTGCTTGTGCTTCGGGTTCTCACAGATGATTCTGATCTTACCCTTTCTCTTGATAACCTTGCACTTATCGCACATAGGCTTTACAGAAGATCTTACCTTCATGAGGTCCTCCTTCCTTCATCAAAAACAAGCTCTACATCCCGTATTTTCGGGCTTTTCAGGGCATATTACCCCTGTCTTCCCGAAAAACGTCCGGTTAACATTATATCCGCGCTGTCAATAAATGTCAACGATTATTTATCTCTCCAGATAATTCTTCCCTTGGTCAGGTCGTAGGGAGACATTTCAATCGTAACTTTATCGCCGGGAAGGATTCGGATGTAATTCATACGAAGCTTTCCACTGATATGCGCTAAGATTTCAAGTCCGTTTTCCAGTTTTACCTGGAACATTGCATTCGGAAGTTTTTCCAGAACTGTTCCTTCCAGTTCAATGATGTCAGCCTTGGACAAATCGATTCCTCCTGATACTGATTACTCTTCGTCTTCCAGGACCTCGGACAGACGGTCGACTTCCTGATCTGCGCCTGCATCTCCGCTGACTTCAACAATGATGCCTGCTCTGTGATAATACTCGATCAGAGGTTCGGTCTGTTCGTGATATACCTCAAGACGTTTCTTTACTGTTTCTTCACTGTCATCTGCTCTCTGAACCAGAGCGGATCCGCATTTGTCACAGATTCCTTCCTTTTTGGGAGGAAGTGTAACGATATGATAGACAGCACCGCATTTGGGGCAGGTTCTTCTTCCGGACATACGCTTAACAATCTTGTCGTCAGAGAGGATTACATTTAAAGCATAATCCATCTGCTCGTCCTTCTCGTCCAGAGCATCTGTCAGAGCTTCTGCCTGGGGAATGGTCCGTGGAAATCCATCCAGGATAAATCCCTTCTTGCAGTCATCCTGACTGATCCGGTCCATTACGAGATCGCATGTCAGCTCATCCGGAACCAGAAGACCCTGGTCCATATAGAACTTTGCTTTCTTGCCAAGCTCGGTTCCGTTTTTAATGTTGGCACGGAAGATATCTCCGGTGGAAATATGGGGAATTCCGTACTTTACAGAAAGACGGGAAGCGATGGTTCCCTTTCCTGCACCTGGTGCACCTAACATCACAATCTTCATATTATCTCCTTATATACCTTTGGAGATACAGGGAAACCCAGTATCTCCAATTAACAGGTACCTTCTACTCACTCAGGAATCCCTTGTAGTTTCGAACCATCATCTGGGATTCAATTTGCTGCAATGTCTCAATGACAACGCCGACCACGATGATAATCGAAGTACCACCGAAGGAAACATTGGCATTAAATAATCCGTTCAGTGCGATCGGAACGATCGATACAATCGTCAGGCCTATGGCACCGATGAAAACGACATAATTCAGTATGCTGGTCAGATAATCACTGGTGGGCTTGCCCGGCCGGATACCCGGAATGAAGCCGCCCGACTTCTTCATGTTATCTGCAATCTCCAGCGGATTGAATGTGATTGAAGTATAAAAATATGCAAATACAATGATCAGGAATACATAAAGGACTGCGCCCAGTGAGTAAATCCAGTTGGCTGTATCAAACCAGTTGGATTCCGACAGACCTTTGAGGACCTTGGACCAGAAACCTGATCCCTGACCCTTGCCAAGGAATGCGGCAATAATTACAGGGGTCTGCATGATCGACTGTGCGAAGATGACCGGCATAACACCGCCGGTATTGACCTTGAGCGGAATATTGGTGGATGTACCGCCATATGTCCGTCTGCCCTGCAGCTTATTGGAATACTGAACCGGAATTCTGCGTTCTGCACCCTGAAGAACAACGACCATAACGACAATGCCGATAATGATTGCTGCGATGATTGCCCCGGCCAGAATCAGTCTTGCCGGAGTCTTGCCCTTCATAAAAAGATTGTAAAGAGACGTCAGATCCTGCGGCATACGGGAAATGATATTGATGATCAGGACGATGGAAATACCATTTCCTACGCCATGCTCTGTAATACATTCACCCAGCCACATCAGAATGGTGGATCCTGCTGTCAGCACTGCGACCAGGGTAACCACGGTCAGGATGCCCTTGAAATTCAATCCGAAATGATCGAGATATCCGGATCTTCCGAAGCCGATTGCCATAGCAATAGACTCCATCAGAGAGAGACCTACCGTGATATAACGCGTGATCTTTGTAATAAATTCACGACCCTTTTCCCCGTCACGTGCAATTTCTTCGAGTCTTGGAAATGCAATTTCCAAAAGCTGAAGAATAATCGATGATGTAATGTAGGGCGTAATATTCAGAGCAAAAATACTCATCCGCTCCAGAGAACCGCCCGTGATCGCATCAAAGAAATTCAGCGATTCCCCTGCTGATCCAAAAAGGCTGTCGAAGACGCCTTCCTTGATGCCCGGAGCCGGAATCTGAGATCCGATCCGGATGACAATCAGCATGAGAAATGTAAACCCTATCCTTCTTCGCAGATCTTTAATCTTGAAAGCATTGCGAAGTGTAGTCAGCATTAGATCACCTCGGCAGAACCGCCTGCATTTTCGATCTTCTCTTTCGCAGAAGCGCTGTATGCATTAACCTTGACGTTCAGCTTCTTTGTCAGCTCTCCATTGCCAAGGATCTTGATGCCATCGCGTGCATTCTTGACAAGACCGATTTCCTTCAGTGCAGCTGCATCTACAGTTGCGCCGTCTTCGAAGCGCTCCAGATCGGATACGTTGATTGCAACGATGATCTTGGTGTTTCTGTTATGGAAACCTCTCTTGGGAATACGGCGGTACAGAGGCATCTGACCACCTTCGAAACCAGGTCTCGGTGCTCCGGAACGAGCCTTCTGACCCTTATGTCCCTTACCGGCAGTCTTTCCATTTCCTGAGCCGTGTCCACGGCCTCTTCTGAAGGTATCGCTGTGTACGGAACCCTCAGCAGGAGTTAAATTGGATAAATCCATTATGTGACCTCCTTATATCTCTTATGCGTCGATCTCTTCAACTTTAACCAGATGACGAACACGCTGAATCATTCCGCGGGTTGCATCATTGTCCGGCAGCTCGTTAACGGAGTTGATCTTATGAAGACCAAGAGCCTCTACCGTCTTCTTGTTCTTGGGAACTGCGCCGATGGTAGACTTAACAAGTGTGATTCTTAACTTCTTAGCCATTATAAACCTCCTTAACCAAGTACTTCTTCTACGGACTTGCCGCGAAGACGTGCTACTTCCTCGGGAGCCTTGAGACTTGCAAGAGCATCGATGGTTGCAAGAACTACGTTCTGCTTGTTCGAGGATCCGAGAGACTTGGTACGGATATTCTTGATACCTGCAAGGTCACATACCGCACGGGCAGGGCCGCCGGCGATGATACCGGTACCTTCGGGAGCGGTCTTCAGGAGAATGGTTGCTCCTGTGTGCTTACCGATGATGTCATGAGTAATGCTGGCAGCATCATTCATCTTAACTTCGATCAGGTGCTTCATGGCATCTTCCTTACCCTTGCGGATAGCTTCCGGAACTTCGGCAGCCTTGCCCATGCCTGCACCTACATGACCGTTACGGTCACCTACAACGACCAGAGCAGCGAAACGCATGTTACGTCCGCCCTTAACTGTCTTCGATACACGCTTGATAGTTACGACCTGGTCCTCTAACTCAAACTGACTTGCGTCGATGATTGTACGCTTCATGTATATGTCCTCCTTAAAATTCCAGGCCAGCTTCACGTGCTGCATCAGCCAGGGCTGCAACCTTACCGGCATAGATGTAGCCGGCACGGTCGAATACGACCTGCTTGATTCCGGCATCCAGTGCCTTCTTAGCGATTGCTGTGCCAAGTGCTGCAGCTGCTTCTACATTGTCTGTATGTTCAAGGCTGCTCTTTAAGTCCTTATCCAGTGTGGATGCGGAAACAAGAGTCTTACCAGCTTCATCATCGATGATCTGTGCATACATATTGCTGTTGCTTCTGAAGACAGCGAGACGCGGTCTCTCAGCAGTTCCTGCAAGATGATTTCTTAATCTTCTGTGCTTCTGCTCGCGAACGACAGCT
>JAQYBF010000080.1 GCA_029338875.1 Lachnospiraceae bacterium
ACTTGCCGAGCGGAAGGGTGATCTGAACCGTCTGGCCGAGCTTCGTTACGGCGAACTGCCTTCTCTGGAGAAAGAACTGGAAGCCGAAGAGAAGAAGGTCCAGAACGATGATCTGAAGCTGGTTCATGACAGCGTGGATTCCGATGAGATCGCAGCCATCGTATCCCGCTGGACCGGCATTCCTGTCAGCAAGCTGAATGAGACCGAGCGGAACAAGACCCTTCACCTCGATGACGAGCTCCATAAGAGAGTTGTCGGACAGGATGAGGCGGTCGAGCTTGTGACCGAAGCTATCATCCGGTCCAGAGCCGGAATCAAAGATCCCAAGAGACCCATTGGTTCCTTCCTCTTCCTCGGACCTACTGGTGTCGGTAAAACCGAGCTGGCCAAGTCCCTGGCTGAAGCCCTCTTCGATGATGAGAACAATATGGTCCGGATTGATATGTCCGAGTACATGGAGAAGTATTCCGTCTCCCGTCTGATCGGTGCGCCTCCCGGATACGTCGGATACGATGAAGGCGGCCAGCTGACCGAGGCTGTCCGGAGAAAGCCCTATTCGGTTGTCCTCTTTGATGAGGTCGAGAAGGCTCACCCGGATGTTTTCAATGTCCTCCTTCAGGTTCTTGATGACGGCCGGATTACGGACTCTCAGGGCCGTACCGTGGACTTTAAGAACACCATTATCATCATGACATCCAACCTGGGTGCCCAGGAGCTGCTCCAGGGCATCAGCGAGACCGGAGAGATCACGGAAGAAGCCCGGGAAGCTGTAAAGCGCGAGCTTCGGACCCACTTCCGTCCGGAATTCTTAAACCGTCTGGATGAGATCATCATGTTCAAGCCTCTGACCAAGGATAATATCGGCCATATTGTTGATCTCCAGCTTGAGGAACTGAATGAACGTCTGTCGGATCGTCAGATCCGTGTAGAGCTCACCCCTGAAGCAAAGCAGATGGTTATTGATCGGGGCTACGACCCGGTTTACGGTGCCCGTCCTCTGAAACGGTATCTGCAGAAGCATGTGGAGACCATCGCTGCCCGGATTATCCTGGGCGATGAGATCGGCATGGGCGATACCATCGAGATCTATGTGGAAAACGGAGACCTCGCCGGACGAGTTGTCTTAAGTGGTTCCGTGGAATAATTGAAAGATCCCAGTACATTTTACCTCTCATATATCTACCCTCTTTCCTGGATGAAATCCGGGGAAGGGGGTATTTTTATGTCTCTTGCCTTGATAGAAAACGTAAGACTATAATAAAAGCTAAAAACAACAGATAAAGAAAGGACTCCATATGGATCTTTTTGACTATATGAGACAGACAGAAAAGGAGAAGGAATCGCCCCTGGCTTCGCGGATGCGGCCAAGGACATTGGATGAGGTCGTGGGTCAGCAGGACATCATCGGCAAGGGCAAGATGCTCTACCGGGCCATCCAGGCCGACAAGCTGACCTCGGTCATTTTCTACGGCCCTCCCGGAACCGGAAAGACCACCCTGGCCCAGGTCATCGCTCACACGACAAAGGCCACTTTCGAAGCTATTAATGCCACGACGGCGGGGAAAAAGGATATGCAGGAGGTGGTCGAGAAGGCCAAGGAACGTTTCCGGACCCAGGGCAAGAAAACAATCCTCTTTATCGACGAGATTCACCGCTTCAACAAGTCCCAGCAGGACTACCTCCTTCCCTATGTGGAGGACGGAACCATCACACTGATCGGGGCTACCACGGAGAATCCCTATTTCGAGGTCAACGGCGCTCTGCTTTCCCGGTCTCTGATTTTTGAGCTGCATACGCTTTCCGATGAGGACATCAAGATCCTGATCGAACGTGCTTTGAATGATAAAGAGAGGGGACTGGCCGTCTACAATCCGGTCATTGATCCGGAGGCCGAGGATTTCCTGGCCGATACGGCAAACGGCGATGCCCGCCGGGCCTTAAATGCCCTGGAGCTTGGCGTCATGACGACCCAGCCTTCCGAGGACGGAAAGATCCATCTGACCATGGAGGTCATCAGCGAATGCATCCAGAAACGGGTCGTCCGCTATGACCGGGATGGTGACAACCATTACGATACGATTTCCGCCTTTATTAAATCCATGCGGGGCTCGGACCCGGATGCGGCCGTCTATTACCTGGCCCGCATGCTTTATGCTGGTGAGGATGTGAAATTCATCGCTCGCCGGATCATGATCCATGCGGCGGAGGATGTGGGCATGGCGGATCCCATGGCGCTTGTTGTGGCAGAGGCAGCG
>JAQYBF010000081.1 GCA_029338875.1 Lachnospiraceae bacterium
TCCCGTATGACCGGCGGCGGATTCGGCGGCTGCACCGTTTCCATCGTTAAGGAAGATGCTGTCGATACCTTTAAGGAGACCATCGCTAAGGTCTACAAGTAAAGAACAGGCCTGGACTGAGAGTTCTACATTTCAGATCCCACCGACGGAGCAAGAAGAATCTGATAATATCTGTTCTAAAAGAATAGTCCTGGAATCATAGTCCGGGAGCAGAGCCTGTTCTGTAAAAAAGAATAGAAAAATAAAACCACCGTCTTTCGAAGATTGATGATCTGTCTGAAATTCAGACAGAAATCAGATCCGAAGGACGGTGGTTTTGTATTTAAATAATGCAGGTCTAATCGGCGGATTGCTGCCTGCCGTGTCCGCTTACAATTTTTCAGCTCAGGCTTCGATCGCTCCGTAGATGGCCCGGATGGCATCCTCATAGCGGTCCTCGGGTACGCCGATCAGCAGATTCAGCTTGCCGGCGCCCTGGTTTATGGTATCAATTTCGATGCCGGCAAGGGAGAGGGCATTCAGGACCTTGACATTGGCAATGGATCCGGGATCCTTCTCGCCGACGACGGCAATAACGGAAAGGTGCTCGAAGACACCCAGATAATCCGGATTCAGGGTATCGCGGATTTCCTGAAGGAGGTCGTCCTTGCAGGGTGTCAGAAGATCGGAGCGAATGATCAATGTGACGGTATCAATTCCGGTCAGACACTGCTCGAAGGGAAGGTCTCTCTTTTTCAGAAGATCGAGAAGAATGGCACTGAAGCCGGCTCCGTCACTGACCATGACCTTTTCCACCTGGAGAACAGTCATGCCGGGTCTGCCGGCCACGCCGACCACCGGATACTTCTGCTTGGCGGAAGGGAAGTGGCGGACAATCATGGTGCCTGCATCCTCGGGCTGGTTGGTATTCCGGATATTGATGGGAATCTCCAGCTCGGATGCAGGAAGGACGGCATCCGTATGGAGAACCGAAGCGCCCATATAGGAGAGGGCCCGAAGCTCCCGGTAGCTTAAGTAGTCCACGGTCCGGGGCTCTGCCACGATCCGGGGATCGGCAGCTTTCAGACCGGATACATCGGTCCAGTTCTCATAGAGATCGGCATGGATGGCCTTGGCAGCTAGGCTTCCGGAAATGTCGGATCCACCACGGGAGAGCGTATGAATTTTTCCATCTTCATCGGCACCGTAGAAGCCGGCGATGACAGCCCGGTCCAGGGGATGGAGAGCAGCCGCCATGGCCCTCTGGGTAGTCACAGGGTCCAGCTGACCATCCCTTGTGAAACAGACCGACCAGGCTGGGTCCACGAAGGTAAAGCCCAGATATTCGGCCAGGATCTGTGCATTCAGATATTCCCCGCGGCTGGCCATGTAGTCCAGCTCCGGCTTCTTCTGCAGATTGCGCCGGATGATCTCCATTTCATCATCAATGGGGAAATGGAGACCAAGGTCGCGGATAATCTCATAGAAGCGGTCGCGGACCTCGGTCAGAAGCTCGCCGACCGGTTTATGGGTCAGGGCGTTTTCATAGCAGCGGATCAGAAGATCGGTTACTTTAATGTCATCCGGAAATCGTTTGCCGGGTGCGGATACGACGATATAACGGCGGGCAGGATCTTCTTCAATAATGGCCTTGACTTTACGAAACTGGTCGGCATCGGCCAGAGAAGTGCCGCCGAATTTTGCTACAATTGTCTTCATTTCTATCGTTCTCTTCGTTTCTTATTTAATTTATCTGTCTATAATGATCAGACTTGTTTTCTAATCGGAATCTGTCTGAGACTCTTCCTCTGACTTTTTACAAGCTTCATTTTTTAGAAGGACTCTTCCTTCCATGCCTGATCTCCACGACAGACAACTTTGATATTTTATCACAAGTAAAGCAGGCAAAACAGAGGAATTCATGACGAAAGCAGGGGAATCAGAAGATGGCAGAGAAAGAAAATTACGGTCTGTCGGAGACTTCCCGGACTTAAAAATCAGATCCAAAAGAAAAAATGATTGCAAGCTTACGTAAATTCGTTTACACTCTCCAATAGTTAGTCATATATAATTCAAAATCAATAAATATAACATGCAAATTTAAAAGAAAGGAAGAATGCAATGAGCGTAGTGATTGTGGGCGGCAACGAATGTATGGAAGGCAAGTATAAGGAAATCTGCAATGGTCATGGATGCGATGCCAAGGTCTTCTGCAAGCTGAAGGGCAGCCTCCAGGGCAGGATCGGAAGCCCGGATCTCATGATCCTGTTTACCAATACAGTCTCTCACAAGATGATGCGATGCGCCATGCAGAACATAGCAGATAAAACCCAGGTTGTCTATTCTCATTCTAGTTCTGGCTCTTCCTTAAAGCAAATTCTTCAGCAGTATGCGGATTGATACCATATGTCCCGACTGGGAAATTCTAAAAAAACTATTAAATTTTTGTTGACAGACCTTTTACTAATGAATAAAATAATTGCTGAAAGTTAGATATATAAACCTTATATTAAATCAAAGAAACTAACGAAACATAAAACTGAGTAAAAGAAGTTGTCTTGTATTTCATATATAGGCCATTTCCATTGCTGATATGGATCGTTTCGCTGAATACTTTGGATTAGAAAGGAATATCAATGCTGCCTCTTTCTATGGCAAAGGCCGGAGAAAAGATGATGGTTGCCCGCATCGGAGGAAGCCCCGAAGTCAAGAAACATCTGGAGGATCTTGGCTTTGTTGTTGGCAGCGAGATTCGGGTAGTATCTACGCCTGGAAATGGAAATATCATCGCTATGGTAAAGGATGCCAGACTGGCTCTGACCGAAGAAATGACAAAAAAAATTATGGTGACCATGTAAGTGAGTAAGGCCGAAGTAGGCCGTTTTCTTTTGATTGAAGGTTAGTTTCATGTAACACTTGTAAAATTAGAATCTCTGGAATAAGAGAAAACTCATGTAATAGTGAAGCTGTTTTCCGGGCTTGATTTGAATAATGAAGGCTGTTTGCAGATCTGCCGGAATTGGCTGAAGCAGTTTTAAGGCTTGTCCCTTCGGATCATTTCCGAAGTTCAAGAAATTTATAGATTACGAGGAGGCATGGTATGAAGTCGCTGAGAGATGTGAATGTTGGTGAGACATCAACCGTTATTAAAATCCATGGCAGCGGTGCACTGAAGCGCCGGATCATGGATATGGGTATCACAAAGGGTACCGAGATTACGGTTCGTAAGGTTGCTCCCCTGGGAGATCCTATCGAGGTAACCGTCAGAGGATATGAGCTTTCCGTCCGGAAGGATGATGCGGATATCCTTGAGATGTCATGATTTGAATTTTTGATCAGATACAGACCGAATCAAAGAATGAATTTCAGAACGAACTTTATCAAACCAGCAAAGAAAAGAGGATCAATATGGCAATCAAAATTGCGCTGGCAGGTAACCCCAACTGTGGTAAGACAACCCTGTTCAATGATCTGACAGGAAGTACCCAGTACGTTGGTAACTGGCCCGGCGTCACAGTAGAAAAGAAGGAAGGCCGGCTGATCGGACATAAGGACGTTATCATCCAGGACCTTCCGGGCATTTATTCCCTGAGCCCGTATACTCTTGAGGAAGTTGTATCACGAAATTATCTGGTAAATGAAAAGCCGGATGTTATCCTGAACATCGTCGATGCAACCAATATCGAGAGAAACCTGTATCTTACCACACAGCTCGTTGAGATCGGTATTCCGGTTGTCCTGGCTTTTAACATGATGGATATCGTCCGTAAGACTGGGGATAAGATTGATACCCAGAAGCTTGGCAAAGAGCTGGGATGCGAAACCATCGAAATCAGTGCTCTTCATTCAGAGAACACCAGAAAGGCTGCAGAGCTTGCAATTCAGTTTGCAGCAAAAGAAAAGGGCGAGCTTCCTCATGTCTTTACCGGAAGCGTAGAACATGCCATCGCTCATATCGAAGAGTCCATTCAGGATCTTGTTCCAAAGGAACAGCTTCGCTGGTTCGCAGTCAAGCTTTTCGAACGGGATACCAAAGCAACGGAACAGCTCAATCTCTCTTCGGATCTGCTCAAGCATATTGATGAGCACATCAAAGACTGTGAAAAGGAAATGGACGATGATGCTGAAAGTATCATCACCAACCAGAGATATACTTACATCCAGAAGCTGGTATCCGATACAGTTGTGAAAAAGAAGTCTAAAGGCGAAATGACTGTTTCGGATAAGATCGACCGGGTTGTCACCAACCGAATCCTAGCTCTTCCGATTTTTGCCCTGATTATGTGGGGTGTCTACTATGTATCTGTTACAACTCTTGGAGGCTGGGCAACTGACTGGACAAATGATGTCCTTTTCGGAACCTGGATTACCAATGGTGCGACAGCGGGGCTGAAGGCTCTTGGAGCTTCTGCTCCTGTGATCAGCCTTCTGGTTAACGGTATTATCGGAGGTGTCGGAACCGTCCTTGGATTCGTGCCGCAGATGATTATGCTTTTCCTCTGCCTGTCCATCCTGGAAGATTCCGGATATATGGCCCGGGTTGCCTTCATCATGGACCGTATCTTCAGAAGATTCGGCCTTTCCGGAAAGTCCTTCATTCCTATGTTGATCGGTACCGGATGCGGTGTTCCTGCAATCATGGCCTCCCGTACCATTGAGAATGAAAAAGACCGCCGGATGACCATCCTGCTTTCCACCTTCATGCCCTGCAGTGCCAAGATGGAAATCGTTGCAATGATGACTCTGGTCTGCTTCCCTGGAAGCGCAATTGTAGCACCTGCTATGTATTTCGCAGGACTTGGTATCGTCGTATGCTCCGGAATTGCACTGAAGAAGACCAAGTATTTCTCGGGCGATCCTGCTCCTTTCGTTATGGAGCTTCCTGCTTACCACATTCCTACAGTTAAGGGTGTTCTGATCCATGTCTGGGAGAGAGCGAAGGCTTTCCTAATCAAGGCCGGAACCATCATCTTCACCATGTGTATTGTTATCTGGTTCCTGATGCACTTCGGACCGACCGGATTCCTGGCAGATGACATTGACCATTCCTTCCTTCGTTATATTGGTGAAGTTCTTGCATGGATCTTCAAGCCTCTGGGTTTCGGAACCTGGCAGGGCGCCGTTGCATCGGTTTCTGCTGAGGTTGCCAAGGAACAGGCTACCGCAACTCTTGGTATGCTTGCTCATGCTGCAAGTGACAGCAGTAAAGATATCGCAACCGCTATCAATCACCTCTTCGGCGGAAGCAAGCTTGTCGGAATGAGTTTTCTCCTCTTCAATATTTTCGATGCACCCTGCATGGTTGCTATCGCAACTTCCTTCCGTGAACAGGGCAGCCGGAAATGGGGCTGGATCACCTTCGGTTATCAGATGCTGATGGGCTACTGCCTGGCAATGTGCACCTACCAGATCGGATCGCTGGTCAACGGAGTCTTCACCTTTGGTACTGTCGTTGCAATCGCACTGATCCTGATCGCCGTATACTTCATCTTCCGTCCGAATCCTTATAAGCAGAGAAGAGGCAATGCGGTATCAGCAGTTGAAGCCAGAGGAGTATGAGCGAATACTTTGATTCTTCAGAAAACCTGATATAGGGGTTGAATATAAGATGAAATCAGGATTCGAAAAATCTGGACAAGTATCTGGGATGTATTAGAATAAGAACCCAAAGGAGATGATTCTTTTGTATAAGACAACAGTAAAAATCGGCGGTATGGCCTGCGGTATGTGTGAATCTCATATCAATGATGTCATTCGAAAGACCTTCCCAAATGCAAAGAAGGTTTCCTCTTCCCATAAAAAGGGAATTGCCACTTTCTTAACCGATGAGGAAGTCAATGATGACCGGCTGAAGAGTGCCATTGAAGAAACCGGCTATCATTTCCAGGGCATTACCTGTGAGCCCTATGTAAAGAAGGGACTGTTCGGAAGATAAATTCGGACGCTGTAAGAGCCACAAATATTCGGGGTTTTAAGTATCTTTGAATATCTGGAAACCGGTGAATCGTTGAATTGCCGGAACAAGTGAATGAAAAAAGAAGGATTGCTGTTCCACTCAAGAGGACGGCAATCCTTTTTTGATTTCAAACATCGAAAAGAAAGAAAATCTCGAATCCCGATGTTTGTTTTCATCTTTTTTCTGGTTTCAGACATCGAAAAGGAAGGAAATCTTGAATCCCGATGTTTATTCTCATTATTTTCCTGATTTCAAACATCGAAAAAGAAGAAAATCTCGAATTCCGATGTCTATTTTCATTATTTTCCTGATTTCAAACATCGAAAAGGAAGAAAATCTCGAATCCCGATGTTCTTGAC
This sequence comes from Lachnospiraceae bacterium, assembly GCA_029338875.1. Taxonomy (GTDB): domain Bacteria; phylum Bacillota; class Clostridia; order Lachnospirales; family Lachnospiraceae; genus Lachnocurva. The sequence goes on from JAQYBF010000081.1 coordinate 6,295, forward strand.
GGGCAGGTTAAGAATTTCTGGAAAGGATTCAGGCCTGGGCTGTCTTGGCCTGACTGCCCTTCACAAGCTTCTTTATGGCCTGGAAGGATTCCTCGGAGAGATCATGCTCGACCTTGCAGGCATCGATCTGGGCCTGATTGTGGTCAACACCAACTGATTCCAGAAGCTTTGTCAGAGTATGATGGCGGTCCAGGGTGCGTTCTGCAATGGCTTTTCCCTCTTCGGTAAGAACCAGCATGCCGGCATGATCGGTGGTGATGTAGTTCTTCTCCTTGAGACGCTTGGTCGTATAGGTAACGCTGGGTTTCGATACTTCTAGATGCTCGGCTACATCGATGGAACGAACATAACCCTGATCCTGATAGATCTCCAGGATGGCTTCCAGATAATCCTCTGTGGTTTTCTGTGTTCCGTTATTTTCTTCTGTTCTTCTCATAGCAGTACTCCATTTCTTATATAAAGCTCATATGCCGATTTTCTGAGTAAGGTTTCTGTAGATAAGATTGATAAAAATTTATATGGAAGGATCTATGTGGTAACTCCCGATAGAACCTTCCAAAAAATTAAATCTTAATTAGATATATATTACCACAGTATTGAAAAATTGCAATCTTTAATAAAGCTTTTCTACACAGCTGTCCTTGCATTCGACAGCTTCTACAGCTATAAATAAAGCAGAATGTGAAAGAAACTCTTTCATCCGATGCGGCGCATTGCTGGAAAAGGATGAAAGTTTATTTTGAATCGGTTTTGTGGAAAACGCATGTCTTTTGGATGGGAGTGAGTGGAATATGCAGATTATATCGAGTATTTGGAATCATCTGGCAGGATTTTTCGGAAATCTGGTTCTCATTGCAGGAGTCATTGGCCTTGTAGTCGGCCTGATTGAGAGGCTGATTTACAAATCTGGAAGATCACAGGAAAAAGCTGACGAAAATAGGCAGGATGTCAGGAAGGAACTGATAGGTGATCAGGCTCAGGCAGGAAATGGGAAAGAAGAAGGAGAGGAACAGAGACAGGGAGAGAGGCAGAGCCAGATTTCCTCATCCCCGAAAACCCGTCTTGCCATCATCACCGGAGCATCCAGCGGCCTGGGCATGGCCTATGCCAAGACTGTGGATCAGGATCCGGAAGCCTATCAGGTCGATGAGATCTGGCTGATTGCCCGAAGAAAGGACCGCCTCGATCAGCTGGCAAATGAGCTCCATCTGCCGGTTCAGGTTCTGCCTCTGGATCTGACAAAAGAGGAATCTCTGGAGGAACTGAAAAGCAAGCTCGAAGGAAAAGAGGATAAGTTCACTATTCCTGATGAAATAAATCAAGATGAGGAGGGTAGTGCAGCAGAGGACTCGGAAAACGATTCGAAGCCGAAGTCCCCATATACCGTTACACTCCTTCTGAACTGCGCCGGCTTCGGTGCCTTCGGCTTGTCCGAAGAGGTCGGCTATGTGAAGGAAGGCAAGATGATTGACCTCAATGATCGGGCGGCTGCACAGCTCACCAATATTGTGATTCCTCATCTATGCTCCGGCGCCCGCATCGGAGAAGTTTGCTCGGTGGCCGGTTTCCAGCCCATTCCCTTCTTCAATGCTTATGCGGCTTCCAAGGCCTTCCTCTACAGCTACAGCAGGGGCCTTCGGGTGGAGCTTCTGAAGAAGAAGGCCTCAGTTACGGCCATCTGTCCCTATTGGGTTCGAGACACGGGCTTTATTGACACCGCCGCAGACGGAAAGAAGCATCATCTGCTCTTTACATCGACCACAGATAAGGTGGTTTCCCTGTCTCTTTCCGCCGTCCGGAAGCGGCATGCAGTATCAACGCCGAGCTTTATCTCTACTCTGGACCGGATCTTCTGCGGTCTGATCCCGGACAGCCTTCTGACTTATATCATGACACGCTTCCTTTAACCGTCAGATGCTGAAAGAAATTTGAATCCGGTTCGGCACCTTTCTGTTATTTTTTAAAAGCTGATGCAAGATCTTTCGATATCCTGCGTCAGCTTTTGTTATAATATGAACAGTTATTTTTTTCGAATGAAAGGTGGGGCGGATGACACAAATACTCTCGGCAATTGATACCTATCTGTATTTTCCGGTTCTTGTAATTCTTCTGGCGGCAGCCGGTATATATTTCACAATCCGGACAAGAGGCGTTCAGGTGCGGATGTACGGCGAGGCCTGGAAGGTTCTCTGGGAGAAGCCAAAGGAGGAAGGAGCGGTCTCCTCATTCCAGGCGCTCATGGTTTCCACGGCGTCCCGTGTCGGTACCGGAAATATCATCGGTGTCTCCACGGCCATCTGCCTGGGCGGTCCCGGCGCTATGTTCTGGATGTGGCTTCTGGCCATTCTCGGCAGTGCATCCGCTTATGTCGAGACGGTTCTGGCCCAGATCTATAAGAAACGTGAACCCGACGGGGTCGGCTGCTACGGCGGTCCTGAGCATTATATCGAGGATGCCATCCACAGTAAGAAGCTGGCCGTTGTCTTCACCATCTTTCTGATTCTGACCTACGGGTTCGGCTTCAACCTGCTCTGCTCCTATAATCTGCAGTCTTCCTTTGCCGTCTATTCTTTTTATCATGCCAAGATCACTCCGGCCATTGTCGGTGCCATTATTGCCGTCATTGTCCTGATCTGCATTCTGGGCGGCGGCAAGCGGATCGTCAGGCTGACCGAGGTCATCGTGCCTTTCATGGGCTTTATCTATATCGGTGTGGCAGTTCTCATCTGCATTGTGAATTACCGCCATATTCCGTCCATGTTCGCCATGATTTTCAAGGATGCCTTTAATTTCCGGGCCATCGGAAGCGGCATTACCGGATCCTGCATGGTCTACGGTATCAAGAGAGGTCTCTATTCCAACGAGGCCGGTGTCGGTTCGGCTCCTCATGCCGCCGCATCCGCAGACACCACCCATCCGGTCAAGCAGGGCCTGGCAGCGGTTATCTCTGTTTCCATTGATACTCTTTTCCTCTGCACAGCAACCGGACTCCTCTGCCTGGTAACCAATGCTCCGCGGAATGCAAAGACCGCCGGCGCGCCCTATGTTCAGGCGGCTCTGTCCAGCTTCTTAAAGGGCTTCGGACCGGCTTTCCTGACCATCTGCCTGGTGCTTTTCGCCTTCACCACTCTGATCGGTAATCTCTATTATGTGGACAATGGTCTCAAGTATCTGCACAACAACAAGATGCCGGGTAAGCGCTTCCTGATCGTCTTCCGTATCATCTGCGCCTTCATTATCTTCGCCGGCGCTCTGATCCCTATGGATGCCGCCTGGGCTCTGGCCGATATCACCATGGGCGGTATGGCACTGATCAATATCCCCTGCTGTGTTCGTCTGGGTGGAGCAGTCTTCAGGGCGACAAAGGATTATGAGAAGCAGAGGAAGGAAGGAAAGGATCCGGTCTTCCATGCCAAGAATATCGGTATGGATCCGGATACGCTGGAGTACTGGAAGTAGGTTGCAATGGAAGCGAATCCATTAAGATACTGGATATAAAGACCAGGTCTTTTGGAAAAGATATCAGGGGATTTACTGGAAGAGGGAGTTAAAGGAAAGACATGCCGGAATTTATCTACATTATGGACCTGATCGGGACGATCGCCTTCGCCATTTCCGGCGCCATGCTGGCTGTAAAAAAGGACATGGATATCTTCGGAATCATGATTCTGGCTCTGACCACGGCGACGGGCGGCGGCTTCATCCGCGATCTGACCATAGGAAATATCCCGCCGGCGGTTTTTCAGAACCCGGTCTATATTATACTGTCCTTCCTGACAGCCCTGGTCGTTTTCTTCGTGATCCGTTATGTCCGAAAGGGCGACCGGCTTCTTGGCCTGATCCGGGTCTATGAGAAGCTGCTTCTGATCACCGATTCCCTGGGCCTGGCGGCTTTTACTGTGGACGGGGTCTATGCCGGCCGGACCGTGACGAAGACCAACGCCTTCCTTATGATCTTTCTCGGTGTCATCACCGGCGTCGGCGGCGGAATTCTTCGCGATCTCTTTGCCGCGCAGAAGCCCTATATTTTCGTCCGTCATGTCTATGCTCTGGCCTCGGTGGCCGGCGCGGTTGTGACGGCCCTTCTGCCCGCCTGGATCGGCTGGCCCAAATCCATCATCATCGGATTCATCGTGGTCCTTCTGATCCGTTATCTGGCAGCCCACTTCCGCTGGAACCTGCCCAGGGCGCTGCCGGATGGGGAACTGTAGGCTGAACCAGTGCGGCCGGCTCATCTCTTCTGATTCAGACTGGACAGACAGGATGCACTGTAATGAAGAAATATAGACCAATGCAGAAGTGTGAAAGAAGCTGAGAACGAGGAAATTTCAGTCCGAGATAATGATCAGACAATTTTTCTGAGCTGTCTCATAATTTCATAAGAAATTAGTGAAATTACACAATACATGATTGTATTGTGTAATTTTTTTGTATAAAATGGTGGTGATGACAGGGGGTGTCATCATCAAAATGCTTTCAACATGATTTTTTAAATGGATTTCAAATCAAGGAATTTAAAGAATCCTGTTGCATGAGACACAGAAAAATTTTATAGAAGTCGGATCGGGGGGAATGCCTATGAAGGTTTACACAACTGACAAGATTCGTAACGTGGTAATTCTCGGACATGGGGGAGCAGGCAAGACAACTCTGACAGAGGCCATGGCCTATCTGGCAGGCCTGGTGCCCAGGCAGGGAAAGGTCGAAGACGGAAACACCCTTTCGGATTACACCAAGGAGGAGATCCGGAGAAAGATTTCCATTTCGACTTCGGTCATTCCTCTGGAATGGGAGGACCATAAGATCAATATCCTCGATACGCCGGGCTTTTTCGGATTTGCCGGAGAAGTGGAAGAGGCCATGAGTGTGGCCGACGGCGCCATCATCGTCGTATCCGGCAAGGCCGGCATTGAAGCCGGAACCGAGCGGGCCTGGGACCTCTGCGAGAAATATCATCTGCCCAGAATCTTCTTTGTTACCGACATGGATGACGATAAGGTTTCCTACCGTCAGGTCATCGAGGATCTGACCACTATGTTCGGAAAGAAAATCGCCCCTTTCAACATGCCTCTGCGTGAGAATGGCCAGCTGACCGGCTATATCAATGTCATTCAGCAGAAGGCTTTCCGCTATGACAAGCATGATGCGGTCGAGACCGACATGCCGGATTATTCCGAGGATTATCTGGGTCAGTACCATTCCAATCTGATGGAGGCTGTTGCCGAGACCTCCGAGGAGTTCCTCGACCGCTATCTGGACGGAGACACCTTTTCCGAGCAGGAGATCCGTGCAGCAGTCCGTCTGACCATTCAGGATGGCTCCATTGTTCCGGTTGGCAGCGGCTCCGGTCTTCTGGCCCGCGGTGTCTACACCCTTCTCGATGATATTGTGAAATATATGCCGTCGGCGGACAACCGCAAGATGTCCGGCATCAATATCCGGACCAACGAGATTTTCGAAGCAGATTTCGACATTTTAAAGCCGAAAACGGCTTTTGTCTTCAAGACCATTGTGGATCCCTTCCTGGGCCGCTACAGTCTGATTAAAGTAAGGTCCGGCGTAATCAAGACCGATGACATGATGTACGACAGCCGGACCGACAGGGAATTTAAGATCGGAAAGCTCTATATTTTAACCGGAAACAAGGCAGTCGAAGTGCCGGAGATCCATGCCGGCGATCTGGGTGCCCTGGCCAAGATTCCGGATCTGGCCACCTCGGATACCCTGTCGACCAAATCGACGCCGATCATGTATGCAAAGATCGATATGCCGGTTCCCTACACCAGCCTCCGCTGGAAGGCCGTTCACAAGAGTGATGTTGACAAGATCGCCCAGTCCATGGCCAAGCTCATGGCTGAGGATCCGACCTTCAAGGCGGTCAATGATGCCGAGAATCAGCAGTCTCTGATCTTCGGCATGGGCGACCTCCATCTGGAGACCATCCAGTCCCGGCTTGAGCATGACTACAAGGCGCCGATCGAGGTGGACCGGCCGCGGGTTGCTTTCCGTGAGACTATCCAGAAGACTGCCGATGTCGAGGCCAAGTACAAGAAACAGAACGGCGGACATGGCCAGTACGGACATGTCAAGATGCGTTTCGGTCCTTCGGGAACCGATGATCCTTATGTATTTACCGAGGAAGTGGTCGGCGGTGCTGTACCCAAGGGCTTCTTCCCGGCTGTGGAAAAGGGTGTCGCAGCCTGCTGCAAGGCAGGTCCTCTGGCCGGCTATCCGGTTGTCGGCGTCAAGGCAACCCTTTACGATGGCTCCTATCATCCGGTCGATTCCTCCGAAATGGCCTTTATGACGGCTGCCCAGATGGCCTTTAAGAAGGGCTTCCTTGAAGCTTCACCGATTCTTCTCGAACCGATCGTCGATCTTAAAGTGACCGTTCCGGATGCCTATACAGGTGATGTTATGGGTGACCTGAACAAGCGGCGGGGCAGAGTCCTCGGCATGACTCCTCAGAATGGAAAGCAGGTCATTGAGGCCGAGGTTCCGGAAATGGAGCTTTACGGCTACTGCACAGCCCTTCGTTCCATGACCGGCGGCCGCGGACTCTATGAATATCACTTCGTCCGCTATGAGAAGACACCGGCGGACATCCAGAGCAAAGAGGTTGCTGCTCATGCCGAAGGGGCTGAAAAGAAGGCCTGAAATAGCAGAATAAGAGAAGGACCGTTCTCTCCATGATTTCCATGGAGGGAGCGGTCCTTTTTTACGCATATTTTTACGCATAAATGAACAGATTCTTTGATTTCTGCTTAGCTGTTCCGGATTGGCCTTCAGCCGGGCCGGGATGCCTTCTCGAATACCTGATTGAGAAAGATGGAGAAGAAATAGGCAATGGCCGCTGCTCCGCAGAAGAGGAGAAGGCTGAAGAAGAATACAGCTGCGACTCCGTTATGAAAGGCCAGATCCAGGGGCAGGAAGAGAACGATCACAAAGAAGATCGAGAGAAAGAGGTTGCCGAAGGCCAGGCGGAGGGCATTTCGAATGGTCTGGCCATAGCTTTCCCGATAGCGGGCGGTCAGGGGAAAAGCATAGAGAAGGATGGCCGTCACGGCAAAGATCATCAGCCAGATGGGATACTGGAGAATCCGCCAGGATGGATCCAGGACCCGGTAGATCAGATAGAGATCCGCACTTAAAAATAGAAGAAGGCCCAGGCCCGGCAGCCAGAGAAGGGTGGACCGGGAGAAGTCTTCCTTAAATTCCCGGAAATAGCTTCGGACCGGATAGGTATCCTCCTTTCTTACCATCTTTAAGGTCTGACTGTAGAGGGCAGTCAGGGCAGCCCCGATTGTAATGATGGGGAGACAGGTCAGAAGAAAAACAGCATTCAGACAGATGAGATCCAGGAGTCTGCCCAGGGCACGCTGGATGGGATTGTCCGGATTAAAGTACTTTTTCATAATAAACCTCGCTTTCATTTGTCTATATTATACAAAATTAGCGGTGAGATTTGTGATTTATTGGTCAAAATGGAAAGATTTGCTAAATTGACCGCAAGTATCGTCAAACGCAGAGACGGGTCGGATGCTATAACGAATATATCGAGGCAATAAGAGAAAATCAGGCCTGGTTTTCGAAAGTTATTGTATGGATATGGAAACTCCGAAAGGGAATTTGGGAGTGTTCACAAAGGAGGAAACAAATGAAAAGAAAAATACTTGCGCTGTTTTTGACAGCGGCGATGACCTGTTCTATGTTTGTCGGCTGCGGGGGATCATCCGGAGGCAGTGCAAAGGATTCGGGCAGTAAGAAGGACGATCAGAAGACCAGTCAGACCATTACACCGAAGAACGGCGGCAAGAAGGGAACCTTAAATCTCTGGGCTTTCACAGATGAAGTTCCCGGCATGGTCAAGAAATATATCGGCGATCATCCGGACTTCCCTTATAAAGTTAATTCAACCATTATTGCAACAACCGACGGCGCCTATCAGCCGGCACTGGATTCGGCTCTGAAGGCAGGAGGAAAAGAAAGTCCGGATATCTACTGCGCAGAATCCGCTTTCGTTCTGAAATATACCCAGGGAGATATGGAAAGCTATGCTATGCCTTATGAGGATCTCGGCATTGATGTAGACAAGGAAACCAAGGACGCAGATATCGCCCAGTACACCATGGATATCGGAACCAATACCGACGGCAAGCTGGATGCACTTGGCTATCAGGCAACCGGCGGCTGCTTCATCTATCGGAGATCCATCGCAAAGGATGTCTTCGGAACAGATGATCCGGCACAGATTTCCCAGATCATCGGCGGCGGTACCGGAAGCTTCGACAAGTTCTGGGATGCGGCAGACAAGCTGGCAGCCAAGGGCGATGCCATTGTTTCCGGCGACGGTGATATTTGGCACGCCGTTGAGAACAGCTCCGAAGAGGGCTGGCTGACCAAGGACGGCAAGCTGCAGATCGATCCCAAGAGAGAGGCATTCCTGGACATCTCGAAGAACCTGACCGATAAGGGCTGGTCAAATGTAACCCAGGACTGGCAGGATGCATGGTTCGCAGATATGAAGGGAACAGGCCCCAAGCCTGTATTCGGTTTCTTCGGACCGGCATGGCTCATCAACTACACGATCGCCAAGAACTGCGGCGGTGAAAAGGTCGGCGAAGGCACCTACGGTGACTGGGCTGTCTGCGATTCTCCGGTCGGCTTCTTCTGGGGCGGCACCTGGATCCTGGCCAACAAGGAAATGGACAAGGCCAAGAAGGATTCTGTCAAGGACATCATCGACTGGATCACTCTTCAGACCGATGAGAATTCTCTTCAGTACAAGTGGGCAAACGGAACTCTGAACGGCGAAGGCGGAACCAAGGATGCCGTTGCATCCGGAACCGTTATGAGCAAGTCCGACGGATCCATGGACTTCCTGGGCGGAGAGAATATGTTCGATTATTTCGTACCGGCCAACAAGTATGCAAACGGTAAGAATCTGACCCAGTACGATGAGTCCATCAACCAGATCTGGAGAGATCAGGTTCGTGCCTATGCTTCCGGACAGAAGAGCCGGGATCAGGCTATCAAGGACTTCAAACAGACAGTTAACGACAACCTGGGTATTGAATCTGCAAAATAAAGATAACTTTACACCCTTTCTTTTTCATACTTTGCAGGGCAGCTTTTGGCTGCCCTGCAGCGCTCTAAGATTTCAAGGGGAGGTAAAACATGACACACCATAACCGCTATGCAAAATACGGATATATCTTCTGCATTCCCTTTACCATAGCATTCTTAATCTTTTCCTTATATCCTACCCTTTATACAGCGGTCATCGGATTTACGGATTTGAAGGGAATCGGAACCACTGAGATCCACTTTCTGAAGGATCCTTTTCTTAATTTCAAGACTATTCTGGCCAGCCCTACATTTCAGACGGCCTTCAAAAATACCATCAAGATGTGGGTGCTGAACTTTATTCCCCAGCTGACCCTGGCACTTCTTCTGGCAGCCTGGTTTACCGACCGCAGGTTCAAGGTCCCTGGGGAGGGCGTATTCAAGGTTCTCTTTTATATGCCTAATATTATTACGGCAGCAACCATTGCCATTCTATTCAATGCTCTGTTCGGCTATCCCATGGGTCCGGTCAATGATATTCTGACCCGAATCGGCATTTTCGCCAAACCCCATAATTTCCTGGTAAACAAGAATGTAGCCCAGGGCATCGTCATCTTCATACAGACCTGGATGTGGTACGGCTATACCATGATTATCCTGATTTCCGGTGTTCTGGGTATCAATCCGGAGATCTTCGAGGCAGCAGAAGTCGACGGAGCCAATGGCTGGCAGACCTTCTGGATGATCACCCTGCCCAATATCAAGACCATTCTTCTCTATACACTGGTTACCAGCCTGATCGGCGGACTGAATATGTTCGATATTCCGAAGCTCTTCCTGATGGGCGGACCGGACAATGCAACGCTTACGACCGGTGTATTTATTTACAACCAGGCCTTCTCCGGTGCCTATATGTACAACCGGGCTGCAGCAGCTTCGATGATTATGTTTGTCATCATCGTTCTGGCATCTGTCGTTCTCTTCTGGCTCTTAAGAGACCGTGACGAGGAAGCAGCGGAAAAGCAGAAAAAGAAGATGGAAAAGGAAATGAGACGTGCCTATAAGGCCGAGCTGAAGGCAAAGGGGGCAGAGAAATGAAGAAATCACATACTCTGAAGAAGACCATCATCTTCATTATCTGTGTCATTCTGGCAATCCTTTCGGTTCTGCCCTTTGTCATCATGATCGTGAATTCCACCCGGTCCACGGTGCAGATTCAGCAGCATGCCCTGTCTCTGGTTCCCTCCCATTACTTCTTCAGCAACCTCAGGGTTCTTCTGGGAAAGAGCTTCAATCCGGCTGTCGGCTTTATGAATTCTCTGATCATTTCTGTCCTGTCAACGGCACTGGCAACCTATTTCTCAACACTGACAGCATACGGACTTGTCATCTATGACTGGAAGCTCCGGGATTCCTTCTACCGCTTTATTCTGGCGGTTATGATGATTCCGGCTCAGATCACCATGATCGGTTTCTATCAGATGGTCTATAAGGTCCATATGACAAACCATCTGTCCATGCTGATTCTTCCGGCCATTGCTTCACCGGCCATGGTTTTCTACATGCGTCAGTATATGGTTCCCTCTCTGAGTAAGGAAATCGTCCAGTCGGCCCGGATTGACGGTGCAAGAGAATTCTACATCTTCAACCGGATCGTTCTGCCGATCATGAAGCCTGCCATTGCAACCCAGGCCATCTTCAGCTTTGTATCCAGCTGGAACAACCTCTTTACACCGCTGGTTCTTCTGACGGATCAGAGAAAATATACCCTCCCGATCATGGTATCTCTTCTTCGGGGTGATATTTACAAGACGGAATACGGAGCTGTCTATCTGGGCCTGACCCTGACGGCTCTGCCTCTGATCATCGCCTATCTCTGCCTGTCCAAGTACATTGTGGCAGGTGTTGCCCTGGGTTCTGTGAAGGGTTAAATCACAGAATCAGCGCTCACGGATGGTCAGGGACCGGTATTTGGTGGGTGTGATCCCGGTGTTGTTCTTAAAGGCTCTGCTGAAGGAAGCGAGATCGTTGAAGCCGGTCTGATAGGCAACCTCCGTCACGGAGATATCGGTTGCCAGAAGTTCCTTGGCCGTCCGGATGCGGAGACTCTGGATATACTCGTAATAGGTAGAGCCAATATATTCCTTGAATAAGCGGGAGAAGTGAAATTTGGAATAGCCGGTAAATTCGGCGGCCTCCTCCAGAGACAGGCAGTGCTGGACATTGTTTTCCAGATAGGTCAGAAGATTGGTGAAGTGATCGTAGCCTTTCTGGACGGCGGCTCTGCCCTGGCCGGGGAAGGGATTGCTCTGAGAAAGAGTCTGACGGCCGAAAGATGCGAAGATATGGAGAATCCTGGCATAGACATTGAGCTCCCACATGCTTTCATGGCGGAAGTAGATATCTGTGATCCGGTTCATATCCTCCCAGATCTCATTGTGAAGGACGGGATCCTTGCTGGTGGAAAAATAGAGCGGCCTGATAAAACGTGCGGAAATCAGCTTGTAATCTGCGAAGGCAGTCACAGGAGTGTTGTCAAAAAGCATGATCAGCCGGGCTCCGGAAGTGCTTCCCATGAGCCTGTGGAGCATATGAGGAGGAATAAAAAGAAGATCCTTTTCCTTAAGATGATAGACCTGATTCTGGCAGGAGATCGTATAGTCGCCCTTGAGGCAGGCAATGATCTCCACCGCGCCATGGTGGTGGGTCGGATAGCCTTCGGTCTGATTATTGTACCAGAGACGGATATGGGAATTGCCCAGGTAATTCACCGTTTCCTGGTCTCCGTTGACCCGGCGGTCCGAGCCGTCCCAGTCGTCGGGCTGGACGTATCTTACCGGAGTTGTTTCTTCTGCTTTCATGATTTCTCCCCCTTTAAACACGATTTGTCATGTACAAGTATTATAAATCAAAATTGCAGTAAATTATCACTATTGTAAAGCATATTTACAAAAGCCTTGAAGCTTTTAAATCTTTTTACTTAATGCTGAAGAATTCAGTTGTTCATTTTTAATCAAATCTGATTGGAGAAGAAAATGACAATTTATGTAAATCAAAAATCAGAAGCCTGGGGAGATGGATCCAAGGACAGGCCCTTCCGGACCATCCAGGCTGCTGCAGATCTTGCAGAGCCGGGAGATGAAGTACTGGTTTCGCCCGGTGTCTACCGGGAATATGTCCGTCCGAGGCGGGGAGGACTGAAAGGAAAGCGCATCGTGTACCGTTCGGCCGAACCAAAGAAAGCGATCATTACTGGTGCGGAAGAGCTGACCGGCTGGGAGTCTCTTGGAGACGGTGTCTGGCGGGCAGAGGTCGACAATGCCATCTTTGGAGATTTTCATCCCTACCGGGAGCTGGTCTCCGGCGACTGGTTCATGGGCGGCTTCATTGCCCACCGGGGTGATGTCTATCTGAATCATAAATCTCTCTATGAAGTACAGTCTCTAGATGAGGTTCGTCATCCAAAGGTTTCCCCTGCTTCCTGGGATCCGGAGGGATCTCTCTACAAGTGGTACAGCGAGGTCGGTCAGGAAAAGACCGTCTTCTATTGTAATTTCCGGGACCAGGATCCCAATCGGAATGAGGTTGAGATCAGCGTCAGGCCCGCCTGCTTTGCACCGGAGATTACGGGGCTGGACTATATTTCCCTGTCGGGCTTTACGGTCCGGGAGGCTGCAACCCAGTGGGCGCCGCCGACAGCCTATCAGGAAGGTATGATTGCACCCCACTGGTCCAAATGCTGGATTATTGAAGACTGTGATATCTACGAATCCAAGTGCTCTGGCATCTCGCTTGGCAAGTATCAGCAGGAAGGAAACGACAACAAGTGGCTGAAATGGAAGTACAAGGACGGAACGCAGACCCAGAGAGAATGTGTCTGCCAGGCCCAGGCAGAAGGCTGGTCCAGAGACCGGGTCGGATCCCATATCATCCGCCGCTGTGAGATACATGACTGTGGACAGACCGGTATCGTCGGTCATATGGGCGGAGCCTTTTCAATCATTGAGGATTGCCACATTCATCACATCAATAACAAGCAGAATCTGGCAGGTGCTGAGATCGGCGGAATCAAGATGCATGCCGCCATCGACTGCATCTACCGGAGAAATCATATCCATCATTGCACCCGAGGCATCTGGCTGGACTGGCAGGCCCAGGGTACACGGGTGACGCAGAATGTCTTCCATGACAATACACTGGCTGGTTTTGATAAGGATCCCTGTGCCGAGAAAGGCCTGACGGAAGAAGAGAAGGAAGAGGCACTTGCAAAACGAAGAGCAATCTTCGCAGGCATGGGCGAGGATCTCTTTGTCGAGATCTCGCATGGACCTACCCTGATCGATAACAATCTCCTTCTTTCGGACCGCTCTCTGAAACTGGCCTGCCAGGGCGTGGCGGTCTGCCACAATCTGATTGCAGGAAGCCTGGTCTCCATCGGAATTGGAACCGACAACGGAGCAAAGACTCTGCCATCGCCCCGTTTTACCCCCTATCATTTTCCTCACCGGACAGAGATTTTCGGCTTTATGACCTGTCTGCACGGAGATGATCGTTTCTATGACAATATCTTCGTCCAGAAGCCGGTCCGCCCGATCATGGCAGCCTATCGGAAAATGCAGCTTGAGGCACAGGACGGATGGGACGACGGAAATATCGCTGTCGGAACTTTTCCATTTGACGGCTATCCGGACCTTGAAAGCTGGAAGAAGGAATTCGATGAATACTGCGGCATGGGATCCGCTCCCAGCGACCGCTACTACAGTCCGCTTCCGGTCTGGGCCGAGGGCAATGTCTATCTGGCCGGTGCCAGGGCCTGGGAGAAAGAGAAGAAGAATCTGATTCTTCCGGATGAGAGCATTCGGGTGGAAACTGAGGATCACTTCAATCGTGATCTTAAGAATCCGTCAGAAAACGAAAATGTCGGAGAAAGAGACGGGCTCAAAGCAGGTCAGACAGAGAAAACTGCGGCTGATCCGAATGTAAGTCCGGTGGACGAGGCCCTGAAGGGGATTCATCTTCAGATCCCGGCCGAGGTAAAGGATCGGATTCTGGCCTGGGCCGGGGAAGAAAAGCTTCCTATGATCGATACCGACAAGCTTGGTATGGCCTTTGAGCCGGAAGAAAAGTATGAGGCGCCGGACGGAAGTCCCCTGACTCTGGATCAGGATCTTCGGATGGAGAAGAGAAGCCAGCCCGTTCTTCCGGGACCCTTTAACAGATTGGGATAATGACGGCATGTGAAGTCCTCCTCCTCATGTGCTATACTTGAACAGGACAGCCTGTTTGACTGCAGGACAGTCAGACAGGCTGTTTTTGCGGGAATCGAAAAACCTTAAGCTTACAGACCGATCAGCCAGTCGGCCTGCAGAGCCGGGATTTCAGCTCCTGCTTTGACTCAAAATATCTTACAGAAAAGAGGTTACAACATGTCATCTGAGAACAAGTCATTTATCAAGGATCGGCTGACCGCTCTTCGTCAGGTCATGGCAAAGGCGGATGTTGACTATTTCCTTGCCACATCTTCGGATTACCACGCATCGGAATATGTCAGTGATTTCTTCAAAGTGACCGAATATCTGAGCAATTGCACCAGCGATAACGTCCATCTTCTGGTTTCCAAAGAGGGCGCATGGCTCTGGACAGACGGCCGTTTCTTTATTTCCGCAGCCGGCGAGCTTGCCGGCACCGAGTGGCAGCTTATGAAGATGGGCGAGCCGGGTGTTCCGACTATCGAGAAATTCCTGACCGATCATCTGAAATCCGGTCAGACCCTGGGCTTTGACGGCCGTGCCGTTACCGTGACTGAGGGCGAGAATTACAAGAAGCTGGCTGAATCCTGCGGCGCCAAAGCCAACGGAAGCTTCGCTCCGGCCGACGAGATCTGGACCGACCGGCCGGCCATGCCTTCGCATTCGGTCTATATTTTACCGGTGGAGACCGTCGGCGAGGACATGGAGTCAAAGGTAGACCGTGTCCGGGATGTCCTGAAAACCCGGGGCTGCCAGGCTCTCGTCATGGCAAAGCTCGACGATATCATGTGGCTTCTGAATATGAGGGGCGACGATGTCCATTGCAATCCGGTGGCTCTGTCCTACCTGATTCTGGGCCAGGATACCATCGATCTCTTTCTCCAGGAATCTGAGATCACGGAGGATTTCCGGGCCTATGCCATTCAGCATGAGATCGCCCTTCATCCTTATGAGAAGTTCTTTCGGGAGCTTTCTGACTGGAAGTTCGAGGGTAAGGTCTTCCTGGATCCGGATGCTTCTTCCTTCGCTCTGAAGGAGGCCTGCGCCAAAGCAGCAGGTGCTGAAAACCTGGTGAATGGCGCCAATCCGACCACGGCCATGAAAGCGGTCAAGAATGAGGTCGAGCTTAAGAATTCCAGAAAGTGCTATCTGGATGATTCGGTCGCTCTCTGCAAGTTCATGTACTGGCTTCAGAAGGAGATCGGAAAGCAGAAGATTACGGAGATCTCTGCGGCCGACCATCTGGACCATCTCCGTTCCGAGATTCCGGGCTATATCGAGCTCTCCTTCGATACGATTTCCGCTTACAATGCCAATGCGGCTATGGCTCATTATGCACCGACCGAGGAAAGCTGCGCAGAGCTGAAGCCGGAGGGCTTTCTTCTGGTGGATTCCGGCGGAACCTATCAGAACGGTACCACCGATGTGACCAGAACCATCGTGCTTGGCAAGCTGAGCCGGCAGATGATCGAGGACTATACGACCGTAGCTGTTTCGAACCTCAGGCTTCTCTATGCCAGGTTCCCTTACGGAGCCAATGGTATTGCACTGGATACCTATGCGCGGGCACCTTTCTGGGACAAGAGACAGAACTTCAATCATGGAACCGGCCACGGCGTGGGCTATATTTTAAATGTGCATGAGGGACCCCAGAGCATCCGCTGGCGGAATGCCAATGTTGTCTTCGAGCCGGGCATGATCACATCGGACGAACCGGGCATCTATATCGAAAATGCCTACGGCATCCGGATCGAGAGCATTATCGAGTGCGTGGAGGATGAGACCAATGAGTTCGGACGTTTCTTACGCTTCGATCCTCTGACCTATGCGCCGATTGATCTTGATGCCATTGATCCGTCTCTGATGGAGAAGTCTGATGTCGAGAAGCTCAATGACTACCACAAGAAGGTATGGGACAAGGTTTCTCCTTATCTCGAGGGTGATGAGCTGGAATGGCTTAGAAAGGCTACGAGAGCGGTTGAAGCATAATAACAGCAGGCAATAAAAAAAGATCCGTCAGCCGCGGCTGGCGGATCTTTTTTGCTTGGCTTATCAGAAAATCTCAAGCTCCCTAAAGCTTCTTTCATAATCCGGGCCCTGGCAGAGGCCTTTCTCGGTGATGATTCCGGTGATCAGATTATGATCGGTTACATCGAAGGCCGGATTGAAGGAGGTATCGACGGCGGAAGGTACCATGGGTGTCTCATACCACATGGACTTGATTTCTTCCGGATCCCGCATCTCGATCGGGATGTGGTCGCCGTCGACCGTGTTGGGATCAATGGTGGAAGAGGGTGCGCAGACATAGAAGGGAACACCGTAGTGCTTAGCGATGATGGCCAGGCCGCTGGTTCCGATCTTGTTGGCGGCATCGCCGTTTCGGGCGACACGGTCGCAGCCGACGAAGATGATCTTAACGCGGCCGGATTTCAGCAGAAGAGAGGCCATGTTGTCGCACTGGACGGAGGTTGTGATTCCGGAGTTGACCAGCTCAAAAGAGGTCAGGCGGGCACCCTGAAGAAGGGGACGGGTCTCATCGCAGTAGACATGCATATCCCTTCCTGCCCAGCCGTGCTCGAGTGCGATGTACATAGGAGCGGTTGCCGTGCCGTATTTGGCGGTGGCGAGGGTTCCGGCATTGCAGTGGGTCATGATGCCGAGCTCTTCGCCCTCTGTTTTCAGGTCTTTGAGAAGGCCATAGCCGATTTCGCCGATATTGCGGCTGATGGCGACGTCTTCGTCACGGATAGCCTGGGCTTCCTCGTAGAGAGCGGCCTTGATTTCAGGAACCGGCCTGCCCTTCATGGAAAGGACCTTCCTTTCCATCCGGTTCAGGGCCCAGAAGAGGTTGACTGCGGTCGGACGGGAGGTAGCGAGATAGTCTTTGACAGACTTGAAGTCTTGATAGAAACCATCATAATCATCTTCCGGCATGTCATTTCCCAGAACGGCCATTCCGTAGGCGGCTGCCACGCCAATGGCGGGTGCGCCCCGGACCCGAAGCTTCTTAATGGCTTCCCAGAGGTCTTCCTTGTTGGCAATCTGAATTCTCTTGATGGTTCCGGGCAGAAGGGTCTGGTCGATGATGTCGACCGACTTCTTTTCCGGTCCCCACTTTACAGTTATTACTTTTTCAAAAAAATCATCCAGCTGTGTGTTCATAAGTATTCCTGATTTCTTTCTCTATGTTGATAATGGTCTTACTGCAGAGTCTTTTCTGCTACATCCTTTGCCCGAAGAACGGCATCGACAAAGGCGGGACCACTGGTGAAGTTCTCAGCCTTCAGGATGAATTCCTTTCCGGCCAGGATGTTGATCCGCTCGGCAAGGAGACGGGCTTCCTGGTCTTCAATGCTTGTGACGTCGACGACATTGGCCATGCCGACGGTCCGCCGGTGCAGCTCGGTTCCGGCGTAGCCGGCCGTATCCTTCAGGATGCTCTCGAGGTAATATTCCTTGAAGCCGGGCACCTTTGCCATGGGCTCTGTGACAGCTTCGTCATAGGCCGCCCTATATTTGTCAATAAACTGATCGGTTAGTTCCTCGATGCTGTCCAGGCACCAGTCACAGAAGGCATCGTCGCCGGAAGCCAGGCCGTTATCATAGGCAAAGATCAGGTTGGCGATGATATTTCCGACATCGTAGCCGATCGGCGCGAAGGTGCCGAATTCGCAGTCGAAGACCTTCATGGCATCGGGCTTGATGAAGATGGATCCGGTGTGGAGGTCGCCGTGGAGCAGGGCCTGGGCGTTGGTCATGAAGTTGAATTTGAGCTTGGCGACAGCCAAATGTAAACCGTCGTCATGGTAAAGCTCTTTTTCGACGAAGGTCCGGTTGGGCTCGTAGACATTGTTCCGGTCGGCGCCAAGATAGGGTTCCATGAGAACAAGCTTCTCTGTGATGTCATCGAGATCCGGCGTGATGAATTTCCGGGTCAGCTCTTTCTTTTCCTTATGATCCATGACCACATCCGAAGTGTAGAGCAGGGTGTTGACCATGAAGGTTGAGATCTGGTCGGCAAAGAGCGGGAAGGTCTCGTGCTTTAACATGGCATCCCGCATGACTTCGAAGTCAGAGCAGTCTTCCATGCCGCAGGCGTGCATGACCGTGTCATAGAAATAGATATGGGGAACCATGCCCGGGGCCAGCCTCTCTTCGATCTGAAGAATCTCGGATTCCTGGCGGTTCCGGTCGACGGAAGCGGTCATATCCTTGGAGATCCGGGTCTCCAGGCCGGCCTGCTTAATGTAGAGGGAATGCCCCTTTTTGTCCTCCACATGGCAGACATGGTTTATATTTCCATGCTCGGCGGGAATCTTGGCGGTCATGGTGGCCTGGTCCCAGTCGATCTTACCCCGGGTCTTCTCCAGGGTGTAGGCGATGACGGCCTTCTCGGTCCCGGCCGGATCGTCCTCGTTAATCATCAGAAAATAGTTTGTGAAATCCATTGTAAATAACCCCCTTTAAGCATCAAATTTCTGTCAGGATTTCGACATCTCCAGAAGCTTGTCGTGCAGCTGCTGTTCGATGCCGGTCAGTTCCTTCTCTGCAGCCTGTCTCTTCTCTCGGCCGTCCTTCTGGATGGTCATGATCTCATCCATGGCACTGATCAGAGTCTCATTGGTATGCTTCAGAGTCTCGATATCGACGATGCCACGTTCGTTCTCCTTGGCGGTTGCGACAGTGACCTGATGGAGCTTGTCGGCGTTCTTCTTCAGGAGTTCGTTGGTCATATCGTTGACCTCACGCTCTGCGCGGGCAGCCTCGGATGCGTGCTCCATGCCGATGGCGATAACCATCTGGTTCTTCCAGAGCGGGATGGTGTTGACGATGGTCGACTGGATCTTCTCGGCCATCTGCATGTCGGAATTCTGGATGAGACGGATCTGAGGCGCGGTCTGCATGGCAACGGTCCTGGTCAGCTCGAGATCATATAGCTTCTTGTCAAAGCGCTCGCATTGGGCGGCCAGATCCTTGGCCTTCTGGGCATCCTCGGGAAGTCCGGTTTCTGTGGCCTTGGCCTGGAGGGAAGGAAGTTCGGTTGCACGGACATCCTCGAGCTTTTTCTTTCCGGCCAGGATGTACATGGTGAGTTCCTTATAGTAGGTCAGATTCAGATCATACATCTTGTCGAGAATGGCGGAATCCTTTAAAAGCTTCTGCTCATGATCCTCGAGCTGGGCCGTAACGGTATCGACATTGGTCTCGACCTTACTGTATCTGGCCTTCAGTTCGTCGAGTGAGTTCTTCTTTTTCTTGAACCAGGCGGCAATGCCCTTTTCCTTCTCATCGACGTCGAAATTTTTAAGCTCTGTTACAAGACCGGTCAGAAGGTCTCCGACTTCTCCCATGTCCTTGGTCCGGACATCCTCGATGGCTTTCTCCGAGAAATCGGCCAGGTTCTTCTGGGTGCTGACGCCATAGGTCATGATGGCTGCCGAATCTGCCAGATCAATCTTCTCGACAAAGGCATCCACCTGGGCCTGCTCCTCATCGGTCAGGGCGGCTTCCTTCTTAAAAGCCTCCGAAACAGGGGCCTGTTTCTGTGTGGTGGGAAGGTCCGGCTCAGCCTTTGGCGCATCGCCGAAGGTCAGGGTCGGGGCGGTCTTGGTCTCTTCTGTAAATTCTTCGCTCATTGAGTCCTCCTTTTTTGCTTTGGTCTATATTTAGATATCTCTCACGACTTCGCCTTCATATCCGAATCGGTCATGCCGTCCTGCTCCATCATGTGCTTCATGACGGTGATGTCCGAGGAAATATCCATCATATCGGGTTCGGTCATCTTGGCCAGGAAGCGCTCGAAGCCGTCGCAGACCGCATCAATGGCCTGCTCAATCTCGGCCATGGACTGCTTCTTCTGATCTGACTGGGCCGGGTTCCGGTAGAATTCCAAATAGGCATCCAGAAGCTTTTCCGTGGTCGGAAGATAGTAGCTCATGATCCGCCTGAGATCCTTCGCCTTGTCGGGATCCTTCTTCACAGCGGCAAATATAGACCGGGTTATATTTTCCAGCCGGTAAAGCTTATCCGACATGGCTTCGGTATCGGGAATTTCATCGTTGGCGGCGCGGATTTTCTTTAAATAGCGGTCGCCGTCATTGAGAATTTTCTGAAGATCGGAGAGGGGAGCGGAGGTATTGCCATCCCAGGCAGCATTGTGGCCGGTCCGATCACCGGATTTGGCGGAGGACTGGGAAGCCTGTTCCATGTTCTCGTAGACCTGGTCTTCATTTCCCGGATTCTGACCGTTCTGACTCTTCCGCTGGCGCTCGGCATTGAGGGCGTTCTGGTAGAGCATCCGGGCACGGTCGGTCAGGAGCAGGGTCGTATAGTGGACGTCGAAAGAGGCCTGGGGAAGCATGTCATACTTCTTCATGTCGACCAGGTTCTGCATGGTCTGGTAAGGGTCCTCGTGCATCCACTGGGCCAGATCCTTGATCAGGAAATACTCCCGGTTACCGATGGCATTGCCATAACGATGGTACTCGCTGACCAGATCGTTATAGTGCTGCCCGTCTGTCTTCAGCTTTTTAAAGCGGCTGAAGATATAGAGATTTCCAATCAGGAAAGCGATGGCGACGATGAGTGCCGCAATATCATTGAGGGAAATATAGGCCACCATGCCGACGCCGAAGCAGAAGGCCAGAAAACCGAAGACGATCTCACCGATGGTGCCGAGGATCCGCTTCTGATTTCCAAAGCCGTTTGATACCCGCCGGGCCAGGAAATAGGAGGGTGCGCCCTGGCTGGAGGGGTTCCCGTATGCGCCGTAAGACTGATTGAAGTTCCGGCGGTTGGCCTGGGCCTGGGTGTAGGACTGGTTGTAAGGTTGGCTGCTGGACTGGGCCTGGCTGTAAGTCTGAGCATTGGACTGGCTGTAGCTTTGTCCGTTGGTCTGGCGATAGCTTGTCCCGGTCGTCTGACGGTAGTTTGTCCAGCCCTGGCCGGCTGTCTGATTGTAATTCTGGCCGTTGGATTGTGTCTGTCCATAAGCCTGATAATTGGTCTGATTGTAATGCTGATTATTTGCCTGATTGTTATATTGCTGATCGGCCTGGCCACCCTGCTGATAGGACTGGCCGTTGGATCCGTAGCTCTGGCCGTTCCAGGAGTTATAACCCTGGCTCCGCTGTTTGTTCCGATAGACCTCCCAGGCTCTCTGGGCCATTCTTCCGGACAGACCCCGCTGGGCACCGTTCAAGGCACTGTTGATCTGGTCTGACAGGGACTCTGCAAGGCCGGTGTAATTTCCTTCCTGGACAGCTCTCGTGACCGCATCCAGCATTTCCTGGCCGGTCGAAGAGAAGAATTCTTCGCTGTTTCGGAAGTTATTTTTCCGGGATCGATTGTTATCTGAAGCCATAAATTTTCATCTCCATATCCCTAAGAATTCAGTTGATAAAATTATACCATACTTGTCTTCTGATAAGGCAAGGAATGCGCCTCGAGGGCTGGCTGCATTACGTCTGTTTCTGAATCTAGGAATGTGCATCCCAGGAATGCGTCTCGAGGGCATGGTCTACATTTCTCTGTCTGATCAGAAATCAGAAGCAGGAAGATCATATCTGGTATAATAATCTAGAACTCCCGAATTTCTTTTCATACCCCAGAAAAGTTGTGCCTGGTCGGGGGATTTCCTTCGTTAACGATGTCCAATATTTAGGAAGTCGGAGAAAACACATCGGGATTCGAAATTTCTTTAAAAATCGATGTTTAAAATTGCAAGTTCCGGTGCAGAAAACATCGGAATTCGAAATTTTCTTCGAAATCGATGTTTAGAATCGCAAGTTCCGGTGCAGAAAACATCGGAATTCGAAATTTTCTTCGAAATCGATGTTTAGAATTGCGAGTTCCGGTGTAGAAAACATCGGGATTCGATTTTTTCTCAAAATCGATGTTTAGAATTGCGAGTTCCGGTGTAGAAAACATCGGAAATCGATTTTTTTTTAAAATCGATGTTTAAAATCGCAAGTTCCGGGATAGAAAACATCGGGATTCGGAATTTTCCTCGAAATCGATGTATCGAGCTGGTTGGATTCCGGCTATTTCGGTATCTGTATTCAACATTTCAGGACAAAAAGCATTGGAAAGCTTTGATATAGCACAAAACTTTTACGAGTAGAAGTGAAAAAGTGTGGAAAAGAAGAGCAAATAGGAATACTATAAGGAATAACCAATAGAAATGCATTGGAACTGGTAAAAAATCGGTAAATCAAAAATCGGTAAACCTAAAATCAGTAAACCTAAAATCGATAAAATGATTTGCAGGAACCTATCAGGACCAGTAAAAATGCAGAAGAAGTAGAACTGGGTAAAAGAACTGGTTAAATTTATTAGAATCTGGAGGCAGACATGGGTACAGAACGAATTTCAGCTGCAACTGGCGTGCTTTGTGTGATTGGTTCGCCAATCAAGCATTCCTTATCACCGGCTATGTATAACTACGCATTTGACCGGCTGGGACTGGATTATGTCTATGTTGCCTTTGACATTAAGGAGGATCAGGTACCGGAAGCCCTGCAGGCCATGCGGACTTTCAAGATGCGGGGCATGAATGTCACCATGCCGGATAAGATCGCTGCAGCGAAGGGATGTGATGAGCTTTCTCCGGCAGCCCGGATCATCGGCGCAGCCAATACCATTGTCAATGAAGACGGACGCCTGATCGGACATATGACCGATGGCATCGGTTTTAACAACAATCTCCGTGATCACGGAGTCGAAGTCAAGGGAAAGAAGATCACCATCGTCGGAGGCGGCGGAGCCGCAACAGCCATCGAGGTTCAATCGGCTCTGGACGGCGCAAGAGCCATCTCCATTTTCAATATCAAGGACAAGTTCTTCCCGCGGATCGAAGAAACTGCAAAGAAAATCATGGCAGAGGTTCCTTCCTGTGAGGTCAAGGTCGTCGATCTGGCGGATCAGGATGCCTTCAAGGCCGAAATCCTGGACAGCGATATTCTGATCAATGCCACCATTCTCGGCATGAAGCCCATGGACGACAAATCCGTTGTCAATGATATGTCCGTCTTCCACGAGGGCCTGGTTGTTGCCGATACGGTTTACAATCCTCTGGAAACCAAGCTCTTAAGAGATGCTAAGGCGCACGGCTGCAAGGTCGTAAACGGCAGAGGCATGCTGCTCTGGCAGGGCGAGGCCGCTTTCCGTCTCTACACCGGAAAGGATATGCCGGTCGAGGAACTGAAGCAGCTCTACTTCAAGGAAGAGTAAGAGCGAAATACTTGTACTTTCTATAAAATGGTGTGAGGAATTCGGAAATCTTTTATTCCGAGGTCCAAAATCAGGAAGATACACCTCGGAAATCACGAAAATCTCCGATTCCGAGGTACAAAAACCCGAGAATCAGGGAAGAATACCTCGGAAATCAAGAAATCTTCGATTCCGAGCTACAAAAACCCGAGAATCAGGGAAGATATACCTCGGAAATCAAGAAAATCTCCGATTCCGAGGTACAAAAACGAAAATCAGGTAAGTCATGCAACGGAATTCGAGTTTTCCTTCAAAATCGTTGTATGAAATCAAAAAAGTTAAAAAAAAGACCGGCTTCTGAATTGCTTCAGAGGCCGGTCTTCATTTTTGCCGATACTTAACAGAATTCAGACCAGAGGTTCAGTCCGGGAATTCAATCCGAAAACTTATCCAGGAAACTTAGTCCAGGAACTCATGCCGCTTCAGAACTTCGAGGACATTTCTTCCTTCCTCGGTTCCTTCGATGATACGGCGGGCTCTGCGGCTGTCACCGATGTTGTAGATCTCGACATTAGTGTCTGCGTAAGCATCCTCAAGCTCCTGAAGAACCGGAGCATTGGCACGCATGCCGAGGCAGATGAAGCCATAGTCGAAAGGAATCTCTTCGATTTCGCCATCCGGATTCTTGACGATGAACTTGTCATCGCAGACTTCCTGCAGAGCGGTCTTTGTCATCTGACGGACGTGGTACTTCTCCATCTTGGTCTTGGTGTCGCACTTGGTGACAGGATCCAGGCCGTTACCGATGATGGGAAGCATCTCGATAATGGAGACATCTGCACCGCGCTCGGTGAAGAATTCCATGACATCCAGGCCAACAGCACCGCCGCCGACGATGGCAACCTTCTGACCCTTCATATCCTTGGGATAGGAATCCATGCGGTCGATCATCTTCAGAACGGTAGCAACTCTTGTGCCTTCCTTATCGACACGATCCAGGAGTCCCTTGATCGGAGGAAGAGTCGGGTTGGAACCTGTTGCATTTACAATGACATCCGGCTGGAATCTCTGAACCAGGTCCAGAGTAGCAGGAGTGTTGGTCATGATAAAGAGGTTATGAAGCTTAGAAGCTCTGTGCTCGAGGTAGGTCGGGAAGTCCTTGAGACGGGTCTTGTCCGGAATCTTGGAGATCTCGACAGCAAGTCCGCCGAGATGATCCTTCTTCTCGAGAAGGAAGGTGGTACATCCGACTTCTGCTGCAGTACATGCTGCCTCAAGACCTGCGGTACCGCCGCCGATAACGACAACGTTGCAGGGCTTCTTAACCTTTTCCTTGTAGTAGTCTGCACCATGGTTGACAGCAGGGTTAACGGTGCAGCGGATGGGCTGATTGAGTCCGATCCGGTGGCCGGCACAACCGACATTACAGGAAATACATTTCCGGATGTCATCCTCATGACCGAGCTCTACCTTGTTGACCCAGTCCGGATCAGCGATCAGGCCACGGCCCATTCCGATCAGATCTGCATCGCCCCGTGCCAGGATATCCTCGGCAACCTTGGGATCACG
The DNA here is from genome assembly GCA_029338875.1 of Lachnospiraceae bacterium. Taxonomy (GTDB): domain Bacteria; phylum Bacillota; class Clostridia; order Lachnospirales; family Lachnospiraceae; genus Lachnocurva. The sequence goes on from JAQYBF010000081.1 coordinate 31,389, forward strand.
GATATTACCGACGGTGATGACGGGCTTGTTGTAGGCTTCCTTCACGCGCTTTGCCATGTAGGATCTCCAGCCGTCCGGCATATAGTTGGCATCCAGCTGATACTGGATGGATCCGTTCAGACCTGCGGATACATCATAGACATCGACATTGTCTCCGAAATACCGGAGGTAATCGATGCAGTCGTCCAGAGTGTTGCCGCCTTCCATGAACTCGTCAGCACTGATACGGACGAAGATGGGGAAGAAGGGACCGACCTGCTTTCTTACCTCATCGATAACCAGGCGGGTGAAGCGGGCACGGTTCTCTGCGGAGCCGCCGAATTCATCGGTACGCTTGTTGTAGATCGGGGAAAGGAACTGGCTCAGGAGATAGGAGTGGCCGGCATGGATCTCAACGGCATCGAAACCTGCGATCTGAGCACGCTTGGCAGCTTCGCCGAATTTCTTGACGATGGTATATATTTC
>JAQYBF010000082.1 GCA_029338875.1 Lachnospiraceae bacterium
AATCAGGACGCCGCCGCTGCTATCAGTGCAACGAGACCGATCACCAGAACCGCCGGAACTGCAATCAACGCCAGGCCGTAAACCGTCACCGCAAGTCCGGCAAGGATCAGCCAGCCGATGCCCCCGAAGATCCATCCCAGCAGCGTTCCGACTGCACGGAAGAACAGTCCAGTAAGCTTAGACAGGCCGATCATGATAAAAATAAGTGCCAGAATGCTTAACATCGTTTTCTACCTCTTTCTAATCATTGGCGGCTTCAGATCGAAAGCGCGATGTGTCCTCGATTCCGATTACTCTGCTATACTCCGGATTTCCGTCTATTTTGACCAGGAGTCTTGATAACGCAACCCTTGTACGGACATCATTCGCGATCAATCTCATAAACGCATTTCCTTCTTTTCTGAAGCCTGTTTTTATTGATGGCTCCATTCTATCCGGAACGCCTGATGGGGTACATGGCACATTTGGAGAAAAGGGATGTCTTATTTATTTATTTTGGCAAAATATGAAGTTATGGTTTCTATATCGGCAGAATTTCTTATATTCCTAAGGCCTTGCGTGCCGCCTCCAGCTTCTCTTCATCAATTTTTCCGGATGCAATCGTATTGTTCACCCAGAGCGACAGCGAATCCGCAGCCATGGATATCTCTTCCACGCCCTTCTCGATCTTTGCGAAGTCAGCAAATTCATCCTCGGATATCTTGCCATCAGCGGTAATCTCTATAAAGCGGTCTTTCGCCTTTTCCAGGGAATTCATAGTGGCGAGCATCTGCAGCACGATCTGAGACAGTTCCTTCACCTTGACCTCCGGAACATATTCTTGGCCAATCGGACATTCATGAGAGCAATAATAATTGCAGAGCGACGGTTTCTTATAAGCTTTGGCCATAGCCATGACTTCTTCCGGCTGCACCGGAGACTTTCTGGTCTCATATTTCTCAATCCGGCTGTCAGAGACAAACTGCATTACCTCGCTGGCTTCCTCACGGGTCATCCCCGCTTCTTCCCGGCTTATCTGGTAAATGCTTTTGTTGTCCCTGGTTGATTTCTTACCCAATATAATTCTCCCTTCAGGCGATCTATAAAGTTATTTCTTCTCCGCCTTATCTTTTATCGATTCCCCGTCCGGATACAGCCACATAATATTTCCGTTCGCTGAGCCGCCGGTCACGCATGCCGCCGCAGCTGATGGACTTTTGAAATGAACATCTTCAATGAACTTTCCGCCTATAACCTTCTTACTGGCAATAAATTCAGCCCGCATATCCTTAATCCACTTCTGACAGGACTTCGTTTCTGTAAGGCACATATCGGATCCTTTGCATACCACAAATCCATCTGCAACAACATATCCAGAAGCAGCGGCTTTCTTTCCTGCTATACGCAACAGATCCGGATTTAATACAGTATGCAGAGTTGTTTCCCGAGAAGTCTTTTTGCCTTTTGTCTTCTTAACCGGAGCAGAAACCGTCTCCGTATCCATATTTTTAAGTGGCACACCGACTTTATTCTTCCACTCTATAAGCCCATTCGAATTCTTGCCACAGACAAAAGCGGATGCATAAGGCGTTTCAAAACGTCATCTGCCTCTCCGACATAAATAAACTGTTTCCCGGTTTCATCGTCTTTTCCGAAAAGAAAATACACTCCGGGAGAATTCAGATCCGTAAGTTCTCCGCTGTCCTTTAAGTCCTTACGCGGAATCTTATAGGCTCTTCCATTCCAATTCGACAGATCAGCCTGCCATCGGCCGGACGCAGTTCCGTCCATCAAATATAGATTTATGCTTTTCCCTAACTGCGGCATCTGATCTGACTCCCTCGTTTGCGTTATTTCAGATTTAACTCGCCATGAAAAGCCTGGCTAAGAATTGATTTCCTTGTCTGCTCGATCTGTTCTTCTACCTGATCTGTTACGTCTGTAGCATCATTTTCATGCTTCACATATTGATTGACTATTTTTACGATTTCTTCCTGCTCAGCTATGGTCGGTACCGGGATCACAAACTCGCCGATTTTTTTGCGCTTATACTAGACTGATTTACACCATCTGTTTTCACACTATTACAGAATTTCTTAGCCTCCGGAGAATTCATAATAAAGTTCAAATATTCACCAATAAGCTCATCTCCATAATCCAATTTATAAGGTATCCGGCATAAATAGCAGGCTGCTGTCCGCGATAAAT
>JAQYBF010000083.1 GCA_029338875.1 Lachnospiraceae bacterium
AAGCGTGAAGCCCCCCCTGAGATGAGATATCCCGTCCTTTGGACATAAGATCCCTTGAAGAGTACAAGGTAGATAGGTCAGAGGTGGAAGTGCCGTAAGGCATGGAGCTGACTGTTACTAATCGATCGAAGGCTTGATCAAAGGAAACAAATGGTTTGTACATTTCATGGAGCAATCGCAATGGAAGACGAGCTTCGCTCGAGGCGATTGCGCAGGTCACGATTTCAAGAAATCGTGACAGTCTGTATGAAGTTTTGAAGGAATGATTAGGTCAAGATTACTTCATAATCGTGACAAGGAGCAGCCGCTATGAAAAGACCGAGCTTCGCTCGGAAGCGTCTGCGTAGGTCACGATTCTTGCGAATCGTGACAGACGTCCGTCAAGTTGTTTAAACTTTGCTTGACGGATTATTTTCTATCAATTATAATCTGTTTTGTTCGGCGACATAGCCAAGTGGTAAGGCACAGGTCTGCAACACCTCGAGCACCAGTTCGAATCTGGTTGTCGCCTCTAAAGAGGAATCTCATTTGAGGTTCCTTTTTTTAAAAGCTGTGAAGGAAAGAAGTAGGAAACGTGGAGACTCTTCAGAGAGCTGTCGTCTGGTGCGAGACAGTGAGAAGCGTTTTCGAATACATTCCGGAGCTCTGTACTGAAAGCATAGGAGAATCCTGATTTTCACTTGAGAAGGCGGAAAAGCTGAAAGGAATGTGGATAAGTCTTATGCAATTAGGCTGCAGCGTGGACAGGCGTTATACTGTAAATGAGGCATAAGATCCGGATCATAGGCAAAGGCCTGACCGATCTTCTGTGAACAAAGGTGGTACCACGGAGCTATCCCCGTCCTTTGAATTCCAACGTCCGGAATTTGAAGGACGGGTTTTATTTTTTATGAAATCCGAATGGAAATACGATTGAATGCAGATCACGATTCCATCGGATGGCGAAAAGATGAAGGAGAATTCTATGACACTCTACGAAGAACTGCAGAAAAGAGGCCTGATTGCTCAGGTAACAGATGAAAAGCTGATTCCGGATCTGATCAATAACGGAAAAGCCAAGTTTTATATCGGCTTTGATCCGACCGCGGATTCTCTTCATGTCGGACATTTCATGGCTCTGATTCTGATGAAACGTCTTCAGATGGGCGGAAACAAGCCGATCGCCCTGGTCGGCGGCGGTACCGGTATGATCGGTGATCCTTCCGGACGGACTGATATGCGTTCCATGATGACAACCGAAACCATCGATCATAACTGTGAGTGCTTTAAAAAGCAGATGTCCCGTTTCATCGAATTCGGTGACGGCGATGAGCAGGCAATGATGGTCAACAATGCTGATTGGCTCCGCGATCTGAATTTCCTGGAATTTATGAGAGATATCGGCTCTCAGTTCAATGTGGCTACCATGCTTCGGGCAAGAGCCTATGAAAACCGTATGGCAAGAGAAGGCGGTCTGACCTTCTTCGAAATGGGCTATATGCTCCTCCAGGCCTACGATTTCCTTCAGTTATATGAGCGCTATGGCTGTAATATGGAGTTCGGCGGAGACGACCAGTGGTCCAACATGCTGGCCGGAGCCAATCTGATCCGTAAGAAGCTCGGAAAAGATGATGCCGGTGCCATGACCATCAATCTTCTTTTAAAGCACGACGGTACCAAAATGGGAAAGACAGCCGGCGGAGCTGTATGGCTGGATCCGGACAAGACCTCTCCCTATGATTTCTATCAGTACTGGAGAAATGTGGATGATCAGGATGTCCTGAAATTCCTTCGTATGATGACCTTCCTTCCCCTCGAGCAGATCGAGGAGATGGAAAGCTGGGAGGGCTCTCAGCTCAATGAGGCAAAGCGGATTCTGGCTTCCGAGCTGACCGCTATGGTTCATGGAGAGGATGAGGCTAAGAAGGCGGAAGCTGCAGCAAAGTCCGTATTCACCAGCGGTGTTGCCGAGAATATGCCGGAGACCCATCTTACAGATGATGACTTCACGGACGGCCAGATCGATATTCGAAAGATCCTTCAGAAGGCCGGTTTTGCAAGCTCTCTGACCGACGGCAAGCGTGCGGTTGAACAGGGCGGTGTCTCTGTCAACGGAGAGGCGATAAAGGATCCCTTCCAGAAATATCAGAAGGAAGATTTCGATAAGGAATTTGTCCTTCGAAAGGGTAAGAAGAAGTTCTGTAAGGTCCTCGCTGATTGAAAAAATACAGGACGCAGGATATAATGAAAATGTTTCAAGTTTCATATTTTACGGCCTGGTAAAGGAGGCTTATTATGGATCTTTTTGATAAAATCAGCGATACCATTTTTGAAACCGGAAAAACAATCACTAATAAGGCAAAGGAAACTTCCGATACAGCAAAGCTGAATTACGAGCTTCATCAGGCAGAGAAAAAACTGACGGATGCATTCAAGGGACTTGGCCAGGCATATTATGAGGAATACAAGTCGGATGAGGATGCCGAATTCCAGGTCCAGATGTATGAGATCAAGGAATTAAAGAAGAAAATCAAGAATCTGGAGAAAGAGATTCAGAGTGTCCGCGGAACCATGATCTGTCCCAACTGTGGAGCAGAGCTTCCCAAGGATGCAAAGTTCTGCCTCAAGTGCGGAGAAAAGATCGATCCTTTCACGGAAGACTGACATTAGGAGAAACAGACAGACAATGACCAATAAAGGAAAGTTTTACATTACAACAGCAATTGCCTATACATCAGGAAAGCCGCATATCGGCAATACCTATGAGATCATTATGGCAGATGCAATCGCCCGCTGGAAAAGAAGGGACGGCTACGATGTCCGCTTCCAGACAGGAACCGATGAACATGGACAGAAGATCGAGGAGAGAGCGCGTCAGGCAAAGAAAACTCCAAAGGAGTTCGTTGACGAAAAGGCAGGCGAGGTAAAGGAGATCTGGGATCTGATGAATACCTCCTATGACCGCTTTATCCGGACAACCGATGAGGATCATGAGAGAGAAGTTCAGAAGATCTTTAAGAAGCTCTATGATCAGGGAGATATTTATCTGGGTTCCTACAGCGGACTCTACTGCACGGAATGTGAGGCTTTCTATACCAGTTCACAGGCAGTGGACGGAAACAAGTGTCCGGTCTGCGGCAGCACCCTGCATGAGGAAAAGGAGGATGCCTACTTCTTTAAAATGAAGAAGTATGCTCCCAGGCTGATTGATTATATCAACAGCCATCCGGATTTCATTCAGCCGGAGTCCCGTAAGAATGAGATGATGAATAACTTCCTTCTTCCGGGTCTTCAGGATCTGTGCGTATCCCGTTCCTCCTTTACCTGGGGGATCCCTGTGGATTTTGCTCCGGGCCATGTTGTATACGTCTGGTTGGATGCTCTGACCAATTATATTACCGGCCTCGGCTATGATGCAGACGGAAATTCTTCTGACCTTTACAGGAAATACTGGCCTGCCGACCTTCATCTGATTGGAAAGGATATTATCCGTTTCCATACGATCTACTGGCCTATCTTTCTTATGGCTCTCGGCGAACCCCTTCCCAAGACTGTTTTCGGTCATCCCTGGCTTCTTCAGGGCGGCGAGAAGATGAGTAAGTCTAAGGGAAATGTGATCTATGCAGATGATCTGGCCAAGCTGATCGGTGTCGACGGTGTCCGTTATTTTGTTCTTCACGAGATGCCTTACGAGAACGACGGTGTCATTACCTGGGAACTGGTTGTGGAGCGCTGCAATACGGATCTGGCCAATACGCTTGGAAACCTGGTAAAGCGGACCATCTCCATGACCAATAAATACTTCAATGGTCTGGTGGAGGATCGTCATGTCGAGGAAGCAGTGGATCAGGATCTGAAGGACACCGTGACTTCCGCCTATGCCAAGGCTGAAGCTCTCATGGACACCTACCATGTTGCAGACGCCATGAAGGAAATTTTCAATGTCTTCAAGAGACTGAACAAGTATATCGATGAGACCGAGCCCTGGAACCTGGCCAAGGATCCGGCAAAGGAAGACCGTCTTGCAACCGTCCTTTACAATCTGACCGAAGGCATAGTTATCGGTGCCAGCCTGCTTTATCCTTTCATGCCGGAAACTGCAGAAAAGATCGAATCTCAGCTGAATACAGAGCTTCGTGATTATGACAAGCTGGATCAGTTCGGTCTTTATCCGAGCGGAAACAAGGTAACAGAAAATCCCGAAATCATTTTCCAGCGTCTGGATGCCAAGGAAGTTATGGCGAAAGTTGCCGTTCTTCAGGAAAAACAGCGCCAGGAGGCAGCTGCTGCAGCTGCAAGAGGTGAAATTGGTGATGCCAAGAAGGAAGGTCTTGCCGCTCCGGCCGCAGCCTCTTCCGAAAATGCCGGTCAGCCGCTTCCTCATAAGGACGAGATCACCTTCGAGGATTTCGAGAAGATGGAATTCCGTGTCGGCGAAATTATCTCCTGCGAAGCGGTTCCCAAATCCAAGAAGCTGCTCTGCTCCAAGGTCCGGATCGGAAATGAGGTAAAGCAGATCGTATCCGGTATTCATAAGTTCTATACGCCGGAGGAGATGGTCGGAAAGCGTGTCATGGTTCTCTGTAACCTGAAGCCGGCCAAGCTTGCAGGCGTAATGTCTGAAGGCATGCTGCTCTGTGCAGAGGATGCCGATGGAAACCTGGCTCTGATGACACCGGAAAAGCCTTTTGCCGGCGGATCTGAGATTGCCTGAGACATCAGAATAAAAGGAATGGGAGTCTTTCAGAATGATTTTTGAGACACATGCCCATTATGAAGATGAGAAGTTCGACCCGGATCGGGCCGAACTTCTTTCATCCATGGGACAAAAAGGAATCGGACGGATCATCAATGTGGGATCCTCCATGGAAACCTCCGAGAAATCGATGGCTCTGGCCCATGGCTATCCCTTTATCTATGCGGCTGTCGGCCTGCATCCGGATGCGGTCCGGGAGGCAACGGAGGAAAATATAGACCGGCTCCGGGCCTGGTCCAAGGATCCCAAGGTTGTGGCCATCGGAGAGATCGGGCCGGACTACCACTATGAAAAGGATCCGGAGGTAAGACATCTGCAGCTAACCGCTTTCCGGAAACAGCTGGATCTGGCTCTGGAAGCAAAATTTCCTGTCATTGTTCATTCCAGGGAGGCTGCAAAGGACACAATGGAGATCCTGACCGACTTTGCCAAAAGGGGCGGTCGGGGCGTCGTTCACTGTTATTCTTATTCTCCGGACCAGGCCCTTCAGTATGTGAAAATGGGATTCTTTATCGGAGTCGGAGGTGTCATCACCTTCAAGAACGGGAAAAAACTCCGGCAGACAGTGGAAGAGATTCCCATGGACCATATTCTTCTGGAGACCGACTGCCCCTATATGGCACCTGAGCCCCATCGGGGAGAGAGAAATTCCTCCCTCTACATTCCCTATATGGTGAAAGCTATCAGTATGATCAAGGGGATTTCGACGGAAGAAGTCGAGGATATCACGTGGAAGAATGCCATGGGGTTATTTACCAGGGTGAAAGACGAAGAGTAAAATCCGAACAGCCAAAGCAGAAAAGAAGATTTAACAAGACCAAATTTAAGAAGAGTAAATTCAGAGAAAAGGATTAAGCCATGGAACGATTGACCAATCCGACCTATATGCGGGCAGTACTAGACCGCTATGGGTTTACATTTAAGAAAAAATTCGGTCAGAACTTTCTGATCAATGACCAGATTCTCGATGAGATCTGCGATGCCGCGGATATTACAAAGGAGGATTTCGTCCTGGAAATCGGGCCCGGAATCGGTACTCTAACCCAGGTCCTGTCCGAGCAGGCAGGAAAGGTTCTCGCGGTCGAACTGGACACCAAGCTTCTGCCGATCCTGGCGGATACCCTGGCCTTCTGTAAGAATACGGAGGTTCTGAACCAGGACATTCTGAAGGTGGATCTCGAAGAAATCGCCAGAGAGAAAAATGAAGGGCATCCTTTTAAAGTAGTTGCCAATCTTCCTTATTATATAACGACGCCTATTCTTCTGAATCTTCTGACCGGACATGCGCCGGTCGAATCCATCACGGTTATGGTTCAGAAGGAGGTCGCCGAACGCATGCAGGCCGGTCCGGGGACCAAGGACTACGGCGCACTTTCTCTGGCCATCCAGTATTACACAGTTCCGGAATATATCTGTACGGTGACGCCGGACAACTTTATCCCCAGACCAAAAGTGGATTCGGCCGTTATTCGTCTGGATTTAAGAAAGGAAGCTGCGGTAGAGACTGATGATGAAAAGCTACTCTTCCAGCTGATCCGGGCAGCCTTTTCCCAGAGAAGAAAGACCCTGGTCAACAGCCTGTCCAATGCTGCAATTTCTGAGATCTCAAAAGAGGATGTCAGACAGGCGCTTGGGGAAATGGGACTGGAAGAAAGCATCCGGGGAGAAAAACTGAGCCTGGAGGATTTCGCGAAGCTTACCAATCTCCTCATGAAGAGAAAGTAGATCAGAAATATAGATCAAGGAAGTAGATCATGGGATTTGCGGAAAATCTGTCAGAAAAAATCACGGAAAAAAGAGTGCAGAGAGCGGATGAGCACTATATGAAGCTGGCCCTGAAGGAAGCAAGAAAGGCCTATGATCATCATGAGGTGCCGATCGGCTGCGTCATCGTCCATAAGGGGAAAATCCTTGCAAAAACTCATAACCGGAGAAATACCGATAAAAGCTCTCTGGCCCATGCCGAGATTCTTGCCATTCGAAAGGCTTGTAAGAAGATGCATGACTGGCGGCTGGAGGACTGTGTCATGTATGTGACCCTGGAGCCCTGTCAGATGTGTGCAGGTGCTATTGTCCAGGCCAGGATACCGGAGGTTGTGATCGGCTGCATGAATCCCAAGGCAGGCTGTGCCGGTTCTGTCCTCAACATCCTTGAGATGAAGGAATTCAACCATCAGTGCCAGGTGACCAGGGGAGTTCTTGAGAAGGAATGCTCCTCCATGATCAGCGATTTCTTCCGGGATTTAAGAGAAGAGAAGAAGAACCTTTAATTTTCCGGAATCGAAAGGCTTCCAAAACGAAAAGACTTTCAGAATTTAGAAGAGATCAGAGGCAGAGATTCGGGAAGAAAGCCTGAAAGACAAGATAACGGGTTGACAAGAACCCGGAGTCAGAATAAGATAAACAAACGAGCACTTCCGCTTTCGGATCTGCTTCTGGAGCCGCCCCGGCAGCGCAATGCTGACGTCCGGGTCCTGCGCAATAGAGACTTACGAACCGTGTCAGGTCAGGAATGAAGCAGCACTAAGTAGGATCCTCTATGTGCCGCGGGTCAGCCTGGGCCGAGTCAGCGGGCCGGGTAACGTCCAGGGGCAGTTTCGAGGGCGGAAGTGCTCATTTTCTTTACTTTCCCCCATAAAACAATTAGAATAAAATCCGTATAAGAGTCTTTAAATACAAGAAATTCAGCCCGTTTTTGAAGCTGAAATTTAAGGAGACCAGAATGGGTGCACAAGACAAGACGGAGGAGGTTCTCCGGAAGATTCATGTCCTGTTTGCAAAGGCTGAGCCTTATCAGAATTCAAGCAGAAGGGTCATTGTAGACAAGAATGACCTGATGGACCTTTTGAAGGAACTCAATACCTGCATGTATCAGATGATGGACGAGTATGAGCTGTCTGAGTCCAAGAGAGATCAGGCCCTGCGGGAACAGAAGAAGCAGGGAGCGGATATTATCTTTGATGCCAGAAAGGAAGCAGATGATATTTATGCTGCGGCCATGATGTATACGGACCGAGCTCTGAAAAGCATTCAGGATTCTATGTCGGATGCCGGAAAGCGTCTGCAGGAGCTCATGGATACAACAAAGGAAGAGATCGAAAGCCAGAGAAACCAGGTTCACAGCGATCAGCTGGAAACCAGGGCAAGGCTTCAGGATATGGTCGATTCTGAGAAGTACATGCGGCTGATCCAGGATGAAAATATCCGTCTGGAGAAGGAAAAGGAAGAGCAGGCCTTTACCGCATCCTCCGAGGATTCGGAGCCGGACTACAAGTCCGTGGTTCCGGAAATTCATGTCAATGAGGCCTATCTCCAGAAGACCGGCATGTCTCTGCCGGAGGGTCAGGAAAAGAATGTCATCATGGACAAGGCAGAGGATCAGGATCCCTCCCTTACAGGAGCCGGATCTGCAGCTGCTTCCGCCGCCCCGATGGAAGAAACCGGCCCTGACGACGATGATATCCCCCTTCCCGAGATTCAGCTTCCCCCGGATCTGAAGAGAGATCTTGAGGAGGCAAAGGAAGAACAGAGACTCGAAGAAGAGCGGATGGAAGGCCATGAGGAAGAAAAAAGCCAGAAAAAGGGCTTCCGGATCGGAAATATCTTCGGGAAAGAATCCTAAAAGAGGAGGAACCATTGGTGCAGGAAGACCACCGATGAATTCCATTCACAGGTAAATATGCTGACTTAGATCACAGAATCTATAGAAATAGAAAAGGAACAGAAAAAGAAAAAGGAGACGAGCTATGAAGCTGTACGAAAATGGAGTATTCCTCGTAGGCGGAAATCAGATCATTGAAGATAATGGGGAGGCAGAGGCCGCCCTCCTTCAGGCCAGAGGAAAGAAGACAGACAGAAACAGTGCCCGGAAGGGAACCATTGCCTACCGGATTCTGCAGGCACATAACACCTCGGGAAATGAAGACCATCTGAAGATCCGTTTTGACAAGCTGACTTCTCATGACATTACCTATGTAGGTATCATTCAGACCGCCCGGGCCTCAGGACTGGAGCGCTTTCCCATCCCCTATGTCCTGACCAACTGCCATAACAGTCTCTGTGCGGTCGGCGGAACCATCAATGAGGATGACCACATGTTCGGCCTTTCCGCAGCCAAGAAATACGGCGGAATCTATGTACCTCCTCATCAGGCAGTCATTCACCAGTTCGCCCGTGAGATGCTGACCGGCTGCGGCCAGATGATTCTGGGCTCGGATTCCCATACAAGATACGGCGCCCTGGGAACCATGGCCATGGGTGAAGGCGGTCCGGAGCTGGTAAAGCAGCTTCTGCAGAGGACCTATGACATTGATATGCCGGGTGTGATTGCGGTCTATCTTTCCGGAAAACCGGAAAAGGGCGTCGGTCCTCAGGATATTGCCCTGGCCATTATCGGAGCAGTCTTCAAGAAGGGCTACGTCAAGAACAAGGTCATGGAGTTTGTCGGACCCGGCGTCTCCAACCTGTCGGTGGACTACCGGATCGGCGTGGATGTCATGACGACTGAGACCACCTGCCTGTCCTCCATCTGGAGAACCGATGACAGGGTGAAGGAATATTATGAGATCCACCAGAGACCGGAGGATTTCAATGAGCTGGATCCCGAGGACATCGCTTATTACGATGGCTGCATCGAGATTGATCTGTCGACGATCAAGCCGATGATCGCCATGCCCTTCCATCCGAGCAATGCCTATACCATTGAAGAGGTCAATGCCAATCTGTCTGACATCCTGGCAGATGTCGAAAAGAGAGCCAGAGTCAGCTTCGGAGACAAGATCGAATATTCTCTCCGGGACAAGATCCGCGACGGACGGCTTTACTGCGATCAGGGTATTATTGCAGGCTGCGCCGGCGGCGGTTATGAAAACATCACGGATGCTGCAGATATTCTTCGTGGCAAGAGCATCGGTGATGACTCCTTTACCTTAAGCATCTATCCGGCCAGCATGCCCATCTACATGCAGCTGGTTCGAAACGGCTGCGCTGCCGATCTGATGGAAACCGGTGCAGTGATCAAGACCGCCTTCTGCGGACCCTGCTTCGGTGCCGGCGATACTCCGTCCAACAACGGCTTCTCCATCCGTCATTCGACCCGGAACTTCCCCAACCGTGAAGGCTCCAAGGTTCAGAACGGACAGATCGCATCGGTTGCCCTCATGGATGCCCGGTCCATTGCCGCAACAGCTGCCAACAAGGGCTATCTGACACCGGCCACCGATGTCGACTGCGATTTCACCAAGCCCAAGTATTTCTTCGACAAGGCGATTTACGACAAGAGAGTTTTTGACAGCCATGGAAAGGCGGACCCGTCCGAGAAGCTTGTCTTCGGACCCAATATCAAGGACTGGCCGGCCATGCATGCCCTGCCGGATAACCTGCTTTTAAAGGTGGTCTCCGAGATTCATGATCCGGTTACCACAACCGATGAACTGATTCCTTCCGGTGAGACCTCCTCTTATCGTTCCAATCCTCTCGGACTGGCAGAATTTACCCTGTCCAGAAAGGACCCGGCCTATGTCGGCCGCGCCAAGGAGGTTCATGCAGCAGAGGAGGCTCTGACAGACGGAAAGAATCCGGCAGAGGCTCTGACAGAGCTCGGACCGGTGCTGGAAGCCATCCAGAAGCAGTATCCGGACCTTACTCTGGATACGAAGGCATTCGGAATCGGCTCTACCATTTTCGCGGTAAAGCCGGGCGACGGTTCTGCCCGTGAGCAGGCAGCCTCCTGCCAGAAGGTTCTCGGCGGCTGGGCCAATATTGCAAATGAATACGCAACCAAGAGATACCGGAGCAACCTGATTAACTGGGGAATGATTCCCTTCCGGATTCCTGCAGGGGACCTGCCCTTCCAGAACGGAGACTATCTCTTCCTGCCGGGAATCAGCGGAGAGATTCAGGAGAAGAAGAAGGAAATCGCAGCCTTCCTTGTAAGAGACGGCGTTCTGACACCCTTTACCCTGACTCTGGATGATTTGACCGATGATGAACGGACGATCATTCTCCGCGGCTGCCTGATCAACTATTACAAAGAGGAGAAATAACTCTGTGGAAGCACCGGGAAATACCAATCCGATAAAGGATCCGAAAAAAAATCAGAGCGGCGGCCCCTCTCCGGAGGGGACCGGAAATCCGTCTGCAGGCAAGACGGGAACGAAGACCATAGATCTGATGAAAAATTACCGTGCCAAGGTGTTGGTTACTTTCCTTGCAGCGGCGCTGATTATCATCTTCTACTTCTGCGTCAAGCGTTATGACGGATTAAGAGACGGCTGGAATGGACTCATGTCCATCCTGACTCCCTTTTTCATCGGGGCAGTCATGGCCTTTATCATGGATCCCCTGATGACTCTGATCGAAAAAAGACTGAACAGGGTCTTTCTGCCGAAATCCAAAAAACCGGCAAAGACAAGGCATAAGGTCCGTCTCTTTTCGGCCACCATTGCCATCCTGGTTCTAATCGGCATTATTACGGTTTTCCTGGTCTTCGTCATTCCGCAGATCGTCAGCACTCTGACCTATATTTATAACCATCTGGAAGAACAGCTGATCGGCGTCATTGACTGGGCCAACAAGCTGACCGGGAAACGCTTTGATTCCGTCATGCAGGAGGCCCGGAAACCGGAAAATATCTCGAACTTTCTTACTAAGGTGGAGGGCTATATCCAGAGCTATCTGGACTGGAACAAGCAGAGCCAGATGGTGAAGGATCTGACCTCGATCGGCATGAGTGTCGGAAGGGCCTTCGTTGCCTTCCTGGTCGGAATTGTTGCCGCCATCTATATGATGACGGATAAGGAAAAGGCCAAAAGTCAGACCAAGCAGATTATTTTCGGTCTCTTTCCGGCTAAGGCCGCCAATGTGATTATGGAAGTTCTGAGAAAGACTCTCAGCATCTTCTATGGCTTTATCGTAGGAAAAATCATTGATTCCGCCATTATCGGAGTGATCTGCTATATCTGCATGCTGATTTTCCGTATGCCTTATCCGGTTCTGGTTGCCGTCATTGTCGGCGTGACGAATGTGATCCCGGTCTTCGGTCCCTATATCGGAGCGATTCCGACGGTTACGATTATTTTCTTTACCAACCCTATGAAGGGCATTTACTTCCTGATTTTCATCATTGTCCTTCAGCAGGTTGACGGAAATATCATCGGCCCCAAGATTCTGGGAGACTCGACCGGCATTTCCGCCTTCTGGGTCCTTTTCTCGATTGTTGTCGGCGGCGGTCTCTTCGGCTTCATAGGAATGCTTCTCGGAGTGCCGATCATGGCCCTGATCTACTATATCTGCAGCCGTCTGGTTCATCATTTTGCTAAGAAGCGGGGGCTGCCGGAGGCAACCCGGACCTATGAAAATGTAAACCACGTCGAAGGTGGGCGGCTTGTCATGAATGAGGAGATAGGCGCAGGAAAAGACCGGAATACGAAGCAGGCTTCCGGAAAAGACGAACAGTGATTATTTGGAACAAGAATACGGTTTGAGGTGAAGCGTGTTGGACAGAGATTATCGTAAGAAAATTGATGAGCTTGCAGAGATCGCCAAGACAGAGGATCGGGATGCCGCCCTTGCGGAACTGGATACCATGAATTGGAGAAGAGTGCATAATATCAACGCTCTCCTCAAGGCCGCAAGAATCTATGAGGAAGCGGACCGATTTGATGATGCGAGAGATCTCCTGGAAATGGCCCATGAGAGATCCCCGATCGGACGGCTGGTCATCTATCAGCTGGCTCTGCTCTGCATCCGGATGGGAGATCTGGAGTCGGCCCAGGAATATTATGATTCCTATGCGGCTCTGGCACCCAATGAATACCGGAAATATATCATTAAATACAGACTCAGCATTGCCAAGGGTGCGGACGACTACACCCTGATCGCCATACTGGAGGAGCTGAAAAAGGCCGAGTTTCTGGAAGACTGGGCCTATGAGCTGGCCTGCCTTTACCATAAGACCAAGCAGGCAGATAAATGCGTGGAAGTCTGCGATGAGATCGCTCTATATTTCGGCAGCGGTCCCTATGTGGAAAAGGCTCTGGCTCTGAAGATGATCTATCAGCCTCTGACCAAGGAGCAGGAAAGCCAGTATCGTTCCTTCTTCCGCAGGGGCAGTGGCAAAGAGACTCCGGATCAGAAGGCAGAAAAGCCTGAGGCTTCGGTACCGGCTCAGACCGTCCGTCTGGATACCATTAATCTCCAGGAGGAAATCAAGAAAAATATCGACGAGATCATGAAGGCCACCGAGACCGGCGAGGTTTCGGAAAATATGGAGATCATCAAAAATCTGGTCGGTGACATACCTTATGTTCAGGTTCCCAAGGAAGAGGTGGACCCGGAGGAAAAGAAGAAGGAGGAGAAGGTATCGGATGATACCCTCCGTCTTAATTACCAGAAGTATCTGTCAGAAGAATATGACGGTCAGATGGCCATGCGCCTGCCGGATGATCCGGATGATATCGAAATCGATGGTCAGATGACGATCGATGATGTCATGAAAAACTGGGAAAAGACCAAGCGGGCGGCAGAGGCTGCTCTCGAGGATGCCAAGCAGGAGAAACTCAAGAATGCCAAGGAAGAAGCCCTGGCAGAGGCCAACGAGATTATGAAACGCCTGGATGAGGCAAAGCCCAAGCTGGATGCCGGCCTTGCGCCCCAGGAGCTTTTACAGGAAGAGTATCTTTCCAAAATCGATGAAGAGCCGGCTCCTCTGAATGAAGAGGAGATTGAAGAGGCGGAAATTTCTCCGGAAGAAGAGAATACAGAGCTTTCCGGATCTTCCGAGACCGATGAATCATCAGAGCTTTCAGAGCCTTCAGAGCCGTTTGTCCCTGCGGATTTTTCAAATCAGGAGGGACCCGAAAGCGATGCAGATGCGTCTCCTGCTTCCGAACATTCAGCTGCAGGCAGAGGAAAGGACAGTCTCCCTGATCTGGACCTGCTTGAGACAGAAGGTGATAACGTGAATTTCCATGATGCAAGTCAGATGCTTGCCAATGTCAATGAGATGCTGCAGAAGGAGATTGACCGGCTGACCGGAAATTCCGGAGAGGAAGACTCTTTTGAATCTTCAGAAGAATCGGAAGACAGGGATCAGACAGAGGCAGGACTGAAATCTGCACCGGATGCCGGTGAGACCTTCCATGCAGAATCTGAGCCGGATGCCTTCGATGACGGGACCGAAGATTCCGTAAACCGGGAGGAAGAAATTCCGGTAGGTGCCATGGAGGAAGGAAATGACGACCAGAGCCTTCTTGCGGCAGCCTATTCAGCTCCCAAGGAGGATGAGAGTGAGCCGGAAAAGGACGCTTTCGAAGACGGAGAAGAAAACGAAGAAGATGAACCGGACGGAAGATCCGTAAATGCGGATCCGGATGCAGAGGAAGAATCCGATGAGGAGCTTCCCAGACTCGACAACTTCGATACGGAGACTGATAGCGATACTGCAGATACTGTAACAGAGACAGATCGGGTAGAACCTGCTCCTCTGGAGAGTCAGGATCTTGAAGAAGAGGCCGAAAAGCCGCTTGAAAATACGGCCGAGGCGGAGACGGAGAACAGTGAAGAGCCTTCACCTGAATTTGAAACAGATGAAGAAACTCCAATCGAATCAGAGACTGGGGACAGCGCAGAGCCTTTTGCAGTTACTTCAGATGAAAATGGAGAAGCTTCGAAAGAAGACGAGGATTCCTCCGCAGAATCTGCTGCAGATGAAAAAGAGGAAACACTGACGGAATCTGATACAGAAGAAAGCGAAGAGCCCTCCGCGTTTCCTTCGGAAGAGAATGGAGAGGCTTCGACAGAAGAAACAGAAGAGCCTCCGGCTGAATTCGAGACAGAGGAAGAAGAGAAAAAGCCGGATCTCGGCATGACCATGAAGATCACCAATGCCCTGGAAACAGCGGCCGAGCAGGTAAGAGACGATAATACCGAGCTGGTTCGTCCGGCCGATCTGGAGGATACCCGGCTGTCAGAGGAAGAAAAGGTTCTCTTCTCCTACTTCATGCCCATACAGGGAATGGAAGAGGCCATCGGTAAGGCAATTACCGGCGCGGCCAGACGTCTTCTCAGTAAGCAGAGATACGGAGAAGGATGTATCGCTATTATCGGAGGCCATGGCAGCGGCAAGACCACTCTGGCCAAGGGCATTATCCGGGTTCTCCAGGACCGCTATCAGGCACCGGGTGAAAATGTAGGCCGGATTGACGCAGAGAAGCTGAATCAGAAGGATATTCAGAGGCTGTATGACCGGGTCCGCGGCGGCTGTCTTGTCATTGAAGGAGCCGGAGCCATGACCCTCGAGACCGTGGTCTCCCTTTCCCTTCTCATGGATACGGACAGTAAAAAGACCCTGATCATTCTTGAGGATGATAAAAATGGCATGGATCAGGTTCTGGGTCTGAACGGTCATTTCGCCAGAAAATTCTCGGAACGGGTTGTCATTCCGGTATTCACTGTAGAAGAACTTGTAAATTTCGGTAAGACCTACGCTTCAGATAACGGATATACTATAGACGAGATGGCAATTCTGGCTATGTATGACCGGATCAACAGTGTGCAGAGACTGGATCGCCCGACCTACCTTCTGGAGGTTAAGGAGATCATGGATGAGGCAATGAAGAAAGCATCCAAAAAGGGACTCTTCCATCGGAGAAAGATGACGGAGGACGGAATGGGTGTTTTGATGGAAAAGGATTTTCTATAAGCTGATTCAAGGGGGATAAAAACATGAAGAGTTACTTTACGGACTACGACATGTATCTGTACGGTCAGGGCACTCATTACGAGATCTATAAGAAATTCGGAGTACATCCCTGGGAGTCTGGGGGAAAGAAGGGATTTGTCTTCGATGTATGGGCTCCTCATGCCGAGGCAGTCAGCCTGATCGGTGAATTCAATGACTGGAATGAAGAGGCCAACTACATGACCCGCCTGGAGCCGACGGAGGTCGGCGTCTATGAATGTTTCCTTCCACAGGCAAAGATCGGTCAGATGTATAAGTATGTCATTCATACAGCCGATGGGAAAAAGCTCTATAAAGCCGATCCCTTCGCTGTTACATGTGAGCTTCGGCCGGGAACGGCATCCGTGATCGATGTCCGGGATTCCTACCAGTGGACCGATCAGAAATGGATGCGGGCCCGTGAGAAAAAGGAACCGACCTATGAACAGCCCATGGCAATCTATGAGGTTCACCCGGGCTCCTGGAAACGGCATCCGGGAACCGGAGATGATGGCTTCTATAACTACAGGGAGCTGGCAGAGGCTCTGACTGACTACGTCACGGACATGGGCTATACCCATGTTGAGCTGATGGGCATTGCCGAGTATCCCTATGACGGTTCCTGGGGCTATCAGGTAACAGGCTACTATGCACCGACCTCCCGCTATGGCAGTCCCGAGGACTTCGCCTATATGATCGATTATTTTCACGCCCACGGTATCGCCGTTATTCTGGACTGGGTACCGGCCCATTTCCCCAAGGACGAAAGCGGTCTGGCCGACTTTGATGGCAGTCCCCTCTATGAATATGCGGATCCCCGGAAGGGAGAGCATCCGGAATGGGGAACCAAGATTTTTGATTACGGTAAGAATGAAGTTCGGAATTTCCTGATCGGCAGCGCCCTTATGTGGGTGGAGAATTACCATGTCGATGGTCTCCGTGTGGATGCCGTAGCCTCCATGCTCTATCTGGATTATGGAAAGGAAGCCGGTCAGTGGGTACCCAATCAGTATGGCGGAAATGAAAACCTCGAAGCAGTGGAGTTTTTCAAACATCTGAACACCCTTATTCTCGGAAGAAATCACGGAGCCGTTATGATTGCCGAGGAATCCACTGCCTGGCCCAAGGTTACCGGTTCCGTCAAAGACGGCGGTCTGAATTTCTCCTTCAAGTGGAACATGGGGTGGATGCATGACTTCCTGGATTATATGAAGCTGGATCCCTATTTCCGTAAGGACAACCATAACAAGATGACTTTCGCCATGAGCTATAACGAATATGAGAAGTATATTCTGGTTCTGTCTCATGATGAGGTTGTTCATCTCAAGTGCTCCATGATCAACAAGATGCCCGGTCTGGGCTGGGAAAAGTTCCAGAATCTCATGGTAGGCTATGCTTTCATGATGGGACATCCCGGCAAGAAGCTTCTCTTCATGGGCCAGGATTTTGCCCAGTATCATGAATGGGATGAGAAGAAGGAACTGGACTGGTACCTCCTTCAGAATCCGGAGAACCAGGCCATCAATAACTTTGTAAAGGCCCTGCTCCATATTTACCGGAAATATCCGGCCATGTATGAGCTGGACTGGACCTGGGACGGCTTCGAATGGATCAACGCCAACGATGCCTACAGAAGCATTTTCTCCTTTGTAAGGAAATCAAAGAACGGAAAGAACAACCTTCTCTTCGTCTGCAACTTCACTCCGGTGGCCTATGATGACTACCGGGTCGGCGTTCCGGTCAACCGGAAATACCGCCTGCTCTTAAACAGCGCATCAACGGCCTTCGGCGGTCCGGAGAAGAGAAGAAAGGTCACCTACACGCCGGTCAAGAGCGAGTGCGACGGACGGGAATATTCCATCGCCTACAAGCTTCCGGCTTATGGCGTGGCGATCTTCGTCTACTGACAGAAAATCCTGAACACTGCTGAGGCCGGGAATCTGTCAGGCAATATGAATCGGTAATATAGCACAGAAATATAGACCGCTAAAGAGAGATCCGGCGGATCGTAAGAGCGGAATAATGGCAGAGGCATTCACATAAAGGAACGGATTTATGTCAGAGCAGGAAGTGGACACAAGGAAAAAACTAAAAAGAGGGCTCCTGATTGCAATTCTTGTTATTGCCTCCCTTCTGGCAGTGTCCTTTGCTTCGACCCTTCGAAAATTCAGCGGCTACGACCTGGAAAAGTCGATCGACCAGACCTCGGCGTCGAGCTTTTCCTATATCAGTTTCCGTGGAAATACGGTCCGTTACGGAAAAGACGGCGCAGCCTGTACAGATGCGAAGGGCAATGTGCTCTGGAACCAGTCCTTTGAAATGCAGGACCCGAAAGCCGATGTCTGCCAGACCTATCTGATCGTTTATGACCGTGAGGGCACAGAGATCAATCTGATTTCCGAGGACGGCAGAGTAAAGAAAATCACGACCAGCTATCCGATCACAAGAGCTGCAGTTTCAGCCAAGGGCTCCGTTTCCGCCCTGATGCAGGATGGTTCAACGGCCCATATCGAGGTCTACCAGTCCTCCGGAAGCAAGGCGGCAGATGGAGAAATTCATATGAATAAGGGCGGATATCCGCTATCGATTGCCGTATCTCCGGATGGAAACCGGCTGATGGTCTCCATGGTCAGCATTATCAAGGGCAAGGTCGGCAGCAAAATCCAGTTTTATGATTTTGGCTCCTCCGGTAAGAACAAGGTCGACAATATTGTCGGAACCTTCCAGTATGAAGGCAGCATTTTCCCGGAAATCGGATTTTCAGAAAACGGAAAAGCTGCAGCCATGGGCACGGACAAGATTGTCTTATATTCTTCCGGAAGCAGCCCCAAGGAAAGTAAAGTGATCAAACCCAAGGGCAATATGAAAAGTGTATTTATGAATGACAGAAGCTTTGGATATATTGCCGAAGAAAAATATACAAAGGATAAGAAAGAAACAGTGAAGGATACCATTGAAATGTACTCCTTCAGCGGCCTGCACCGCTACAGTAAGGCTGTGCCGATCAGCTACGAAAAGGCCTGTCTTTCTGATTACAATGAACTGATCTTAAGAAGCAGCTCCAGGGTCTGCATTTTAAGCTCTTTTGGCTCCGTGCGCTTTAATCATGAGTTTTCGGAAACGATCTATGATTTTATCACAGGGAAGTCGAGACGATCCTTTGAACTGATAAGTGAGGACAAAATTGAATCTATCCGCCTACATTAAAAATCTAGAAGGCCTGACCTGGAATCAGAGCCACTGGAATCTGCTTGCAATCATTCTGATCGTTATCTGGATCCTTCTTGCGATCCGGGGCTATAGAAGAGGAGCCCTTGGCATGCTGGCCGGAATCATCGGCTGTATCCTGGCCATATTCTTTATTCCGGGCGTACTTCCGAAAATACAGACCGCAATTTCATCCAACCAGACTATTGTGAACTTTGTGCATGGGAAGGCTCTGTCCTATGTAAGTAAGAAGGGACAGGGCATAAGCCTCCAGCTTCCCCAGACCTTTCAGGACGGCTTCCATGGAAGCTTTCAGTCGGCGGCAGACCAGGCCGTCTCAGCGGCCCAGAATGAAATCCAGAATGTCCTTGCCAATACGATCACAGAAATTGCCCTTCGCGGTATTGCCATGATCCTGACCATCCTTCTGGCCGGACTGATTGTTTTTCTGGTCCGCATGCTGATGCGGACCATTGACCATGTTCCTGTGGTTCATGGAATCAGCCATTTTATCGGTATTCTGATCGGTATCTTTGAAGGTTATCTTCTGATCTGCCTGTTTCTCTATCTCATCATGTGCTTTTCCGGCACGGAATGGGGCGGGAATCTGCAGAGTCTGGTTCAGGAAAACAGCGTTCTGATCTATATGGAAGAACATAATCTGATCTCCGTTCTTTTCACACGATAAAGAATTGTAGAAAAAGATCAAACAATAATGAAAATTCGCTTGACAGGGCGGATGCGGTTTGATAGTATAACTATCGCTGACGCGAAATCCGATAGGAATCGCGGAAAGCGGTAGTTTTCTTTTTGCGAAAAAGAAAAATAATCTTAAAAACTTCTTGACAAACCTATTGAGTTAGAGTATTGTTAATGAAGTCGGCGCGAGAGAGCGTCGAATGAAACAGCTCTTTGATAACTGAACAATGAAACAACCTTGAAAGATTCAATTGAGAGAATTTTTTAAAGAACGCGTTATGGTAACACATAACAAACCTTAAA
>JAQYBF010000084.1 GCA_029338875.1 Lachnospiraceae bacterium
GCCGGATCCATGCTCTCCGGCGGCCAGCAGGCAAGGCTCGCCCTGGCCCGGACTCTTGGCCATGCCCGAAGTATCCTGGTCCTCGACGACCCCTTCTCCGCAGTGGACCGAAATGTTGAAAACGAGATTCTCGACCGAATCTGTAAGACTTATCCCGACCGGACCATCCTTCTGATCTCCCACCGTCTCTATCACTTTCCCCAGTTTGACCGAGTGCTCTATCTTCACAATGGAACCGCCACCTTCCTCGACCATGAAGACATGATGAAGAAGGAGCCAGGCTATCGTAACCTCTATGAAATGCAGACCGGGAAGAACAAAGCGAATCAGAAGGCCAGAAAAAGGGAACCGGATATAAGAGACACAAAAACAATGCAGGAAGAAAAGACAGGAGGTGACGGCCATGCAGAATAAGCGGAATAACAGCCTGTTAAAAAAATTTCTTGGTCAGCAGGTAAAAGCCAATAAGGGCACGCTGGCCGCCATGATCCTTCTGATCACAGGATCCATTATCGCATCCCTTCTCCCGCCCCTGG
The DNA here is from genome assembly GCA_029338875.1 of Lachnospiraceae bacterium. Classification (GTDB taxonomy): domain Bacteria; phylum Bacillota; class Clostridia; order Lachnospirales; family Lachnospiraceae; genus Lachnocurva. The sequence goes on from JAQYBF010000084.1 coordinate 537, forward strand.
TTCTGGAGAAGGTCGTAAACCGCCTGACCGCCCGACAGAGTATTTCTCTCGGCCTGGCCTTCAGTTACTTTGCCCTCATCGTCATCTCTGACATTCTGGAATCTCTCCAGGACGCCTCTATCACGGTCTTCGGCCAGAAAATGACTCACGGCATCCGGTCCGCCCTCGCAGCCAAGCTGTCCCGCCTTCCCTCTGAATACTTCCATACCCATAAATCCGGACAGACCGCATCCGTCTTCACCAACGATGGCGATACCATCGATGTCCTCTACAGCGACGGCGTTGTCAGCATGTTTGCGGACTGCTTCCGTCTGATCGCCATCCTGGCCGTCATTTTCACCCGGTCCATAGGTCTCGGCATCCTGGTGCTGATCGCTGCCCCGCTCCTCTTTCTCTTTACCATGTGGTCTCAGAAGACCAGCAAAAAGGCCCAGTTCGACAACCGCCGGGCCATCGCCCGGGTCAACAGCCACGTCCCGGAAACCATACGCTGCCTTCACATGATCCATAATCTGCATGCCGAAAAGCACATGGAGGACACCTACGACGGCTATATCAGGGAGAGCTACGACGCCGTCGACCGCAGCAATCTGATTGACAGTATCTATTCCCCTGTTATTCTCATCACCCAGGCCGCCGTTACGGCCGTCATGATGATCTTTGCCGCAGGCGGCAGCCACTACCGGAGTCTCTTCGGCATCTCGGTCGGTTCGGCCGTGGCTCTGATTTCCTATGTTGCCAGCATCTTCTCTCCCTTGGAGAATATCGGTATGGAAATCCAGAACATCCAGGCTGCCTCTGCCGCCATTGCCCATATTCAAAGCTTCCTGGCCGAGCCGGAATGGCAGAAGACAAATATAGAGCCATCCGACGAAGAAGAGATCAGCTTCAACCATGTGGATTTTGCCTATGAGGCAGACCGTCCCGTTTTAAAGGACCTGTCCTTTTCCATAGAGCCCGGTGAAAATGTCACCTTTGCCGGCCGTACCGGAACCGGGAAATCCACGATCTTCAACCTGCTCTCCGGTCTCTATGAGCCGGACAGGGGCTCTGTATCCCTGCTTGGACAGAATCCCTGTCTCATCCCGGAGGAAGAGAAACGGCATGTATTCGCCCTGGTTGAGCAGCAGTTTACCGCCGTGCCCGGAAGCATCCGGGACCAGATTACTCTCTATGACAGGACCTGCACGGGAAGCGATATACAAGAAGCCCTGACCATTACCGGCTTGTCCGATGTGATCTCAGGCCTGCCCAAGGGTCTTGATACACCCATGGATGAAAAGCTCTTCTCCAAGGGACAGCTCCAGCTTCTCTCCATTGCCCGGGCCCTGGTTTCTCATCCCAAAGTGTTACTTCTCGATGAAATCACGGCCAATCTCGACGCGGATACCGAAGCCGGCGTCATCCGCGCCCTGCAGGCATCCGCCCGGGGCCGGACCGTCATCTCCATCTCCCACCGCCTGAGTCAGGCTGTCGGAAAGAACCGGATTATCGAGATTCGGTAGATTGATGAAATTTATCTTTGTTTTATAAATATCTGAAGTTCGTTCGGGATATCTGATACCATTCTGATATGTCTAATGTCTGTCGGATGATCTGATGTCTGTCCGATTTATTGAATTTCATCCCAGATCTTCTTCTGGCTCCGCATATAGGATGCGACATCCATCTCATAAGTCTCTTCCAGAATCCTGGACGACAGAGTATCTGCTTTCGGCCCTGCCGCCAGGATTCTGCCCTTTTTCAGGAAAAACCATATATTCAGAGACTTGGGCCGCCAAGCCGATATCATGAAAGACACCGATCAGGCAGACGGGAAAGAGGATCTGCACATGGTACCAGCGCCTGCCGTTGAAGGATCCCGTCTGCCACATGAGAAGCTGCTGGGAATGAGACTTTGCAAAGGTGCTGACCAATGTAAGCAATGCATTGACAAAAAGCGATACCACCATGCCGATGAGGATGACCGTGCTGCACAGTCATATTTTTACGGTAAATAAATGAGGGACAGCGGGATATGGAAGCCGGATGCAGGTCTGATCATGATCTCCGTCGAGTATTTCACCTACTGGATGAGGTGATCTTTTTGTCTGTAAGAATGAAAAATGACTATTTCTTCGATCTCATTGCGAGAAAAGTCGGGATGTTCAGATCATGCAGATGGCCTTCACTGTTTGTATCCTCATAGAGATTCAGGAGTGTAAAGCCTGCTTCAAGCTGTCCGTTGATCTGTTCTTCGAGGGTATGGGAAAACTGTATACCGGCATCGTCTTTTTCAAGCTGTTTTCTATACTCTTCGTTTTCGAGAGGATCAAAGGGCAGGCTGTTAATGATCTCCCGCTCATTCTCATCGACAATGTAATTGATGTAATGATCGACTCCTGATAAGAGCAGTCCGCCCTTTTTCAGGACCCGCCAGCATTCCTTCCAGATTGGCTTTACATTTTTTACATAGCAGTTGGAGACGGGATGGAAGATCAGATCAAAGGATTCATCTTCGAACGGCAGTCTCTTCGTCATGTCACCTCGTATGATTCGAATCTTATAGCCTTCTCTTTCAGAGACATATCTCTCGCTTTCCAGCTGCTTCTCCGAATAGTCGAAAACTGTACAGTCTGCACCGAGTGCCGCAAAAATCGGCATCTGCTGGCCTCCTCCGCTGGCCAGGCCAAGGATTTTCTTTCCGGCCAGATCTCCGAACCACTCGTGGGGTACTTTTTTTAAGGGAGTCAGAACAACATCCCAATCTCCCTGCTTCGCT
>JAQYBF010000085.1 GCA_029338875.1 Lachnospiraceae bacterium
GGACAATGTTCTTCGTTTCTTAGTCGTTCGCGCAAACGAGCAGTAAGACTGAGATAAGGAGAGTAAGAGTATGAATAAAGTCATCTTAATGGGCAGACTTACAAGAGATCCGGATGTTCGTTATGGCGGAGCCAATAATACGGCTGTCGCAAGATTCAGCATCGCTGTTGACCGTCGTTTCCACAGAGACGGAGATCCGACAGCGGATTTCTTCAACTGCACAGCATTTGGAAGACAGGGCGAATTCGTAGAGAAATATCTCCACAAGGGAACCAAGATCGTTCTCGACGGAGAGATCAGAAACGATAATTATACCAATAAAGAAGGTCAGAAGGTCTATGGTACTCAGATCATTGCCAACTCGATCGAATTTGCCGAGTCCAAGAATGCACAGGCTGCATACAATGCAGGTAATCCGGCAGGTCCCGGCCCCGCACAGGATGCAGGTCCGATGGGCAATGCAGGTGATGATTTTATGAATGATCCGAGCGGTGTGGAGGAAGACCTGCCGTTCAACTAAAATAACAGGAGGTAAAAACCATGGCATTCAATAAGGAAGAGCATGCAGGCGGACCCAGAAGACGTCCTATGCATAGAAGAAGAAAGGTTTGTGTATTCTGCGGCAAGAATGCAGTCATCGATTACAAGGACACAAATCTTCTGAGAAAGTATATCTCTGAGAGAGGAAAGATCCTTCCCCGCCGGATTACCGGTACCTGCGCAAAGCATCAGAGAGAGCTTACTACAGCAATCAAGAGAGCACGTCATCTTGCTCTTATGCCTTACGTACAGGATTAATTTCCCGTCAGTAAGGATAAGATCTTTGACAGTCTCTTAACGCAAGAAGAGGATTTCAAAGAGGAATAAAAGACAGGCCGTTTCCGCGAGGATTCGGTCTTCTTTTTTGCAAAAAAGAAACCGGCTTCTGAAAATCAGGTTTTGTATCAAAGAGCAGAAACGCCACTTTACTATTTTTGCAAATTTGATTATCATTAAGGCATAAATCATTTGAAAGAGGCAGGCTATGGCAAAACAGAAAAAGAAGCTTGAATTTCGATATTACACGCTGCCGGAGGGAGATTATGTCCTTCCTATGCTCGGAAAGGGCTGGGAACAGGAGTATGGTCTCGGCTACGGCGAAATGCAGCATTTTCATAACTATCTGGAAATCGGCTACTGCTATTACGGAAACGGCAGACTGATCATTGAGGATCGGACCTATCGCTATGGACCCCATATGTTTACTATTATTCCGGCAAACATCCCGCATACTACCATCTCGGAGCCAGGCCATATCGACAAATGGGAGTTCCTTTTTATCGATATGGATGAATTTGTAAAGAATGAAATGGAGTCCTCCCGCCTGTCACCGGACGAAATTATCCGGATCATCAACAAGAGCGGGACTCTGAAGACGAAAGCCAATCATCCGGTCATGGCCAGCCTGATCCAGAATATTATCCGGGAATGTCGGGAACAGCCTCTTTACTATAAGGATGCGATCAAGGGCTATCTTCATGCCCTGACTATAGAGATTCTCCGCCTGGATGATGAGCGCCTTCAGGTAAGGAAAAGCGACCGTTTCAGTGAGTACATCAAGACGGCCATCCGCTATGTGCATGAGCATTATTCCGAAGACATCCGGATTTCCGAAATGGCTTCCACCTGCGGCCTTTCCGAATCACATTTCCGGAAAATCTTCGAAGAAGCCATGAATATGAAACCCAATGATTACATTAATTCGGTCCGCATTCAGGAGGCCTGCAAGCTGATACGAAAGGAAGAACTTTCCATGGAAGAGCTCGGGATCCGGGTCGGCTATCAGACCCCGTCCACCTTCAATCGGAACTTCCGAAAGCTTACCGGAAAGACCCCTTACCAGTGGAAATCCGATGCCAGAAGCCATAAGGAGCTTCTGACAGACTTTCGGATCAGCGCCGAAAAGGGCTGGGTCGGCAAGGCCTGAAGTGGAATTTGCTAATTTTTTAACAGAAAAAAATATTCAAAAAAGATCCGGCAGAGCTCTGCCGGGTCTTTTTTTCATAAAAATTGCACAAAAAACCAGATCAAAATGGTAACGTTTCCATTATTTTTTCAGCGAATATGCAAAGATTATAATGCTTTCTACACTTCTATTTTCCTATATCTCGGTTATAATATACATACATTCAAGAGAAAAGGGAGCCAAAAATGTACAAAATTAACAAGGCCACGAGGCCTTGAAACTTATTTTGGCAAAAAATGCTCCCGATCGTACAAGGAGGGTTTTTGTATGAAAAAGAAAGTTTTATCCTTTATGCTGGTAGGGGTACTGGCAGTAGGAGCTCTTGCAGGATGCGGAAGCAGCAAGAGCAGTTCCAAGAAGTCTTCCAAGAAGTCTTCCAAGAACATCACAGCTTCGGAAGATGAGCACACACTTTCCGTATACGCATGGGACAAGAACTTCAACATCCCGGCTCTGGAAGCTGCAGAGGCAGCTTATCAGAAGAAGGATCCGGACTTCAAGCTGAACATCATCGAGCAGTCTGCTTCTTCCGATGTTGAGACAGCTGTTACTACAGCAGGTTCCTCCAAGGATTATTCCGCACTTCCGGATATCGTCCTTTTCCAGGATCACTACATTCAGAGATATGTGCATGATTATCCGGATGCATGGCAGAGCATTGATGATGCCAATGTTGACTGGACTCAGTTCTCACAGGATAAGGTCGGAATGTCCACCATCGATGGCAAGCACTACGGCTTCCCTGTAGATAACGGTACCGTTATTATGGCTTACCGTACCGATTATCTGCAGCAGGCCGGTCACAGCGTTGACGAGATGACCGGAATTTCCTGGGCAGACTTCGAAAAGGTTGCCAAGGATGTCAAGGATAAGACCGGCAAGTACATGATGTCCATGGATCATTCCGGAGATGACTTCCCTTACATGATGCTTCAGGCTGAGGGCGTTTCCCAGTTCAAGGACGGCAAGCCGCAGCTCACTACTGAGCCTAAGGTTGCACAGGTTGTAGATGTCATCGCTCAGATGGCCAAGGATGAGACCATTCTCCTGGCTAACTCCTGGGATGAGTACACAGCTTCCATCACAAACGATCAGGTAGCCGGTGTATTCAATGGTAACTGGATCATCGCTACCATGAAGCAGAACAAGGATGCTTCCGGTAAGTGGGCAATCACCACAATCCCGACTCTGGAAGGCAACGGCCAGCAGGGATATGCAGCAAACGGCGGTTCTTCCCTTTATATCACAGCTGCCTGCAAGAAGGCTGATCTTGCAAAAGACTTCCTTGCTTACACATTCGGCGGCGGCGACGGCGCAATCGAGACCTATGATAACGCTCTGAAGAACGGCGGCGTTATTTCCACTTACCTTCCTGCAGTACAGGGCGATACCTATCAGCAGGCTGATGACTTCTTCGGCGGAGCAAAGGTTTATGCAACTCTGATGGAATACTCCGGCAAGGTTCCTGCAATTGAGCAGAACGATTTCCATTATGAGGCAAGAACTGATATGGGTGAGGCTATCACCAATGTCATCAACGGAACCTCCACTAAGGATGCTCTGAAGGATGCACAGGAAAAGCTTGAGTTCGCTATGGAAGATAGCAGTTCCAAGTAATCCCAGGATCCGATAAAAATTACGGGGAATCGGACTTCCGATTCCCCTTTTTTATCCGTAAGGTCTTAGAAAGAAGGGAGAGTAAATTTGGAAAAGAAAAAAGGCATAAGCCTGCAGGAGAAGCAAAGTCTGGCAGGATGGGGCTTTCTTGCACCTGCATCAATCCTGATCTTCATCCTGAGCTTTTACCCTATGGTAAGAGCCTTCATCATGTCTTTACAGACAGGGTCAGCCGCAAACATGCAGTGGCAGAAACCGCTGTTCCATAACTATACCAGAATGATTCATGATACGACCTTTATCCGGTCCATGGGAAATACCTTCCTCTATCTGATCATTCAGGTGCCGATCATGCTGGTTCTGGCTATCCTTCTGGCTCAGCTTTTGAACAACAAGGACCTGAAACTCAGGGGACTTTTCCGGACCATGGTCTTCCTTCCTTGTGCGACCTCACTGGTTTCCTATTCATTGATCTTCAAATCCATGTTTGCTCAGCAGGGACTTGTAAACTCCGTCCTTATGAAGCTTGGAATCATCAGTAAGAATATCAACTTCATCGGTACTACAAGCTGGGCGCGTTTCGTCATTATCTTCGCTCTGATCTGGAGATGGACCGGTTATAACATGGTCTTCTATCTGGCAGGTCTGCAGAACATTGAGTATTCGGTATATGAGGCAGCCAAGATCGACGGCGCCAACGGCTGGAAGACCTTCTGGCACATTACCGTACCTCTTCTTCGTCCGACCATTATCATGACATTTATCATGTCCATCAATGGTACCCTGCAGCTGTTCGATGAGTCTGTCAACCTGACCAACGGCGGTCCCGCCAATACGACAATAACCATGTCGCATTACATTTACAACCTTTCCTTTGGCAAGGGCGTATCGAATTTCGGATATGCATCGGCACTTTCCTTTGTAGTATTTATCCTGGTTGCTATTCTGGCAGCTATTAATCTGAAAGTAGGTGATACGCGTGACTAAGGCTAAGAATAAATCCGCTATTCAGCGCAGACTGATCCCGACCTATATTTTCCTGGCAATCTGGAGTCTCTTCTCCGTATTCCCTCTTTACTGGATGATTGCCGCATCAACGAATACATCCAAGGATAT
>JAQYBF010000086.1 GCA_029338875.1 Lachnospiraceae bacterium
CTTCTCCTCTGTACGCATGTGCTGCATATTGAAGATGTGAAGGATACCGCAGAATTTCTGATCGAAATCATGCCGCTTATGTTTATTCCGGCTGCCGTAGGGCTTCTGAAGGCCTGGGGCGATCTGAAGCCGGTAGTGATACCGATGCTTGTGATCACCCTGTGTTCCACCATTCTTGTTATGGCTGTGACGGGTCTGGTCACCCAGTCTATCATGCGACTTCGGAAACGACAGACCTCCCCTACCGATACCATCATCAGCGCCGAGGTGGCCAAGGAGCGGCATGAGAGAAATATGATTCCTCTGGACCGAAGGATTCGCTTGAAAATCAAGAAACAGGTGATTCGTGACAGACGCTGGAGGAGAGACCATTTTCAGAAGAAATAGCTTTCGGAAGAAATAGCTTTCGGAAGAATAGCTTTCATAAGAAATAGCTTTCGGAAGATATGGTTTTCGTAAGAAATAGCTTTCGTAAGAGTAAAGCAAGTGGCTTTCTGTTATCGAGGCAGTTTGAAAGGTATCTATTATTATGGAAAATATCAGTGATGTAGTTGCAATATCAGCTACTTTCGGTGTCGTGATCAGCATAATCGGCTATTGGATTGGCGTTCTGATTCGCAATAAAACAGGTCTGTCAATCTGTAATCCGCTTCTCATCTCCATTATATTCGTTATGGCGGTTCTAAGTATTTTCCATATCAACTATGAAGATTACAATAAGAGTGCCAAATACCTGTCCTATCTCCTGACACCGGCCACGGTCAGCCTGGCCATCCCCCTCTATCTCCATCTGGAGCGGTTGAAACGAAACTGGGTCGGCATTCTTGTTGGCCTTCTTGCAGGTTCTCTGACTTCCATGGGATCCGTCCTTGCTATGTCTGTTCTCTTCAAACTTTCTCATAAGCATTATGTAACATTGCTTCCAAAATCGATCACAACGGCGATCGGCATGGGCGTATCCAGTGAACTTGGCGGTGTAGTGACGATTTCTGTAGCAGTCATTATTGTGACCGGCATTTTCGGAAATGTGATCGCGGTCTCTATTTGTAAGCTCTTTCGAATTACAGACCCGGTTGCAAAGGGACTGGCCATTGGCGCAGCATCCCATGCGATCGGAACCTCCAAGGCAATGGAGATCGGTGACATCGAAGGAGCCATGGCTTCTCTCGCCATTGTTGTGAACGGCCTGATCACGGTGATCGGAGCAAGCTTCTTTGCAATGCTGTATTAGAAATCTCGCTGCTTTTTGTCATATCATTTTCTTTCAAGAGACCTCTCGCAAAGTTCGAAAGCTTTGCGGGAGCTTTTTTATATTGTGAGAAGAAAGGCAGCAAGGGAAGTCATAAAAGCATAGAAGAAAAAACAAAGAAGAAAAATCATAGAAGAAAAAACATAGAAGAGAAAGCCGGACCAGAGTATTTGCCACCGGATGTTATTACAAGGAAATTTAAACCAGCCCCTTGACAGATACCCCCATAGGGTATATTATCCAATCATAAGATACCCCACAGGGGTATGGAAGGTACGATTTACCCCAATGAACAGGAGAGCACTTCAATGGAAGTAAATAATAATAAGACGGCGACGATCCCTTCCTGCTGCCGCCACACCAATCGACCGGACGAGACCAAGAAGGCACTTCTGACCCGGCTAAAGAAGGCAGAGGGTCAGATCCGCGGAATCGAGAAGATGGTTGAAAATGACCTCTATTGTCCGGATATTCTGATCCAGGTCTCGGCGGTGACCAGCGCCTTAAACAGTTTCAATAAGGTCCTCCTGCAGGAACATATCAAGGGCTGCGTGACCAGAGATATCAAGGAAGGGAGAGAAGAAACCGTTGATGAACTCTGTAAGGTTCTGCAGAAATTGATGAAGTAATTTTCGGAGAAGGAAACTGCAGAAATGGATGAGATATTATTGGAGATGTAAGATTTGATACAGGAGAAATAAATGAAGCAATATATTGTAAGCGGTATGAGCTGCGCCGCCTGCCAGGCTCATGTGGAGAAGGCAGTTCAGAAATTACCGGATGTCAAGAGCGTGTCGGTATCGCTTCTGACCAACAGTATGGCTGTGGAGGGCCAGGCATCCGATGAAGAAATCATGAAGGCCGTAGAGGATGCCGGCTATGGCGCAAAGCCGAAAGAGGAAGTATTTCAGGAGTATGGCGGTGAGGCATCGAAGGCTGACAACACCGCTTCCATCTCGAAGACCATTGCGGCAGAGGAGGATGCCCTGAAGGATCGGCAGACGCCGAAACTTCTCCGGCGGCTGAAACTTTCGGTCGGATTCCTTGTCATTCTTATGTATTTCACCATGGGACATAACATGCTGGGCTGGCCGGTTTTGCCCTTCCTTAATCATAACCACATCGGCCTGTCCATCCTCCAGATGTTGATCGCCTTGATCGTTATGTACATCAACCGGGACTTCTTCATTTCCGGTTTCCGTTCCCTGGCCCACAGAGCGCCGAATATGGATGCCCTGGTAGCTCTTGGCTCCTCCGTCTCCTTCGCCTGGTCGCTCTACATTTTATTCCGTATGACCTGGATGGTGACAAAAGGAGTGGCAAATATAGACCTCATGCCACTTTACCATGATCAGCTCTACTTCGAATCTGCAGCCATGATTCCGGCTCTGATCACGGTTGGAAAGACGCTGGAGTCCTATTCCAAGGGGAGGACAACGGATGCCTTGAAGAACCTGGTCAAGATGGCACCGAAGACTGCGGTCCTGGAACGTGACGGTAAGGAAGTCGAGGTCGGTATCGATGAAGTGAAATGTGGAGATATCTTCATCGTAAAGCCGGGTTCTTCTGTGCCGGTGGACGGCGTCATTGTCGAAGGGCAGAGTACCATCGATGAATCGGCCCTGACCGGGGAGTCGATTCCGGTCGATAAAGGAGTGGGTGACAGGGTCAGCGCTGCAACGATCAACCGGTCCGGCTATTTCAAAGCCAGGGCCACACGAATCGGCAGGGATACCGCTTTTGCCCAGATCATTCAGATGGTAAGTGATGCAGCAGCAACCAAGGCCCCGATAGCCCGAGTCGCAGACCGGGTATCCTCTGTTTTCGTTCCGACGGTCATGGCCATTGCCCTAATTGTAGGAATCATCTGGCTGATCTTAGGCAGAGGCCCGGCCTTTGCCGTAGAGAAGGCCATCGCCGTTCTCGTTGTCTCCTGTCCTTGTGCTCTGGGTCTTGCAACCCCGGTCGCTATCATGGTCGGAAATGGAGTCGGAGCCAGAAACGGGATCCTCTTTAAGACCAGCGAGGCTTTGGAGAATGCCGGAACACTAAAAACCGTGGCGCTGGATAAAACCGGAACGATGACCATGGGACAGCCGCATGTAACGGACATTATTCCTGCAGAGGGGATCAATGAGACAGAACTTCTGACCACAGCTTTCGCTTTGGAGCAGAAATCCGAACATCCCCTGGCCCGGGCAGTAGTAGAAGCGGCAGATCAGCGTGGCATTCCGAAATCTCCGCTTTCTGATTTCAAGGCCCTGTCCGGACATGGTCTGACAGGAGTCCTGGACGGAGAAACACTCTATGGCGGTTCCGGAAGTTTCCTTAAGAGCCTGACGTATGTTCCTGCGTCCTTACAGAAAAAGGCAGATGAACTTTCTTCCCAGGGAAAGACCCCTCTCTTCTTTGCCCGTGGGCAAGAGATCCTGGGACTTATCGCGGTAGCAGACGTTATCAAAGAAGATTCTGCAAGGGCTGTGAAGGAAATGCAGAAGATGGGCATCAAGGTCGTAATGATCACCGGTGATAATGAGAAAACCGCTCATGCGATTGGACGGGAAGCCGGCGTAGATCGTGTCATTGCAGGTGTCCTTCCGAAAGGAAAAGAAGCAGCCATTCGGGATCTCCAGAAGGAAGGCAGAGTGGCTATGGTCGGTGATGGAATCAACGATGCACCGGCTCTCATGCGCTCAGATGTCGGTATCGCTATCGGAGCCGGAACGGATGTCGCAATCGACTCTGCGGATATCGTCCTTATGAATTCCAAACTGACGGATGCCTCTGCTGCTATCCGTCTGTCCCGTGCAACCCTAAGGAACATTCATGAAAACCTCTTTTGGGCTTTCGCCTATAATATTATACTGATTCCGGTTGCCGCAGGTCTCTATGCACACTGGGGAGTCAATATGAATCCCATGTGGGGTGCTGCAGCTATGGCTTTGTCCAGTTTCACCGTCTGCATGAATGCCCTTCGGATCAATCTCTTCCATGTCCATAAAGCGGATGAAAGCGGGGATGAGAAAAAAGTGGAACAAAGGGAAAAGCCGGAACATAGAGAAACAGATAAGAGAAAAACAGATAAGAGAAAAACAGACAATCAAGAAATAGAAAATAGAAATACAGAAAACAAAGAAAAGGAGAATCGTACCATGACAAAGACCATTAAAGTAAACGGAATGATGTGCCATAACTGTGAGAACCATGTAAAGAAGGCCCTCGAGGCTCTGGACAATGTGTCGAGCGCAAGCGCAGATCATGAGAAGAATATCGCGGTTATCGAAACAACCGGCCCGGTTTCTGAGGATGCCGTCCGCCAGGCCATTATCGATGAGGGTTACGAATTTGGGGGAATGGAGTAAATGATTCGAAGGGCTTTTGACCTCGACAACATCTTATTATAGAATAATGGATGCCATGAAATCGAATTTTCATGGCATCATTTGCTATATAAGAAGACTGCTACAGGGGGGTTGTTGTGATTACAGTTTATCTCGTGGAGGATGAGTCCATAATCCGGCAAGGGATCGTTCGGAGCATTTCCTGGGAAGAGGAAGGCTTCCGGCTTCTTGGAAATGCCGGTGATGGAGAAATGGCTTTGCCAGAGATCCTGGCAAAGAGACCGGATATCCTGATCACGGATATCCGGATGCCTTTTATGGATGGCCTGGAATTGTCAAGGCGTGTGAAGAAAGAACTTCCTCACATAAAGATCCTGATCTTATCCGGCTTTAATGAATTTGATTATGCGAAACAGGCAATCGATCTTGGCGTTACGGAATATCTCCTGAAACCTGTGACGGCCCATCAGCTTCTGGATGCATTGCATAAAGCATCCGATGCGATAAAGGAAGAACAGGCAACCGAGGAGCTGGTACGTCATCTGTCACAACGGATGCAGGATTCCGGTTCCGGGGACAGAGTGCAGAGCGAAGGGACTAAAAGGGGAGAAAAGCAGGAAGACCGAAACGACCAAGGGAGAAGTCCGGCGTCTCTTTCCGGCGAGGAAACCAGGATCGATGTTGGTGAAGTTGATCCGAAAGCTTCCGGACAGTCGATTCTTCTGGATTTCTTTGCCAGCGGAGATGTGACTGGCATTGATTCTTTCATAGACGAATATCTGACTGCACTTGGCAGGAATAATTTGCAGTCACTCTTTTTCCGCCAGTATGTTTGTTCTGACATTTATCTGGCTGGGAATAAGTATTTGTCCAGAATCCATTTCAATAAAGAGCAGAGGGAACAGATCCTGGGGTCTTTAGAAGAGGCAGGAAGGAAGTTTGAGGAAAGTCTGGATTCCGGCAAGGAATACCTGCGGGAGTTCATAAAAAGGATCCTTCAAGGCCGTGATCATAGCGGCGTTGGCCGTATTTCTCCGCAGATTCTGAAAGCCTGTGCCTATATCCGGGAACATTATTCGGAGGATATCAGCTTGAACCAGGCAGCGCTTGTAGCCGATATGTCAGCCGCACATTTTTCCACCGTCTTTGCAAAAGAGATGGGGCAGGGTTTTAGTGAGTATTTGACGGACCGACGAATGGAAGCAGCCAGGCAGAAATTGTCTGCAACTTCGATGAAAATTACGGATATTGCAGAAGCAGTCGGTTATAAAGACCCGCACTACTTCAGCTCTATCTTTAAAAAGTCAACACATATGACGCCAAAGGAATACAGAAAGCAGGTCCGGGGCGAGGATGAATAAGACAAAAAATGCAAGTATTCAAAAACAGATTCTTGTGAATATCTGGGGGATCCTCCTTCCAATGATGATCCTCCTGGCGGTGACTCTGGCCAGTCTCTTCAATTTCTATCGTCAGTATGACAGTATCGTTCAGAATATCACCATGGCAAATGGCTATAATCTGAGTTTCAAGAAAGAGATGGATGAAGTCATGTATCAGATCATTGTCGGATCCATCCATTGGACGGACAATACCGTCCGCGCAAAACTCGGTGACAGCAATCCCTACCGTCAGATCGAGAACATGAGGAATAAGTTCGAGAAGCTGAAGGACCGAAACGAGAATACGGAGATCGAGAGAGATCTGGATTCCACCCTGAGCCTGTTGAAAACACTGGAGAACAGAGTCGCAGATGTTTTGAAAAATGTAGACCAGGGCGGTCATTATGACAGCAATATCAAGATGTTTAACATGGACATCACGATCCTGACAAGCCTGATCCAGAATTCCATCCAGGAATATATTTATAAAGAGGCTTCACAGATAGAGATCCTCCGGCAACAGGTGGCAAGGCATGTTCAGCTTTTCCTTCGGATCATGCTGACCATATTGATTGCCATGGTCTTTCTCAATATCGCCCTCTCCCGTTATATATCAAAAAGAGTCATTCGACCGATCGATGAGATGTGCAAGGCAACCGAAAGCATTGCCAAAGGGAATTTCCTGACGACTCTTCGAACGGATAATGGAAATGAACTGGATGTCCTGGCTAACCGCTTCAACCATATGGGAGGAGAGATCCAACATCTGATCGCCTGTGAAGCCAGGGAGCAGAAAGAGAAGCAGTCCCTGGAACTAAAGCTTCTGACCGCTGAGATCAACCCCCACTTTCTCTATAATACATTGGATACCATTGTCTGGCTGACGGAGGCGGGTGAAAAGGAAGAAGCGGTGCAGATCCTGTCGTATCTGTCGGATTTCTTCCGCGTTTCTCTGTCAAATGGCCTGGATGTCATTCCTGTAGCAGATGAAAAGAAACATATTGAAAGTTATCTGGCTATCCAGCATATGCGTTTTCAGGACATTATGGATTATGAGATCCGGATCGATCCACAGATCGAAAACTTGAAGATTGTAAAAATGACCTTGCAGCCATTGGTTGAAAATGCCATCTATCACGGTATTCGAAATCGGAGAAGCAAGGGCTTTATCCGGGTCACCGGAAGCTCCAGGGATAACGATATGCTTTTTGTTATTCAGGATAACGGAAGGGGCATGGAAAAGGATGAACTGGATGCTTTTCGACAGAAAATTCTGACCGGGGATCCGGAAATCGGACACCACGGACATGGCGGATTCGGCGTCGCAAATGTAGCGGCACGCTTAAAACTCTATTATGGCGAGAATATGAGTTTTACGGTTCGGTCACTTCCGAATCTCGGGACGGAGGTAAGACTTCTTATCCCAAAGGAAATGGATCATCAGGGGCTCTGAGGAGCCCCTTTTTTCTTTTCCCGTGGAAGGAAAATATTATTTCATTTCCATAGGTAGAAGATATTGTAAAAATATTCTACTTTTTCAGAAAAACATTCCACTTTCAGGAAAGGATTCGACAACAGAGAGGGCTTTTTGCGAAAGCCTGGAAAAAATTCACACGAAAATCGAAAGCAATTCTGTATCTGTATTCATACACTTTTCCTATAATTATCATTGTCAAAAGGAATTCATCTAAGTCATAGAAACAGGATACCGGGAGCGGTATCCGACAAAGAAAAAGGGGGTTTTTAGATGAAGAAGAAATGTTTGAGTCTGTTACTTGCAGGTGTCATGGCAATGGGGGTTCTGGCCGGTTGCGGAAGCGCTACAAGCGGTGGAAACAATAAGAAGTCGGATTCCGGTAAGTCAGATGCCAAGAAATCCGGTGGTGAGGTTACTGTCGGATTTGCACAGGTTGGAGCAGAATCTGACTGGCGAACCGCCTGCACGAAGTCGGTCAAGGATACCTTCACTTCGAAAAACGGTTACAAGCTGATCTTCGATGATGCCCAGCAGAAGCAGGAAAATCAGATCACAGCAATTCGTAACTTCATTCAGCAGGATGTTGACTACATTGTTCTGGATCCTGTTACAGAGACCGGATGGGATACCGTATTAAAGGAAGCAAAGGATGCCGGTATTCCTGTCATTGTCGTAGACCGTATGGTTGATGTTTCTGATGACAGCCTCTATACCATGAGGATCGGTTCGGACTTCAAGGCAGAAGGTAATAAAGCCTGTGACTGGCTGAAACAGTATGCAGATGCTCAGGGAGTTGCCCAGAGCGACATCAAGATCGTAGATATCCAGGGAACCATCGGTGCTTCTGCACAGATTGGCCGTACCGAAGGCCTGAATGATGCAGTCAAGGCAAACGGATGGAAACTGGTAGCTCAGCAGACCGGTGAGTTTACTCAGGCAAAAGGTCAGGAAGTTATGGAGTCCATCTTAAAGCAGAACAGTGACTTCAATGTTGTATATTGCGAGAACGATAATGAGGCCTTTGGTGCAATTGATGCACTGGAAGCTGCCGGAAAGAAAGTCGGCACCAACTTAAAGGGCGGCGATGTCATGGTTATGTCCTTCGACTCTACCAAGGCAGGTCTGACCGATGTTAAGGACGGCAAGATCGTTCTGGACACCGAGTGCAATCCTCTGTATGGACCGAAACTGGATGAAATCATTAAGAATCTGCAGGCAGGTAAGAAGGTTGAGAAGTCTCAGTTCATCGACGAGTCCATTTTCGCTCATGACGATACCGTTAAGAGTGTTAAGGCAGCAGGCGAGAGCGGAGATGCCAAGGATTACCAGATCACGGTTGTTACTGACGATGTTGTAAGCAGCAGATCTTACTGATCGATCCGTTTCAAAAAAGATGTAATAAAGAAATATGACTTAGAGTGAAGTTGGATGGCGTGAGGATCTTCGTTGGAAGTAAACCAGCGATCCTCACGCCATTTTCATGAATAGAAAGGAGTTAACATGGATAGGGATGTGGTCCTGGAAATGCGAAATATCACCAAGACTTTCCCAGGCGTTAAGTCACTTTCCAATGTGGATTTTACCTTACGAAAAGGTGAGATCCATGCTTTGATGGGGGAGAACGGCGCAGGGAAATCCACCCTGATCAAGGTCCTGACCGGTGTCTATGACCTGGAAGAAGGAAGCATTGTGATGGATGGTCAGAATATTGTCAATCATAGTCCGGAGGAGGCTCAGAAAAACGGGATCTCAACGGTATATCAGGAAGTCAATCTCTGCCCCAATCTGACGGTGAAAGAAAACCTCTTTATCGGCAGGGAACCGAGAAAGGGCAGATTGATCGACTGGAAAGAGGTGAAGAAACGTTCTGCGGACCTTCTCAGAGAACTGGAGATTGACGCAGATCCGGATCAGATGCTGGGAGACTGCTCCCTTGCCGTTCAACAGATGATAGCGATCGCAAGAGCAGTCGATATGCAGTGTAAAGTTCTGATACTGGATGAGCCGACATCCTCCTTGGATGATGAGGAAGTTGAGAAACTTTTCCGTCTCATGCGGATGTTAAGAGACAAGGAAGTCGGTATTATTTTCGTAACTCATTTCCTGGAACAGGTCTATGCAGTCTGCGACCGAATTACCGTTTTACGGAATGGCGAACTGGTAGGTGAATATAAGGCATCCGAACTTCCCCGTGTTCAGCTGGTTGCAAAAATGCTTGGGAAAAATCTGGATGACCTGGCAGACATTAAGAGTGGTCATGAAGGCCATGTTGATACGGAAGGACCGGCTGTCATTGAGGCGGATGACCTGGGTCACAGCGGAACCATTCATCCTTTCGATCTAACCATTCATAAAGGAGAAGTCATCGGTCTTACAGGCCTCCTCGGTTCCGGCCGGTCGGAGATGGTTCGCTGCATCTATGGTGCGGACAAGGCAGACCAGGGCAAGCTGAAAGTAGATGGCAAGGAGGTTAAGATCAATAAACCGCTGGATGCTATGCATCTTGGCATGGCTTATCTCCCGGAGGATCGGAAGAAGGATGGCATCATCGACGAGCTGTCGGTCCGGGAAAATATTATCATTGCGCTTCAGGCCAAGAAGGGAATGTTCCATCTTATGAGCCGGAAAGAAATGGAAGATGCGGCGGATAAATTCATTGATCTTTTAGATATCAAGACAGCAGACCGGGAGACACCGATCAAGAGCCTGTCTGGAGGCAATCAGCAGAAGGTCATTATTGCCCGCTGGCTCCTGACCAATCCGGAATATCTGATTTTGGATGAGCCTACACGAGGCATAGATATCGGAACCAAGACGGAGATCCAGAAACTGGTTCTGGATCTGGCAGATCAGGGAAAGGCAGTCACCTTTATCTCCTCTGAGATCGAGGAAATGCTTCGTACCTGCTCCCGTATGGAAGTATTAAGAGATGGCTATAAAGTCGGTGAGCTTTCCGGAGATCAGCTGAATCAGGCTGAAATCATGAAGACCATCGCAGGCGGAGAGGAAGGTGACAACAAATGACAAAAAAATCCACTTGGAATCGCCTGGTGCATACGCCACTCTTTATGCCTGTCGTATGTTTGATTGCGGTTCTTCTAATCAATCTGATTCAAACTCCGACTTTCTTCAAGGTATCGATTAATAATGGAGTTCTGTATGGATATATTATAGATATCATCAACCGAGGCTCCGAACTGGTTATTCTGGCAGTCGGAATGACTTTGGTAACAGCAGCTTCCGGTGGACAGGATATTTCTGTTGGTGCGATCATGGCAGTTGCCGCAGCCATTTGCTGTCAGCTTTTGTCCGGAGGAAAAGTTTCCACTAATACTCTGGCTATGCCGATCGTACTTGCTGCATTGATCGGAATCCTTGTTGCAGGCCTTTGTGGTGCTTTTAATGGCCTCCTGGTTGCAAAGTTCAAGATTCAGCCAATGGTTGCAACCCTGATTCTCTTTACAGCCGGCCGTGGTATCGCCCAGCTCGTTACCAAGGGACAGATCACCTATGTTCGTGTGCCCTCTTATAAGGTACTTGGCGCTTATATCGGTAAATGTCCTGTGCCGACCCCGGTTTTTGTGGCAATTCTTACCGTGATCGTCATGCAGTTGATCTTGAAGAAGACGGCTCTCGGTCTCTATATCGAGAGTGTCGGTATCAATGGTTCTGCTTCACGTCTGGTTGGTTTAAATTCCACCTTCCTTAAGTTTATTTCTTATGTCATTTGCGGACTGCTTGCCGGAATAGCCGGAATCGTTGCTTCTTCCAGGATCTATTCCGCCGATGCCAATAATATCGGTCTGAATATGGAAATGGATGCTATTCTGGCTGTTGCACTTGGCGGTAACAATCTTGGCGGTGGTAAGTTCAATATGATGGGATCCATTATTGGCGCTTATACCATACAGGCTCTGACGACATCTCTGTATGCGATGAATGTATCGGCAGACCAGCTGCCGGTTTACAAGGCAATCGTTGTTGTCGTGATCGTTGTAATTCAGAGCCCTGTCTTCCGAAAGAAGATTGCCGGACATACCAAGAGAAAGGCGGTGGCATAAATGGCTAAGAAACCGAAACTTTCAAAGACAAGCTTTCTCCTCATGATCACCATCATCATGTTTGCCGTGATGTATATTGCAGGAATGATCATCTTTAACAGCAGGGGATTTGCAAGACCTCAGATGTTTTTCAATCTCTTTATCTCCAATGCCGGACTGATCGTCATAGCCTGCGGACTGACCATTGTTATGATCACCGGAGGCATTGATATTTCCGTCGGATCGGTGACCGCATTGGTCTGCATGAGTTCTGCGGATATCATGCAGAACAAAGGAATGAGTGCATATGCTGCCCTGATCCTGTCCCTGGTGATCGGCCTGCTTTTCGGACTGGTCCAGGGCTATCTGGTAACCTATTTGAAGATCCAGCCATTCATTATCACATTGGCCGGTATGTTCTTCGGCAGAGGCCTTACGGCTGTCATTTCAACCGATATGATCGCCATTAAGAATAAGACTTTTCTGGCCTGGGCCAATGAAAAGATGTATATTCCCATCGGTTATACCAACCGACATGGTGTAACGATCAACAGCTATATCTATCCGACCGTTGTCGTTGCCCTTGTCGTCGTGGTCCTCATTTCCATTATGCTTCGCTTTACCAAGTTCGGCCGCAACCTCTATGCGATCGGAGGTAATGAACAGAGTGCCATTATGATGGGATTAAATGTAAACCGGACCAAAATGAAGGCCTATGTCCTGGACGGATTCCTCGCCGGTCTCGGAGGTTTCCTCTTCTGCCTGAATTCCTGTGCAGGATTTGTAGAACAGGCCAAGGGTCTTGAAATGGATGCGATCTCTGCTGCGGTTATTGGCGGAACATTGCTTTCCGGTGGTGTCGGTACTGTTGTCGGTACCCTCTTTGGTGTTTTGATCAAGGGAACCATCGCATCTTTGATTACAACACAGGGAACCCTGTCCAGCTGGTGGGTTCGTATCGTACTCTCCATCATGCTTTGCTTCTTCATTGTGCTGCAGGCTCTGATTGGAGGTGTCAGCCTGAAGAAGACGGCAGAAAAGAAGATCAAGAAAGCTGCTGCTCTCAGCTGATGCTGGTTTAGACAAATAAGGGATCGTATCAATAACTGAATCATAAGTACATGTGCATTTCGTAACCCTCCTTGAAATGTACATGTACTTTTCATTACAAAAAAGTATACAAAAACAAGCAGATAGAATTGATAAATACGCACAAATAAAATAATTGTATATTGACAGATATACAACCCAGGTTTACATTATCAAGTGAAAAAATGATACAAGAGAGGAGATCGAAGCTGGAACAAGCGGTCCGTTTTGTATCACAAAAAGGGGTTCACTCTGGAAAAGAGTAGAAAGGGAAAACATGAAAAAACTGTATTTTATTCCGGGAAGCCAGGATCTCTACGGAGAAGAATGTTTAAAGCAGGTACATGCAGATTGTCAGGAAATGGTAGATTTCTTCAATGAGAAGCTGGGAGATGTCGTTCGTTTTGAACTTCTTCCG
>JAQYBF010000087.1 GCA_029338875.1 Lachnospiraceae bacterium
AAGCGTGAAGCCCCCCCTGAGATGAGATATCCCGTCCTTTGGACATAAGATCCCTTGAAGAGTACAAGGTAGATAGGTCAGAGGTGGAAGTGCCGTAAGGCATGGAGCTGACTGTTACTAATCGATCGAAGGCTTGATCAAGAGAGATTTACGAAGTTCAAGTAATTTCTCTGTGTGAAGGAACGATAAAGGGCTATAGTTCAGTTGGTAGAACGTTGGTCTCCAAAACCAAATGTCGAGGGTTCAAGTCCTTCTGGCCCTGTTATACCGGTGAGATTTTCACCGGTATTTTTTTATAATCTATTTTTCTCTTTTCTATTCCCTCAATTTCCATTTTTACTTTAATTTTACTTATTACCATTAGGATTAATGTCGTTAATCTTTATAAAGCAAATTGGAAACCAAATTCCTTGAAATCGTTTCCTAAACGTGTTATAGTATTAAACGCTGTAACAAGGAAATGTCGTTCGCAGCTTATAGCTTGTGAAATCGGGAACGTTTTCTCCAAACATTTCACCTGCCAAAAGGAGGCTAAAACATGAAGAAATTTAATATTAGACTGAACTCAGCTGAAGACGCGGAAGAATTTGTCAACGCCGCTTCTCAGTGTGACTTTGAGATTGACTTATACAGCGGAAGCGTAGCACTGGATGCCAAGTCCCTTCTCGGTGTTCTGACCATGGGAACCAATCGTGTTCTTGAAGTTGTTGCCCAGCAGAATGATCCTGCATTCTATCGTAAAGCTTCGAAGTTCGTCGTTGCTGCATAATCTTTTCACTCGTCCTGTGTCGGTCACAGGGCGATTTCTTTTTGCCTTTTTTCATTCCAATGAAGTCTTAAATTCTCCTAATCATGCGGATCTTATCCATATCTAGCTTTTCTGCCATCTCTTGGCATATTCTTATCCTCAAGTCATTTTTTACTTCTTGTGGTATGATTTAAATCATGAATAAGAAGAAAGATGAACAAACGAGGCCCGTCCTCCATATTTCCGTCCGCAACCTGGTCGAATTCCTTCTCCGCTCCGGTGACATTGATGACCGGGTCGGATCCCGAGATCCCTATAAGTCCATGCAGGCCGGAAGCCGCATCCACCGGAAGATCCAGAGGAGCATGGGATCTGACTATCATGCTGAGGTTCCCCTTTCCATCATTCAATCCTTTGAGGATTATGATCTGATGATTGAAGGCCGTGCGGATGGTATCTTCATAAGTAAAGATGAAATCCCCTGCGGCATCGACGAAATCAAGGGCGTCTACCTGGACCTCGATTCTATGGACGAGCCCATCCCGGTTCATCTGGCCCAGGCCAAAGTCTACGCCTACATCATCGGCTTCACCAACAAACTGTCAAGTGTCTTCGTCCAGATGACCTACTGCAACCTCGATACCGAGGAGGTCCGCCGTTTTTCAGAGGACATCTCCTTCGATGAGCTGGAGGCCTGGTTTTCGGACCTGGTCCGCCAGTACAAGCGCTGGGCTGATTTCCAGATCCACTGGAAGGCCCTTTCCAAAGAGTCCATCCGCGCTATGGATTTCCCTTATAAATATAGACCAGGCCAGCGTCACCTTGCCGGATCCGTCTATCACACCATTCTCGAACATAAGCTGCTTTTCATCCAGGCGCCCACCGGATCCGGAAAGACCCTGGCCTCGCTTTTCCCTGCCATCAAGGCGGTCGGAGAGGGCCTGGCCGAGCGGATCTTCTATCTGACCTCAAAGTCTGTGACAAAGAAGGTGGCCATCGACACCATCGACCTCCTGTCAAGCAAAGGCTATCGGGGAAAGACTGTGGAACTAACTGCCAAGGACCGGATCTGCCCTCTGGAAGAGCGCTCCTGCAATCCCGACGACTGCCCATACGCCAAAGGGCATTTTGACCGGGTTAACGATGCGGTCTATCTTTTCCTGACCGGATCGGATGTCTTCACCAGAGACCGGATCCTGGACTTTGCAAAGGAGCATATGGTCTGCCCCTTTGAATTCAGTCTGGACCTGTCCTCCTGGTGCGACAATATCATCTGCGACTACAACTACGTCTTCGACCCGACGGCTTATCTCAAGCGCTTCTTCGGCGAGGGCGAGCGGGCCAATGCGGTTTTCCTGATCGATGAGGCCCATAACCTGGTCGACCGGAGCCGGAATATGTATTCGGCGGCCCTGGTCAAGGAGGATGTCCTTCATATTAAGAAGATCCTGAAAATCCGGGCCAAGAAGGCCGCCACTCAGCTGGACCGGGTTAACCGGGCTATGCTGGAGTGGAAGAGGGACTGCAAAAATCTTCTGATCCTCCCGGAGATTGATGCTTTTACTTTTAAGTGCATGAATCTGGCCTCGGAGATGGAGAAATTCTTAGAGAAGCGGATTCCCTTCCCGGAACGGGACGAGGTGGTCGAATTCTATTTTAATCTCCGGAATTTTCTGGACCGGACCGAGGAAATGGATGAGCACTACCGGATCTACTGCGATTACGGCTCGGATGGAAGCTTCCGGATCCATCTTTTCTGCATGGATCCTTCGCGACAGCTTCAGGAGCGCCTGGATCGGTCCAACGGGGCGGTCTTCTTTTCTGCGACCTTCCTCCCGGTCCGCTATTACAAGAATCTCCTCTGCACCGAGGAGAATCCGTACGCAGTCTATGCTGAGACGGTCTTCAGCCCGGATCAGTTTACGGTCTGCATCGGGACCGACGTGACGACCCGCTACCGGGAGCGCGGAGTCGGCATCTACGAGCGCTATGCCCGTTACCTCCTGGCCATGGTCCAGGCCCGGCCCGGCAACTATATGGCCTTCTTCCCTTCCTATAGCTTCCTCGAAAATGTATACCAGGCCTTTCTTCTCCATTGCCCGCCGGGGCTTCTGACTCTGGCGCAGACATCCGGCATGGGGGATGAGGAGCGGGCTGAATTTCTTTCCAATTTCGAGGAAGATCATCCTCAGGGCCTTCTGGGTTTCTGCGTCATGGGCGGTCTTTTTTCGGAAGGGATTGATCTGACCTCCGACCGCCTGATCGGGGCGGCTATCGTCGGAACCGGCCTGCCTCAGGTCAATATCGAGCAGAATCTGTTGAAGGATTATTTCGATCAGGCTGAAGAGACGAAGAACGAGGGCTTTTCCTATGCCTATGTCTATCCGGGCATGGCCAAGGTCCTCCAGGCTGCCGGCCGGGTCATCCGGACCGAAGAGGACCGGGGCGTCATCCTCCTCTTGGACCAGCGCTTCCTCTGGTCGGACTATAAAAAAATTCTCCCCAGAGAGTGGGGAGAATTAAAGACCTGCACGGTGGATACGGTCGGCGATGTGCTTACTGATTTCTGGGAGAATTCAGAAGGAGATGCAGCCGAAGACAGCTGACTCCAGACATCGATCAGGGCATTTTTTTGATTTCCGATGTTCGAATTCCTGATTTTCAGGTTTTCTCTACATCGATTTTGAGGAAAGCACGATTCCCGATGACAGATGCCGACAAGTTTGATTAGATTTCATATTTGGAGCTTACTTGATATTCGGCAGCAGCTCCAGGAAAGCCTTGACCGAGGAATTCTGGGGCAGGGTCGGATCCGTGGCTGCGACAATCCGCCGGGTCGGGATGGCTTCTGTCATAGGAAGAATCCGGAGGCTGTGCTTATCCTTATTATTTTCCTTCTCCCGCTCCCGGATGCAGTAATCAGGGACGAAGGCGATTCCAAGCCCGATCCGGGAAAGGTCGATCAGAAGGTCATTCGATGATAGCTGGACATCCGGGATCAGCTCCAGCTGATGCTTTAAGAAAAGCTTGTGGAGATAATCCGAAGTCGTGCTTTTCCGGTCCAGCATGAGAAGCGGATACTGACTGATCTCTTTCAGAGTCAGGGCTTTGTCCGGGAAATCGAAGAAGTCGGGATTTCCGACAAAGACATCGCGGAATTCCGCAACTGACTGGCTGATATAGGAAGGCGCAAGCGATGCATTGGGGTAATTTACGAGGATGAGGTCTACCTTTCCATGCTCGAGAAGCTCGACGCAGCCGTAGGAGGTGGCATTGGTGATCCGGATGGGCACCTGGGGATAAGCCTTGTGAAACTGCTCCAGATAGGGCACCAGAAAATAGCGGCAGATGGTGTCGCTGGCGCCGATGTGCAGCTGACCGAACTGCATGGCCGCATCGTCGGCCAGAGTCTCCTCGCCCCGGTGAATCAGGTTAATGGCGGGCTCGATGTGCTTCATCAGAAGCTGGCCGGCCGGAGTCAGGCTGACTTTTTTCGTGGTCCGGTAGAAGAGTGGCTGGCCCAGCTTTTTCTCCAGAGTCTTGATGGACTGGGAGACCGCCGACTGGGAAATATAGAGCGCCTTGCTGGCTTCCGAGAAGCTTAAGGAAGATGCGACATAATAGAAGACTTTATAGAGCTCGTAGTTGATATCCATGCGGATCCTTTCTCTGGCAAATCTATGGGAAATTTTCTATCGAATCCAATGAATGAAATCTAAATTAAGATTTTCAATCTGTTTTCGAACTTTTCAATTCAAGAAATTTAAATCAAAATTTTCAATCCGATTTACGATTTTCTTATATTTCCATTATATAAGTATAAATAATATAATACAAGGCTTCATATAAATCAAACTTATAAGTTGAATCAATACAAATAATTTATTCGCCCTCTTTTTCTGTGCTATACTCAAGTCAGGCTGGCGGATTTTTGACTCAGTCATTCTGATCCCGGACCTGGATTCCATCTTCGAATCCTCTTTCCCGGCTTCAGCAGCCTGATCCTTGAATCCCCTGCCTTCGAACAGATCTGATCATGCAATCACTGGAGGTAAGCCATGGGTAATGTCAGACGTATTTATGTAGAAAAGAAACCGGCGTATGCAGTCAAGGCCAAGGAACTCATGCAGGAGTTCAAGAGCTTTCTCGGCATCACAGATGTCAAGGGCATTCGGGTCCTGAACCGTTACGACATCGAGAACATTTCCGATGATACCTATAAAAAGGCCGTTCGGACCATCTTTTCCGAACCGCCTGTTGACGATGTCTATGAAGAGACCTTTGATTTCGAAGGCCGCTGCTTCTCCGTCGAGTCCCTGCCGGGACAGTTCGACCAGAGAGCCGATTCCGCCGTACAGTGCGTAAAGCTTCTGAAGGAAAACGAGGAGCCGGTTATTAAGACTGCTCTGACCTATGTCATCGAGGGCAATATTTCCGATGAGGAATATGAGGCCATCAAGAAGCACTGCATCAACCCCGTGGATTCCCGCGAAACCGGCCTGGAAAAGCCGGAAACCCTCCAGGACAACTATAAGGAGCCTGCCGATGTCAAGATTCTCGACGGCTTCAAGGATATGGCCGAGGCTGACTTAAAGGAACTCTATGATTCCCTGAACCTGGCCATGACCTTCAAGGATTTCCTTCATATCCAGAACTATTTTAAGAATGACGAGAAGAGAGATCCGTCCATGACGGAGATCCGCGTGCTCGATACCTACTGGTCTGACCACTGCCGTCATACGACCTTCTCCACGGAACTTACCTCCGTAAAATTCGACGAAGGCTATTACAGAAAGCCCATCGAAGATACTTTCAATGATTATAAGGACAGCTTCAAGGTCCTCTATAAGGACCGGAACGACAAGTTCGTCTGCCTCATGGATATCGCCCTGATCGCAGCCAAGCGCCTGAAGGCAGAGGGCAAGCTGACCGACCAGGAGAAGTCCGACGAGATCAATGCCTGCTCCATCGTCGTTCCCGTAAAGGTCGACGGCAAGGAAGAGGAGTGGCTGGTCAACTTCAAGAACGAGACCCACAACCATCCGACCGAGATCGAGCCTTTCGGTGGCGCTGCAACCTGTCTGGGCGGCGCCATCCGGGATCCCCTGTCCGGCCGTACCTATGTCTACCAGGCCATGCGGATTTCCGGCGCGGCTGATCCGACCGGTTCCGTAAAGGACACCCTAGAAGGCAAGCTCCCTCAGAAGAAGCTGGTCCGCGAGGCGGCTCACGGC
>JAQYBF010000088.1 GCA_029338875.1 Lachnospiraceae bacterium
GTAGGTCCCGATTTCTTCGAAATCGACAATATAGGGAAAAAATTATGAAGTATGCAATCGAAGCAAATAAACTGAACCTGTGGTATGGTGATCACCACGCTCTGAAGGATGTATCCATTCAGATTCCGGAGAAGCAGATTACTGCCCTGATCGGACCTTCCGGCTGCGGCAAGTCCACCTTCTTAAAGACCTTGAACCGGATGAATGATCTGGTCAACAATGTGAAGATCACCGGGGAAGTCAAGTATGAGGGTCAGAACATCTATGACAAGAATGTCGATGTCACCCTCCTTCGGAAGCGGATCGGCATGGTTTTCCAGAAGGCCAATCCCTTCCCCATGAGCATCTATGACAATATCGCCTACGGTCCCCGGATCCACGGCATCCATTCCAAGGTCAAGCTCGATGAGATCGTCGAAAGATCGCTCCGCGGCGCAGCCATCTGGGACGAGGTCAAGGATCGTCTGAAGACCAGCGCTTTGGGCATGTCCGGCGGCCAGCAGCAGAGACTCTGTATCGCAAGAGCCCTTGCCGTGGAACCCGATATCCTTCTCATGGACGAGTCCACATCCGCTCTGGATCCTATTTCCACAGGCAAGATCGAGGAGCTCTGTCTCGAACTCAAGAAAAAATATACCGTTATCATGGTTACTCATAACATGCAGCAAGCGGTCCGTATATCCGACTACTGCGCCTTCTTCCTTCTGGGTGAAATGGTGGAATTCGGTAAGAGTGAACAGATTTTCTCCATGCCCAAGGACAAGAGGACAGAAGATTATATCACAGGGAGGTTTGGCTGATGCGTTCTGTTTTCGACGAGCAGCTTGAGGAGATGAACCAAGAGCTGACAAAATTAGGAATGATGTGTGAATATGCGATCCGGAAGGCCTGCGTCTCCCTTCTCCAGCATGATCTCATGATGGCAAAGGAAGTCCCGGATCTGGTCGATCAGATCAATGAAGAAGACCGGAAGATCGAGAGCCTCTGCCTCCGCCTTCTTCTCCGCCAGCAGCCGGTGGCTTCGGACTTAAGGAGAATCTCCTCCGCCCTGAAAATGATCACCGATATGAGAAGAATCGGTGTCCAGGCCGCAGATATCGCAGAAATCGTGACTATGGACACGATCCGCCAGGTGGACGATAATATAGGTATGCGTGACATGGCGGAAAATGTCATGGGCATGGTTTCCAAAAGTATCGATGCCTTCGTTCATCAGGATGCCAATCTGGCAAGACAGGTCATTGCTTCCGATGACAAGGTGGACACCTGCTTTGATCATGTCCGCGAGGCTCTGATTCAGGACATTCAAAAGATGAATGAGAAGGTGGAGGCCAAGGATATCAAGGCCTATGGAACCAGCGTTCTGGATCTTCTCATGATTGCCAAATATCTGGAGAGGATTGGTGACCACGCCGTACGGGTTGCGGGCTGGGTTACATTTGCCATTACGGGCAGAAGAGAAGACAAGAAGGAGTAAAAGCGAATGATATTCTGTGTGGAGGATGATGTCAGCAGCCGTGAGCTCATGGTCTATACCCTGAAAACCGCCGGTTATCAGGCGGAGGGCTTTGCCAATGCAAAGGATTTCTGGGAGGCCATGAAGGATACCATTCCGGAGCTTATAATCCTGGATATTATGATGCCGGGTGAGGATGGAATTTCCGTTTTGAAGAAGCTCCGTTCCTTCGTGACAACCGAGGATATACCGGTCATCATGGCGACTGCTAAGGGAACCGAATACGACAAGGTCATCGGCCTGGATCTGGGTGCGGATGACTATCTGGCCAAACCCTTCGGCATGATGGAAATGATCTCGAGAGTCAAGGCGGTTTTACGGCGGTCCAAGAGGAATCCCAGTCACAAGCCAATCCTTACGGCCGGACCCATTGAAATGAATACCGTCGAGCATACGGTTCATGTCAACGGCGAAGAGGTTGAGCTGACGCTGAAGGAATACGACCTTCTGCATCTTTTTATGACAAATCCGGGCAAGGCCTTTTCCCGGGAAATGCTTCTGACCATTGTATGGAACGAGGATTTCCAGGGCGAATCCCGAACCGTGGATGTCCATATCGGAACCCTCCGCACCAAGCTTTCCGATGCCGGCAGCATGATCAAGACCGTGCGAGGCGTCGGCTACCGAATGGAGGTGCCACGTGAGTCGTAAAATATTTCGTTCGATTTTCTGGACTTCAATTCTGGTTCTTTTCGTCACAATCGGTCTGATCTTCGGCATTCTTTATGATTATATGGGAAATGTATCCCATAAGCAGCTCATTTCCCAGTTAAATCTGGCTGTCCAGGGCGTCGAGGATAACGGAACCGACTATCTGGATTCGGTGAGAAAGGATGACCTCCGGATTACCTGGATCGATTCCGACGGAACGGTTCTCTATGACTCCGTTTCGGATCCCAGGACCATGTCCAATCACAAAAACCGGGAAGAAGTCAAGGAAGCCCTGAATTCGGTTTCCGGCTACGGCGAGAGCACCCGCTATTCCAATACCCTGACCGAGCGCATGCTCTATGCGGCCAAGCGTCTTTCGGACGGTACGGTCTTAAGGGTTTCCATTACCCAGAATTCAGTTCTGACCATTCTCTTAGGCATGATCCAGCCGGCAGTTGTCATTCTGATTCTTCTTGGAATTTTCGCTCTCTTCCTTTCCAGCCGGCTGGCAAAGAAGATCGTCCAGCCTCTCAATCAGCTGGATCTCGATCATCCCCTGGAAAATGAGAAATACGATGAGCTTTCCCCTCTCCTTCGTCGGATCGCAAGCCAGCAGGCAGAGCTTCGGGATAAGGAACTGGATCTGAAGCAGAAGCAGAGAGAGCTCGATACCATCCTCGGAAATATGAGCGAGGGCATGATCATTCTCCGCCGGGACGGACGGGTAGTGAGCCTGAATCAGGCAGCCAAGGAAATCCTGGATATTCAGGATTACAAGGACGGAGAGAATCTCTTACAGATCTGCCGAAACCTGGACCTCGTCAATCTGATCGAATCCGCCATGGAAGGCACGGAAGCCGAGCGGCTTCTGAATATTCATGAGAGGAATTACCAGATCAATGTGGCTCCGATCACCAGAGACGGAGATTCTGCTGTAATTGGTGTGGCTGTCATGATGTATGATGTCACCGACCGGGAAATGGCCGAGTCCATGCGGCGGGAATTTACCGCAAATGTTTCTCATGAGCTGAAGACGCCCTTACATGCGATTTCCGGCTATGCGGAACTCATGATGAACCGGATGATCGATGAAGATGCCGTTCCGGACTGTGCCGGACGCATCTATCAGGAGACTCAGCGGATGATCCGTCTGGTTCAGGATATCATCAGCCTGTCCCATCTGGATGAGGGCGCAGGTGATATTGACTGGGAAGAGACCGATCTCTATGATCTGGCCAAAACTTCTGTTGAGCAGTATGTGGAGGAAGCAGGAAAGAAGGGCATCGGTTTACATTTGTCCGGAGAGAAGGCAGTTCTCCGCGGCAAGAAGCCGCTCCTCCAGACCATGGTTTCCAATCTGATCGATAATGCCATCAAGTACACCCAGGAGGGCGGAAAGGTTCATGTCGATGTAAAGTCGGATGACAAGGACATCTGCCTTACGGTCGAGGACAACGGAATCGGTATTCCGGAAGCGGACCAGAAGCGGATCTTCGAGCGTTTCTATCGAGTGGACAAGAGCCATTCCAAGGAAATCGGCGGCACCGGCCTGGGACTTTCGATTGTAAAGCACGCCGTCATGATTCATGGCGGTAAGATCGATGTCCAGTCCAGGCCAGGCGAAGGTTCGACCTTTATCGTGACCCTGCCGAAGCATGTTTGATTTCTGAGCAGTATAAGAATAAAATTTAATACAAAGTAGAAACCCATGTTGAAAAAATATATAATAACTGACATGGGTTTTACTTTGTTTATCCCATTTTATTGAAAACGGCAGCAATTGATCAGAGCTGCCTCAAGCGATTTGGAAGGAAGGAAAAAGAAAATGGATAAGAAATTTGGCATTCGACAAGTCGTAGCGATGGGTATTGGTACAGCACTTTTTGTAGTGCTTACGATGGTTCAGATTCCTTTCCCAATCCCCAATACATCTCTTCAGCCCAGAATGGCAATTTTAGCCTTCTTCTCCGCAATCTTCGGACCGGTTGTCGGAGCAGTCATCGGGTTGGTAGGACATGCACTCGGTGATGCAATCTGGTATGGAAGTGTTTGGTGGAGCTGGGTATTCCCGGAAGCAATTGTTGGTATCGCTGTTGGTCTCACAAAGAAGAAACTTGCTGTCAAAGAGGGCGGATTTACGGCTTCGAAAATCGTTCTCTTCAATGTTGTACAGGTCGTAGCCAATGCCATTGCCTGGATTGTTGTTGCACCTGTTCTTGATATTCTTGTTTATGCAGAGCCTGCCAATAAGGTATTTATTCAGGGTGTCTTTGCCTTCATCGGCAATATCATCATCATCGGCATTCTGGGATCCATTCTTCTTGCCGCATATTCTAAGATTGCTGGCAAATCGACCGGTCTGAAAGCAGAAGACTGATTTGTCTTTATTTACTGTATTTGAGAAATAGAAAGTTTTGTTTATATGGAACCGATTATAGAATTTGAGAATTTTTCTTTCAAATATCGGTCTCAGACAGAACCCACCTTACATGATATCAACCTGAAAATTTATCCGGGAGAAAAAGTCCTGATTGCAGGACAATCCGGTTCGGGGAAATCTACAATTGCGCATCTGATCAATGCGCTTCTTCCCTGTTCCATTCCCGGTGAATGCACTGGTAAACTCCGGGTTTGCGGGGAGGATCCCGCCAAGCTCGGAGTTTTTGGAATGTCTAAAAAAGTGGGAACTGTTCTGCAGGATACCGATGGTCAGTTCATTGGCCTGACTGTAGCTGAAGATCTTGCCTTTGCTCTGGAAAATGATGCTGTAGAACAGGATATCCTTTTTCAAAAGGTTAATGAGACCGCAGAGATCATAGGAATGACCGATTTCCTTGATCATTCGCCGGAAGAACTTTCAGGCGGTCAGAAACAGCGGGTTTCCATGGGCGGTGTCCTCGTGGATGATGTCGACATTCTTATTTTCGATGAGCCTCTGGCCAATCTCGATCCGGCCACCGGTAAGAATACCATCGCCCTGATCGATGATCTTATGAAGAAAAAGGATCTCACGGTTCTCATCATCGAGCACCGGATTGAGGATGTCCTGTATCGGGATGTGGACCGTGTCTGCGTCATGGACCAGGGCCGGCTGATTGCGGATCAGGATCCGGACAGTCTGCTTGAACAGAATATTCTCCTGGATCTCGGAATTCGTGAGCCCCTTTATCTATCCGCCATTAAGCATGCAGGCGGAATCGTTTCCGCCAAGGATCATCCGTCTCATGTCGAGACCTTAAATATTGCGCCTTATGCAAAGAAGGTTCGTCAGTGGTATAAAAAGGCGCCAATCCGAAAGAGAACGAACACCAATGATTTTATCCTGGAAGCCAAGGGTATCACCTTTGCCTATGATACAAAACAGGTGCTGAAGGATATCTCCTTCTCTATCAGAAAGGGAGAGATGATTTCTCTGGTCGGAAAGAACGGTGCAGGAAAATCCACCCTGGCTTCGATTCTCTGCGGTTTCTATAAAGAGAACAAAGGCATCATCAAGTTAGATGGCAAGGATATTTCAGGTCTTACGATCAGGGAACGGGGTGAAAAGATCGGCTATGTCATGCAGAGCCCCAATCAGATGATCAGTAAGCCGATGATTTATGATGAGGTTGCACTGGGGCTTTCTGTCAGAGGTGTTCCGCAAGATGAGATCAAAAGAAGGGTCTATGAGACATTGAAAATTTGCGGCCTTTATCCTTACAGAAACTGGCCGGTAAGCGCACTTTCCTTTGGGCAGAAGAAGAGA
>JAQYBF010000089.1 GCA_029338875.1 Lachnospiraceae bacterium
TACCAGGGTCTTCGTTCCCTTGAACTGAATGCTTCCGGTCGCATTATAGGTGTTCGTAAAGGCAATCGACTGCTCTCCCGTCAGTTCGTTTCCGTCCTTATCATAATACGTTGGGATTGTCTTAAGCTTTCCCGGACCATCATCTTGGACTTTTACATGAACTCTCACTTCATGTCCATCATATGTAATGCCGTTCTTTGTATAGGTTCCATCCTCTCCCTGGACAGCACCCTCTGGTATGTTCTCACTTATGACATAATAATGCTCTCCTGCACTGGTGTAGGTGATCTCATTGAAGGTAAAAGACCCGACCGATCCAATATTCGGCTGATTTACTCCTGCCGTGTTCTTGGCTTCCATCGGTTTAAATGTATCTATCTGTGTCTTATAATCCTCTTTTGTCTCCTTCAGAGAAAAGCTGAATTCGCCCTCTTTTAGATCGCGTCCAACCAAGGTCTTATTTCCGGTGAAACTTATACTGGTTTGAACCGACTTATTATTGAATTTAGGTATACTTTCACTATAAGGTTTTTTACATTCTTGATCCTCAAAATATTGAACGTCAGTAACTACTCCATAATTCTTTGTATTGTTATTATTATCTGAAGTATAGGGTTTTACCGTAACTTTAGCATAGTAAACCGAATGTTCTGGGTGATATAAAATACCATCAACCGTTTGATCTTCTTCCGAAATGAGATAATAATCTACTATATTTTGTTTACCTTTTACATCGTTATATGTATATTTGATTGGATTAAATTCTATTTCAGTTCCCGAATTTTGAACTGGTGGTTGTATATTTTGCCATTGTCCATTGTTAAGTTTCTTAAGGGAAAAAGAAAATTGCTTATTTCCTGGATCTCCTCCATTGACATACTTTTTTGCCTTGAATTGAATAGAACCGTCAGAGAATGTATCCGGTAACTTTCCATTTATAAAATGCCATTCTGCTTGTGTTATTGCTTCATTTGCTACTAACCAACCACCATCTACACCTGTGCACGTAACAATTGCGCTTGGTGCCATGAAAATACCGCAAGAATCATTAAGCGTAACATTTTTCGCATTAGGCATATTAAAGATTAAAGTACTAGCAATATCTATCTTACTAGTTGATACATTAGCAAGATTGGATGAGTCCATAGGCTGCTCTACTGTGCCATCTGAAGCAACATTTGTTACCTTAATCTTATTAAGAGTAATGTTTTCATTATGTAAATTAAAAACCAGTACCTGATTCCAGTATTTTTTTATGGTTACGAATCCATTTTGTGATAAACAATCAGCCAGTGTGGTCTGGCTCCCTTTACCATCATCCGATATTATCCACTGATCCACATTGATATATATCGTTTTTGTTTCATCCGAACTCTTAGGCTTTAATGTATCATCCGATGTAAAGTCAAGAATTGGCTTATTTTGTCCTCCTTCAATCTGAGTGTAGTTCTCAATAGAGTCCTTTTTTAATAGTTCAGCTCCCTTCCGACTTACATAGTCCAACATTTTCTGAATCTTCTGGGAAATATTGTCATATGTATCATTGATGAATTTGATTGGAACACCACCTGTTTGGTGTAATTTCGCCTGTTCCTCCTCAGGCACAGTAATCGTCAACGGTGTTTTTCCAGAAAGATCTAGACCATTATCCCCTTGAACTATTCCAACTAAACATTCTGCACTATCACTACCCTCTGACTTTTCAGTCATCCCCGTAGAAGAACTATTATTTATTAATTTCTTTACAGCGAAATTAGTCTCGGCATGATTATCCTTCTGCCAAGTGTTTGCAGTGATTCCATAATTCCAAGCATTTCCCAGGACATCTTTGTCATTCACATGATCAGCAAATTCTGTAAATGGAACATTCTGCAACTTATTCTGATTATCGGTGTCAGAAACAGTAAAATTTGCACTTATTTGATTAGGATTACTTTCTTCTGCCCGAACTACGCCATCCGAATACAACCCCGAGAAATCCCCGCTGGTCACTACCATCAGGACAGCCAGAAGAAGTGCCAGTGTCTTCTTCAGAACGCTGAGCGGTATCTCTTTTGATAAAAGTCCTTTCCACTTATTTTTCATCTCTATCATCCTCCCCTGTCACATCTTCACTCACACTCTTCAGCGGGTGCTTCCTCTTTCTTAAGAAGAAGATTAAAAGCACTGCAAGAATTCCTGCTGCAGCAATAACTGCAATAATGATACCGATCGGCTTCGCTGTGGAAGTATTCTTGTCCAGGTCTATATTTCCACGAGGTGTCTGAATCTCGTTGCTGTCGATTCCGTCGACGCTCTGGTCGCTTCCGCCGTTGGCCTGATCATTGGCTCCGGCCTGACCGGCATTGTCTGTTCCGTTGGCGTTCCCATTCGCGTTTCCATTGGCATTGCCTGCTGCGTTTCCGCCATTGCCGGCTCCGCCGATTGCCTGACCGTTCAGTCCGAAGGTTCCGACCGTGTTTGTGACGCCGGTGGTCTGATTGGTGATGATCACACGAGTGATGCCCGGAATGATGGTCCATGTGACATTGTTATCGACAACCTCTACCTCTTCGGTCGTCTCCGTCCGGATCGTGTAGAAGTTCACATCGTTTTTGTTCTTATAATAGAAGGTATAGGTATCTCTCGGAGAATAGTAGCTGATCTCCACCGGATTGACCTGGCCCTGGATCAGGACGTAGGTCTGGCCGCCGGCTGTGATCTCCTGCGGCAGGCTGAAGTCGGAATCCTTATTGGACCAGACCGTCATCTTCGTCGTCGCCTGATCGGGGAAGATCTCATGTCCCTCGACAGTATCGTCCACTGCCTGATAGCGGAAGGTCACCTCACGGCTTCTGGCCTTGGTGGAGTACTTGTCCGGATCCTTGGAATCATAGCGGTCATAATAAATGTAGACCGTCCGGTTG
The DNA here is from genome assembly GCA_029338875.1 of Lachnospiraceae bacterium. Taxonomy (GTDB): domain Bacteria; phylum Bacillota; class Clostridia; order Lachnospirales; family Lachnospiraceae; genus Lachnocurva. The sequence continues at coordinate 2,907 of JAQYBF010000089.1, forward strand.
GGATTTCCATACTTATAAGTTATGGTTTTATCGAAGGAGGAATTGACCTTGTAGCTGTAGTCGCTGGTCTTCTTCGGCAGATTTGCCTTGGGATCGAAGCTTACACTCTTTCCCTTGGCAACTTCCTTCTGAACGACACCGATGCACTCATTGGAATAGGAATCATACTGAAGAACCGTAAAGGTCAGAGGACCGGACTGCTTTTCTTCTTTTTCATAGTAAACGGTATATTCTCTCTTGGTAGAAGAAAGCTTGTGATTGATGGTATAGGAATTTCCGTTTTTCGACTTATCGAAAACATAGGTCACAGACTTGTCATTTTCCTTCACCGAAAAAACCTTGGGTGCAGTGAAGACATAGTCCTTACCATTTACATAGAAGGTTCTCGACGTAACGGCCGTCTTGGGATTTGCTTCATCCACATAATTGACTGTGACATAATACTGATCTGAGGAATTTTTTGTTTTCTGATAGGTAATCTTCTGAACGCTGTCCCCGGAATAGGAGATGTCAAAGCTCTTGGACGGAGCCTCGTAGCTGACACCGCTGTAAGTGAACGAAGCGCCGAGCTTTTCACTGGGATCAATGGTCTGATCCTGGTTTATGGTCAGGCTTGCTTCCTTCAGTACGACGCCATCACTGGTGACAGCCCGGAGAGTGATCTGCCGGTCTGCATTTGTCTCTGTGTGAGCCTTATAATAGAAGTTCAGTTCCTTGGTCTGATCCGTGATCTTGCCGGAAATCTTGGAAGATGCATCCTGAGATGAAATCAGATTTCCATTTTCATCGCAGAGATCATAGTCGGTCGTTCCATCGAAATATGTGTCACGAACCGGGATGGCCTGTTCCGGACCATAGGAATCACCGACATTACCATAATAGGTTTTTAAAGTATCTTTGGAATCAACATTAATCAGACGAATGACACAACTGTGAGCCGCCTCTGTTGCAGATGACTGGACATAGGTATTCACGGACGCTGCAGATACCGATGCGATCGGCGAAGACAAAGTCAGCGCTGCCGTAAGCGCCAACACAGCCGAACAGCGGAAAATGTTCCTGCTCTTCTTGTTTCTCATAAATTCCTCCCCATTCATAAGGTTTTCTAAGATCTATTCAAATAAATATCGAAACCGTGTTCGGAAACGTTCCCATGTCTCTGACAGGCATTTTATGGATTCAATGCCTAGTCTGACAATCTATTCCGAATATCTCAGTTTAATTATATGCGAAAAATCAGCGAAATTAAAGAAACAACCGTGGTTTATCTGAAATTTTGCACAAACATGGTTCAATACCTATAGAAGGCCTGAAAACCGGGCTTTTTAGGAAACTATGAGACTCTCATTTCCCGGGTTAATTCCTCCGAAATTGTAAATTTGCCGTAAAAATTCGGCATTTTTCATAACTTAAATTTTTTTAAGTGTTATTCATTCTGACCAATAAATTGGCCATCCTTGTTCATTTTTTGACCAGTTTTTTAAAAAGCGGATTTTTCTCCACCTTAGAACCATTGATTTCTGCCCAGATTTCGGCGTCTTCCTCGAGATCGAAGAACTTTACCAAGAGCCTTTTGGCCCCATTTCTGCCCAGACAATAGTAGAGCTGGTGGGAGTGTTTCCGACACTCAGTCTCAATGATTTTTTCCTCTTCTTTGGAAACGTTTTCGTAATCCATGGCATCCTCCTCATAATTTTCTAACAGTCGACTGCTGATTTCATTATCTCAATTTTCGAACCAGATGCAAGGAAAACCGCCGGTATTCCATATGGAAATCTGCTGATTTGATTTCCGAGTCAGTTTCTAAGAAAAAGGGGGGCGCTTGAAAAACGTAAAAAAAGTGCTTGCATTCTCATTGAACTTCCTATATAATGCTCATTGTTGTGTCGCTGAGAGGTCAAATCGGATCGGCTCCGCAGCAAAAAGTCTTTTATCGGAATTGCAGTTAAAAGACATCACATGGTTCGTTGGTCAAGTGGCTAAGACGTCGCCCTCTCACGGCGAAAACAGGGGTTCGACTCCCCTACGAACTACGAATTTTACGCATCGGAATTTCCGATGCGTTTTTTGTTAATGGAAAGGAGAAGCCCATGTCTCTGTTTGACCGTCAGGAAAAGAAGACCATCAACGAAGGAATCAATATCGTCCGGACTACCAAGAATGCTGTCCTTGTAGATGTCCGCTCCAAGGACGATTATGACAAGCATCACGTTGCCGGTGCCATCAGCATTCCCTATAACCGACTGGATCTGGCCGAGCACAGGATCCGGAACAAAGAGACACTGGTCTATGTTTACGGAAGCTACTACCACAAGCCCAAGGCGATCGTAAAGAAGCTCAGGAAAATGGGCTTCACCAACATCCACTCCTGCGGCTATTACGAGGAGCACAACGTCAATCCGTCCTGATCTTCCACTCTTCTGTCCTGTCTAAATATAGACCATGCTGATGATTTCTGCTCAGCTTTCACTGTCTGTCGCAGGCCTTCTCCCTCCGCCGCTTACGCCGTACCCGGTTCAGATGGCGTTCAAAGTCGCCTTCCCGAATCAGCTCCGCCAGGACATACTGGTCGAGAACCGGCACCGTACAGGAATAGAAGCCAATCCGGTCCAGAAATTCCGCCGTCCTCTGCCCGGGCAGAATCATATATCCGATTCGGACCGATGGAGAAATGGTCCGGGAAAAAGTATTGAGGTAGATTACCGTCTTTTCCGGCTCCATGGAGAAAAGCGTATCCTCGCTCTTTCCCAGCATGGAGAATTCCGAATCATAATCATCTTCGATCAGAAGGGCCTTTCTTTTCCTGGCCCAGCTTAAGTATTCCATTTTCTTGGAAACCGTCGCCGAAATCTCGGACGGATAAGAGTGAAAAGGCGTGACGTGCATGGCATTGGCACGGGACCGCCGCAGTTCACTGGACAGAATTCCTTCTTCACCCATACGGAGCGGCTCGATTTTCAGGCCGTGGGTTTGGTAGACCCGGCGGATCTTCTGGTAGGAAGGGTCTTCAACTGCAATCGTTTTTCCGGCGCCGATCAGAATGGAAATCAGACCGTAGAGATACTCGGCTCCGGATCCGATCACGATCTGGTCTGCATTTACCTGCATATTCCGGACCCGGCCCAGATAGCGGGCTATGGCTGTCCGAAGCTCCAGGCTGCCCTGGTTTTCCGACTTCTGGAAGATTGCCTCCTGTCGCTCGCTTAAAACCCGGCGGACCGTCCTGGCATAGGTCGAAAAGGGGAACTCCTCTTCTGCGTCGTAGTAAGTACTGTTCCTGACAGCTGTCTGAAAATCTGCCCGCTCGCCTGGATTCTGCTTTCTTCTATAATTCTGCGAGGTCAGAAATTCATTTGCCTTATAGCTGACATAATAGCCGCTCCGCTCCTTGGCCTGAAGGAAACCCTCGTCTTCCAGAAGGGCCAGGGCGTGCTGAACCGTGATGACGCTGACGCCCCGGTCCGAAGCCAGAAGCCGCTTGGACGGAATCTTGCTTCCATAGGGGAAAGCGCCCGATATGATCTGGCCACGCAGGAAACGGTAGAGCTCCATGTAAGCCAGGTTTTTTCTGTTTTTTCCTTCTTCTACTGCTTCCCTTACTTCTTTTGCCCCTGCGTCTTTTACTTCTTCTGTTTTCTTTATTTCTACGTCTGCCGTTTTCGTTTTCATCCCTGTTTTCCCTGATTTCATAACCTACCTCTTCTCCGGATCAATGATTATTATCCTGTCATCCACATACAGAATCGAATTTTCATCATTGAAACAGCTTGTTTTCTCAAGTTCGTCTGGTCTTATCTTTCATTTATCATTTGGATATATTATATATTCAGTTTTTGAGTATAATCAATGGAAAAAGAAATATAAACTAACCGTAAAATAGGAAATTATCGCTTTCCTGCGGTATTAATCAGAAAGAGAAACAATGCTTCAAAACGACATTCACAATCACCAGAAGAAAATCGCCGTGATCAATGATCTGACCGGCTTTGGCCGCTGTTCTGTCGCCGTTTCCCTGCCCATTATTTCCGAGATGGGCATTCAGTGCTGCTTCCTTCCGACTGCGGTTCTCAGCAATCAGACAGGCTTTGACAGCTACTATCTCTATGATTTCACTGATCACTTCGAGGCTTATGAAAAAGAATGGGAGAAACTGAATCTCCGCTTCAATGGTATCGCCACCGGATTTTTAGGCTCCATGCAGCAGGCAGATCTGACCGCTTCTTTTATCCGCCGTTTCCGTGATGACAGTACTTTTGTGCTGGTCGATCCGGTCATGGGAGATAACGGAAAGAGATACCCGGTCTTTTCTGATCAGCATTGTGATAAAATCAGGGAACTAGTCGCTCTTTCAGACCTCACAACACCCAATCTGACCGAAGCCTGTATTCTGACCGGCACGGACTTTCATGAGGGAATATGGACCGAGGCCGAGCTTTATCATCTTGCAGAGAAAATCTCTTCTCTCGGACCTTCGAAGATCGTAATCTCCGGCATTCCGGATGGTGATTTCGTAACGAACTATATTTATGATGATGGCCTGACCGGCCTTGATCGAAAGCCCCGCCTTGGCGGCTCCCGGAACGGAACCGGAGACATCTTCGCATCGATTCTGATTGCGGACGCAGTCAATGGACGGCCACTAAATGAATCGGTTGAAAAGGCATCCGACTTCATTCAGAAGTGCATCCAACGATCCATCGAGCTTGAGATTCCGCCTGAAGACGGAGTTGCCTTCGAAGAAGAGCTGAGGAATCTGAGGTAGGCGGCATCTTGAAGAGGAACTGAATCACATGCGATAAACGGATTCTTTGAAAAGAAACTGAATAGAATGAGCAGGCGGATGCTGAATCTGATGCCTGTGCAGGAAGCGGATGCTTTCCGGCACAGCCCGCTTCGGTTTATTCCCTTTCCTGTATATCTCAGAGGTTATTTATATGTATGATATAAAAGTGATATTTATAATAGATTAGATTTATATGATAGATTATATAGTTATTGTATATAATATATTTTAAATAGATTTGATAGAATGTAATGAATCTTCGTAAAAAGGAGGTTTTCGTATGGATACAGCAGTAACCGAGAAACCAGCAGTCGAAAAGGTCACCGACAGAAAGGTGCGTAAGGAAGAAATTGCCTATAAGGTCTACAACAACCTCTACATCAACCTGACCAACCGCTGCCCCTGCGCCTGTACCTTCTGTCTGAGACAGAATATGGACCGGGTCGGTGAGTCCGATTCGCTCTGGCTGGATCATGAGCCTACGGCTTCTGAGGTCCTGAGCGCCGTAAAGAAGCTTGATCCCTCCAAATTCAATGAAATAGTCTTCTGTGGCTTTGGAGAGCCTACAGAGGCATTTCCGGTCCTTGTAGAGGTATCTGACCAGCTGAAGGCCCTTTATCCGAACCCGATCCGTCTCAATACCAACGGACTGGGCTGTCTCATCAACAGGAGAGACATCTGTCCGGATCTGAAGGGAAGGATCGATACGGTCTCCATTTCCCTGAATACACCGAATGCCGAGGAGTACAACCGCCTTGTCCGGCCCAAATTCGGGCCCATGTCCTTCCAGGCTATGCTGGATTTTGCCAGAGAAGCGAAGAAATACGTACCGAACGTTGTTATGTCCACGGTTTCCACCACGATTTCCAAGGCAGACGAGGACCGCTGCGCGGCCATCTGTAAGGAACTCGGCGTGACTTATCGGATCCGGCCATACGAGAGCTGAGAGCAGAAATGAATCACGGTGCCGGATTCAGACTTTACTGGTTAGGCATCGATTTTGAAGAGAAATGCTAATCCCATTCCATTTAAATCCGAATTCCCCAGACAGCTATAATTAAATCCCAAAGAACAATAAAAACTGCTGCAGATCCAATTCCTGGTTCTGCAGCAGTTCTGTTTTTTATGGAGTTTATTAAGATTTTTGCATCCATCCGAATGCTTCATCACGCATTCAGCAGATTCCATTCCTGCCTTTAGGATTCCGCCTTACTTAATCCGCTTTACTTCATCCGTCTTACAGCAACAATCGGAGCATAGTTTACATTGGTGTAGGTGATGCCGGCTCTGCTGTTTAAAGCATTGACGATCTGGCCGTTTCCTGCATAGATTCCGACATGGCCACTGTAGCATACGACATCGCCGGGCTGCATATCAGATACGCTGACGCCGGTTCCGCAGCTTCTGATTGCGGAAGAGGAATGAGGAAGGCTGACACCGAACTGAGCGAAGACACTCATAACGAAGCCGGAGCAGTCACATCCGTTGGTCAGGCTGGTTCCGCCATAGACGTAACGGTTGCCGACAAACTGTGCTGCGTAGGAAACGATCGAAGATCCGCTGGATCCGGACGGTGCGCTGACACTCTTAGTGGAAGAAGAGCTGGAAGAGTTGGAGCTGGAAGACTTCGTTGTGGAAGAAGACTTCTTTGCTGCTGCCTTCTGTGCGGCAGCCTTCTGAGCTGCGGCCTTTTCTGCAGCTGCTTTCTCTGCTGCAGCCTGTTCTGCGGCGGCCTTTGCGGCAGCTGCTGCCTGCTCGGCTGCAATCCGTGCCTCTTCAGCAGCCTTGGACTCGGCATAGCTGTAATTTAATGCGAGACTTACATAATCAGCGGAAACATAGCCCTCGCCCTCATCGGTCTGGATTTTAACCCAGCCGGCGGTCGAAGTATCAGTAACCGTGTGCTCTGTGGTTCCTGCTACCATGGTCAGGACAGAAGCATTGGGATCTGCTGCGGTACGAACCTTAAGGGTTGTGGTATTGATGGTTGCAGTTGTGGTTGCTGCAGCCTGGACCTTGGCGGCATCGCCGACGGTCAGATACTGCTCGGAAATATAACCCGTTACATCGCCGGATGTAACATGATACCAGTCACCCTCTTCTCCGTCAACGGTTGCTACCTGGTTGGCGTAGATCTTTCCGGCATAATCACTGTTTGCATCGGCTGCGGTACGGATATAGGCGAAATCCGTAACATTTGCAACACCGATATTGGCGTACTGGGAAGTCTGGGCTGCTGCCTGATCTTCTGCTGTTGTATCTGCTGTGCTGTCAGCTGTCTCAGAAGCAGCGACCTGTGTATCATCATTGGCCTGCTTACTTGCGGTCTGCTCAGATGAAGAAACCATCTTGGCAAGGACTTCTGTCACACCGGAAATCGTATTGGAACTTGTATCGGTGCTGGTCATTAAGTCCGAACCGGAAAGAGTTGTTAACGTCGAAGCAGTCGTCTTAGTGGCGCCTGCCAGAGGAGCTGCATTTGCAGTAATACCGGAACCTGCAATCAGGCTGCCTGCTGCAAGAGCCAGTGCTGTAAGTCTACCTGCTTTACGATTAAAATTCATTTAAATAAGCCTCCAAAGGAATGCGATTTAACTTGTTACAAATTTGTTACGCTTGTTACAAGTGCAATCATACATTCCTTGGACGGCTTTGTCAAGTCTGTTACAACTTGTTCACATTTCGATCACATTTCAGCGAAAAAACCGGACCCCGAAGCCTTTTGGCCCGGGGTCCTGCGCTATGGTTTAAATTTAACAATTCCGCCACAATTGATTTTAATATCTGTTTAGAAATGTGCCGGATCCTTGCCCTCGATTGCGGTCGTCATGGCATCCTTCCATATATTCAGCGAATACTGGGTCATGCCTGAGCTGATCTTCCGGTTGTCGTTGTAGCCGGTCCACACGCTGATCGTGTAATAGGGCGTAAAGCCGGTAAACCACTTGTCACGGGTATCATTGGTGGTACCGGTCTTACCGGCGGCATCGATATCCTTATTGTCCCAGCCGATACTGGAAGCGGTACCTCCATCGGAGAAGACACCTTCCATGATATCGGTCATCTGATCAACCGTGGACTGCTTGTAGACGGAAACCTCATCCGCCGTCGTATAAAGCTCGGTTCCGTTCATATCCTTCATCGAAGTGATACAGGTCGGATAGCGGTAATAGCCGCCATTGGTAAAGGTCCGATAGGCGCTGGCCATCTCGAGAGAGGTCGTGCCGTGGGTCAGGCCGCCCAGAGCCGCCGACAGGGTGCTGTCCTCCGGAACGATCCGGGAGAAGCACATCTTATGGATAAACTGCATGCCGTAATCGACGCCGATCTGGCTGGCCAGCCAATAGGCCGCACCGTTGATGGAATGGGTGACCGCATAGCGAAGTTTCATGGACTCACCGGTCATACTCTTGACATTGTCCGACTTCTTCGCCGCAGTGACATCGATATTCTTCAGATCCGAATCCGCATCGTAATCCCCGGTCTCGATGGCCGGCGCATAGACGAGGATAGGCTTAAATGTAGAGCCTGGCTGTCGGTAAGCCTGGAAAGCCCGGTTCAGGCTTCCTCCTGTCGTAATTCCTTCCTGGGAACGTCCGCCGATAATGGCAACGACCTTTCCGGTGTTATTATCAATCACGGTCATGGCACCCTGGAAGGCGAAGACACCGCCGTCACCCTTCTCCTTGGTGGAGGACAGGGTTTCATCCAGCTGACTCTGCAGGGTATCCTGAAGGCTGGTATCAAGAGACGTATGTATCTCATAACGCTGGCTGTAAAGAGCATCATGGGCTGTCTTATAGGCTGCGGCATAGCTCTTGTTATAGGTGTTGTATTCATCGTCCGAATTGAAGGAATACTGGAAGGTAAAGCCTGCCTTCTTCATCAGCTCCTCTGTCGCACACTTTACGACATAGGAGGTCTGATAATCCTTGGTCGCAAGAGCGATCTGAGGAGAGACATCTCCGCTGACTGTTGATTCACTGTCGGAATTATCAGTAGAAGTCTGGCTCTCAGCCTGGACCGTAATGGTCTCAGCCTTGGCGCTGGTAGCATCGGCTTCGGAAATAAAGCCGCACTTTACCATATCGTTTAAGATCTTGTTTCTCCGCTTCAGAGCCTTGGTCGGGTCCTTCCAGGGATCATAATATTCCGGCTGGTTGGGGATGGCACAGAGATAGGCCATCTGAGACAGGCTGAGCTGGGAGGAATCCACACCGAAATATTCCTTGGCAGCCTCCTGGATTCCGTAGATACCATTTGCAAAGCAGCAGTTATTGACATAGAACTCCATAATTTCCTGCTTGGTATAGGTTTTCGTCATCCGGTCGGCGTACATGATCTCTTTAATCTTACGGGTCAGGGTCCGGTCTGCATTTAAGAAGGTCAGCTTGCAGAGCTGCTGGGTAATAGTCGAAGCACCGCTGATGACCTTGCCCCGGCTGGAGACGTATCGGAAGACCGAACGAAAGACGCCCAGAGGATCATAGCCCTTGTTGGTCCAGAAATTCTGATCCTCGACTGCAATAAAGGCATTGATGGCATTGCTTGGAATCGAATCATAAGTCAGATAAGAATATTTCTTCTTGTCATTCGACAGCTGGGCAATGACCTGATTGTTTGCATCATAGACCGTGGAAGCCATATCGGGACTGAAGGTCGATGACGAACTGGCCGCAACTGTCTTTACGGCATCTTCATAGTCATTCTTCAGCTCCGGCATAAAATGGATGACCAGAAGCAGCATGGCGATGCTGCCGACCAGGATCAGATATTTGACTGTCTTCAGAACGGCTTTTATGAAGACAAGGAGAAATGTCCCGAAGCCGTTTTTCTTTTGTCTACTCACTGCTGCTGCACTTCCTTTACGATCTGGTCAGTCTTGGAAATTTCCCTGTTAAAGGAGAATCCGATATAAAGAAACAGGGCAAAAATCACGATTAAAAGAAGCAGGGTAAAGAACTTATCGATCAGCTTCCTTTTATACTCTGCATTTGTTTTTTTCTTTTTTGCCATAGCAGTCTTCTTTCCTACAAGTCTGTTAAGCCATTGCCGGCTAGAATTTCCAAAAACGCGCCATCTTTCGATGATTCATAAAATTCATTCTAACAGTTGTCCTGAATGAAATCCTTCATTCATTTGGTTCCTATCTAGGCAGCTTTCAGAAAATTGATTTCTATTCTTACGAATATTATTCAGATCTTTTTCTTAATTATTCCTGTCATTTTCTGACTGTTATTAGACAATCTTCAGAACTTCCTCGACGATTGCAGCACAGTCTCTTGCAGCACGCTTCTCAAATTCCGGATAATCCATGGAAGAGGATCCGTCGGCCTTATCGGAGATGGCACGGATGACAACAAAAGGAATATTGTTGAGGTAAGCAGCCTGAGCTACGGCAGCGCCCTCCATTTCACCGCACTTACCGCCGAAGGTATCCACGATCCACTTCTTCTTGGCATCATCTGCCAGGAACTGATCGCCGGAGCAGATCCGTCCGAAATGAAGAGTGATCTTGTCAGCTACGGTATCGCCCTCTCCGACCTTGGCTGAAATAGCTTCTGCAGCCTTCTTGATATCCTCGACCAGGGTCTTGTCAGCCTGGAAGAAACGAACGCCGAGATCCGGCATCTCGCCGATCGGATAGCCGATGGCTGTCGCATCGACATCGTGGTAAACGGCATCCTCGGAAACAACGATATCTCCGATATCGATGGACGCATCCAGAGAACCAGCCACACCGGTGTTAATAACATGGGTGACATCGAAGAGATCACAGAGAATCTGAACGCAGATACCTGCATCTACCTTACCAATTCCGCACTTAACAACTACGACATCCTTGCCTTCGAGCTTTCCTTCATAGAACTCCATGGAAGCCTTCTTAACGACACGGCTGACTTCCATATCGGATTTCAGCTTTGCAACCTCGACGTCCATTGCGCCAATAATACCAAGTTTCATAAGTTCCTCCTTAAAATCAATTCCGTTATTCCGGATAGACGAGATGGTCATCCGTAATATTATATAAGGTATTGTCAAGATAACGCTTTGCCAGCCATTTGGCCATGGAAAGGTTCTGATCCAGGTAATTGCCGCAGTCTCTGGCCTTGGCTCCCGGAATCTCGCCCTCGAAGTCACGGATAAATTCAAACATTCCGGTGACCAGGGGAAGGACATCCCTCGATGTCAGCTCTCCGGCCAGAAGCATATAGCAGCCGGTCCGGCAGCCCATGGGTCCGAAATAAACAACCCGGTCAGCCCAGTCCTTATGATTCCGAAGATAGGTAGCTCCGAGATGTTCTATTGTATGAAGTTCCGCTGTATTCATAACCGGCTCCCGGTTGGGTGCTGTCATCCTCAGATCAAAGGTCGTGATGGCTGTTCCATTATAATGATCCACTCTGGAGACATAGACACCAGGCTCCAGTTTCAGATGATTGATCGTAAAACTTGTGATCTTTTCCATAAATGAACGTTTCCTTTCCGATATCTTACATCAGATATCTTACTGCAATGCCATGTATTATAGCATGCACGACAGGATACAAGCAAATCCCATATTTTATGTTTGTTGTTCAGATGAGCAAATATAGACCAAAATCTTACCAAGAATACTATTTAAAATGATCATCAGCTGTTATCTTATCAGATTACAGACATGTTTCATCCAGACGAATTTCGATTGGCAGGATAAAAATATATAAGATTCTATAGATTAACAACAACTTTAAATTGTTTTATTTATTTAGGAGCTTTCAAAGGCTGATTTTTCAAGCTTTGCAGAAGGAATTTGTCGCCTGATTCAAAGTTATTTTCAATCCAGGATGGAGAAATCAGCCGATTTTTCTGACGTAAGTTCACGATTTTTTTTGCGTTATTTAAGAATCCTGAGGAGTTTGGATTCGAACTATACGAATAAATCGGAGTTTTTCGATGCTTTTCAGCTTTAATTTGATTATAACGAAAAAATCGGAGCTTTAAATGGATTCATTACTTATCGAAAAAAACGGAGATTTGAGGAATAAGCTGCTGGTAGTCTTTTTCCGTCCGGCTCATCAGAAAATCGGAATTACTTAACGAAAAAATCGGAGTTATTTCCGTTCCTTTCTTATTATAAATAATTTTTCTAACGACAATTCCGGAGAATCACGGATGAACCAGGCTGCAAGATCACCGGATTTACCTGCCCTATGGCAGAATATACTCCGATTTTTTCGTAGAGTAAATACTCTTTTTTATGAATAAAAGACGGGAAATGAAGATTATATTCTACTGGCTGATCATCCTCTTTATAGTGGTCTTTTTGCTGGTTAATCTTTGCTTCTTTGATTCATTATTTGCAGCGTTACATGAACTTTTTATCTCTGATCTAATATTCTTTCAGCGTTTCTACTATTGTGTTTTAAATTGTCTATTTCAGATAGCCCTTATCAGCTGTCCAGTCATGTAATTCATAGGTTCTAATCGGTAAGTTAACGAAAAAATCGGAGTCAATGTCTCTGGTATTTATTGCAGTCAGTATCATATGCTCCGCTTTCTTCGTATATTGAATCTTATTCAGCTGTTAAGAATGATCCGGATCCTGAATTAGGGCTTAAAATGGTCATATCTACGAGATCTTCATTGATAAACTCTGATATTTTCGTTAACTATCGCATTATTTTTCACCTATGGATTTATAAAACTCCGATTTTTTCAATGATTAAATTCAGACCTTGTGGCTCCGTCTTTTTCATCAATATTTCACACTCCAGATCACTCAATAGTTAGAGTTCTATTGAATCCAAAACTCCGTTTTTTTCGTCAACTAACGATCTCAAATTCATAATCATTTTCCGATTCTCCGATATTTTCGTTAACTTACGATCTCCCAGTCGTTAACTTTTTTATATTTCTACTCTAGAAGATACAAGATTCAACTAAAAATAATTCATCTTGAACTCCGAAATCCTCTCCAGCAAACTCCGATTTTCTCGTTCAATTATTTTTCTGGCTCCGATTTTTTCGATGATTTAATTTTTGACCGGCTTTGGTTTGAATTTAAAAAAAGTCTCCGTTTTCCTCTTTCATAAACTCCGTTTTAGATGTTAAATAAAGAAGAAAACTCCGATATTGTCATTGATAATCTCCGAGTTCTTCTTGTAAAAACTCCAGGATTGTCGTTAAAAAGCTTGCTTTTTCTTTCGGCTTGCGTTTTAATAGTATTTGAAAATTTAGTTTTCTATATTGGTGTGAGGTTTATGGAGAAGGAAATTGATCTTACCCAGGACCATGTTAATATTTCTAACGTTCTGGCTCGTAAGAAAATGAAAAGCGATCTTGCCGAGAGCAAGGTCAATGTTATGGCTATTAAAAAGGCCGAATCCGATGGCTTTGACCTGGAGGCGACCGATAGTAAGGGCAAGAAATATACCTACTATGCCGTCTCTTTTACAACAAATGAAATGCGGAAGGCTCTGACGCCGGAGGATACCGATGGAAAGCCGTCCGGCAGTTTCTATAATCGTCTCAGAAGCCTGGCCATCCGAATGGCTCAGCGTCTTGTCATTCTGACCGACAGTGAGGGACAGTTTTCTGTCCAGCATTTCTATCACAGTGTGGATTACAAGAACGGTAAGTTTACGGTAGCCTTTGAAAATGTCATGCTGCCCTACGTTAGAAATGAGATCAAGAAGATCGGCTATACCCAGATGGATTTTCCGATTCTCTGGTCATTTGAGAGTAATGGCGCCTTTCAGCTCTATTCGCATCTGAAGAGTGAGCTCTTCCATATCAAGTCCTACCCCAACCGGGATTCAACACAGGCGGATCTGGAGACCTATCCGGTACGTTTTGGCGTATCTGAGCTTCGTGTGGCATTGGGCTTTGTTTCACTGGAAGACAATGATCAGGTCTATGAAGAGGCGTCAAAGGGCCATCCCAAGTGGGAAAAGCTCGAGAAAGCGCAGAAGAAGCCCAAGTACAAGCGTTACGGCGACTTTAAGAACAAGGTTATTCTGCCCAGTATTGAGGAGATCAACTCCCGTTCTGACCTCTATATTGACCATATTTATGAGGACAAGGTCGGAAAAGGAGGCAAAGTCGAGTACATCACCTTCTATATTGCCAACAATCTGAACTATATCAAGACACATGTATGGAATAAATCTGCGGACGAAAAGGAAGATTTTATCCCCAATAAGGATATTCTGAAGGTTCAGTCACTGAACCCCTTCGCTAACCTTTCCTACGAGGAAGCCAAGCTGATCTTCCAGACCGGCAAGGGAAATATAGACCGTATCAATGAAGCCATTGAATACACCAGTAAGCAGCCGAACGTAGATAATTTCGTCGGATATGTCATTTCCTTATTGAAAAAGGGTGATGATTTTATTACAGAGAACAAATCTACCGTTTATGGTTCAACGGAAAGCGCTGATGCGGTTAAATCCATGCAGGAAAGTATCCACGAACCGAATGGTGAAATCGCTCAGAAGGTCTGGGAGAAGAACAAATCAAAGCCTGAATTTGCCGAGTTTATCAAATACCTGGAGGATCAGGGCGTAACCCTTGAGATGTATGAGCTGACCTTCTCTCTTTCCGAGAGAAACCGCGAATTTGTGAACTGGAAAAAGGAGCATAGTTCCATTCTATAGACCCTGGCTCCACTTATAAATGGATACCCTGAGGAAATCATATTCCTCAGGGTATTTTTTTGCAAATCCTGACTGCATCAGCACTCTTCTCTTTGAATCAATATCCGTTTTTTTCAATTTCTTATTAAAGTTATTAGATCTTAATCATTTTGCCTGAAAATGAATTTTATCTTATCATTTTGAGAAGTTCATCCATGTATACATGCAATATTCTCATAATAATTCATATAGACAGATTTAATTGATTATTGATTTGATAAATTCTGACGATAATACGACTAAAATCTTGTCATTTTATTTGTCTTATGAATTGAATCATTCTGATTTCAGAAAATAACATTAATAGATTGAATAATAATTTACGTTATTATTCTCTTTTGCGGCTTTTTGAAATCTGTCCTGCCTCAAATCACACTTTATTGATTAAAAGATCAACAATAATTTGGCTGATTTGCTGCCTTTTCTTTTGAATCTTTATCTGCATTTGTATGGAATCCATATCGGTGTGATATGACTGCCAAATAATTGTAGATGCTGCTTGCTGGCCAGGAATTTTTCATGTTCAACGGCCTTGTCTTCTTAGCAGATCTTTTGTTTGCAGTTATTAGAAGCTTTTGAATGTCTTTTTTGTTTGAAATTATTATAAACCTGAATTATGGAATATACAATATGTAAATTCTATTATTTATGTCAGTTATATCATTAATACCGTTTATATCATTATAATCATTACAATACAATCTATTTAATATATACAATAAAGTCAATAAAATTAAGATTACTGCTACAAAATATCTCTTTTAGTAGTATTATTGTGATAGCAAATGAATAATTATGTAATCTATAATCGCTTCAGATTATTCCTTTTCGCAAGTATGAATCAGGAGGCATTAGACTTTTTTCTTTTTCAACTTGATTCATGATCTTTTGAATATGGCGTATAATAAGTTTAAATAAAAAAACGATGAGTATATTTATATAAATGATAGATTGTATAGAAAGACTATTATATACAATATAGATATAATAACTATAAAAGACATTAAAAGTAATAATAGCTATAAATAATATAAAAACATAAAAGACATAATATATTTAAAAAATATATAATATTATAAGAACTATAAAGTAGTTAAAGCCTATAAAGCTTAAATAAATATATGGACTTTATGAAACAAATATCATATAAAATATTCTGTAAACAATATAAGCAAAAAAATTATTAGAATATAAATAAATAATAAAGTATTTAAATATAAAAAAAACATATCATATGTTAATGGCAATAAAATGAATAAAATTATAATAATTAATAGGATTATGAAAACTGTAAAAACTAAAAAGGTATTAAATAATAATAAAACTATAAAATATAAAAAAGACAATGAAACCATTAAAGCCTTAAAAGATAATAAAGATTTAAAGGCTAATAAAACTTAAAAAATATATAAGTCTATTAAAAACAAAAGTAATAACAAAGCCAATAAAATGAATGCGTTTATCTCATTTATAGAATCTTTAATGAGTGAATAATTAATAAAATCAAGAAAAAATAGAAGAGCAGTATGGACTATTTCCGATAGAACATATAAAATAGGATCGTTGAAAAATTTATGATCTGAAGAAGAGAGAAAATACAAGATAGATTGTATAGATTGTATAGGAATGAGGAAAATATGGGAAAAGCAGTGACGATAATGTTCACAAATCAGAAGGGCGGTGTCGGAAAAACTTCTACTTGTCTGGGTTTAGCAGAAGCATTTCGCTATCTTGGAAAGAAAGTTCTTCTGGTCGACTGCGATCCGCAGGCCAATACAACCAGCTCCTTTAAGGTCGATACTGATGGAATAGCGACTCTCTACGATCTGATTGTGAATCGTGAGCCGATTGAAAACTGCATCATCACAAGAAACGGCATAGATCTACTGCCCGGTGACAAGGTATTGAAGTCTCAGGAGGATATGATCGGACCGGAGAAGATCACGAGACTTCAGCACGAACTTAAGAAAGTCAAGGATCAGTATGATTATATTCTGATTGATACCAATCCGGGTACCGGCTTCTGCGTTAAGGCCTCCTATGCAGCTGCAGACGGCGCTATTATCCCGATGAACTTTGAGAAATATGCCATCGATGGTCTTGCAGATGTCATGCGGACTATGGAGAGCTTCCGTGATCTGAATGAGGATTTTAAGCTGTACGGAGTACTGATCAATAAGCTGGATATGCGTATGGCGGATCAGAGACTGGCGAATGAGCAGTTCCAGCAGATGGATGGAAAAGTCTTCCATGTATTCCGTACCAAGATCCGGACCGATCAGACCATTCCGAAAGCACAGACCAGAGACGAATCGATCTTTGAGGACTATAAGGGGAGCAAGGCGCAGCAGGACTTCTTAAGCCTTGCAGAAGAATTCGAGGAGGATATTAAGAATGGCTAAAAATATGAAGGAAGCGGAAGGCTTCAATAATATGTTTGCCAGTCTGGGGTTTGGAATAGACACAAAGGCAAAGAACAATCCGAAGGATTCTGAACATTCAAGGGATTCGGAGAAATCTGATAAAGATCAAAAGAAAACTTCTGAGACCGTACCAGTAGAAAAAAAGACCACCAAAGAAGAGAAAAAGGCAGATGCAAAGGCAGAACAGTCCGAAGCAAAGAAAGAAAAATCCGAAACAAAGACGGACCGTAACAGTACTAAGAAAGCAGAGGGAAAGGCTTCTTTAAAGACCGAAGAGAAGGCCGGTTCTCCTGACAGACAGGCCGAAGCTGACCGGAAACCGTCTGAAAAGAAGGAAGCGGAAGATAGGCAGAAAGCAGCTGCAGATCAGGCTTCAAAAGCGATAGATTCGAAAGATCGTATAGATTCATCCGAAGCTGACAATGAAAAAACACACAAGACAGGTTTCCGCCAGCCAGCACCTACAGAGAACAGCGATAACGAGAACACTTCGGTTCGTCTCTATGCAAGAAACAAGAGATACTTTGAGATCCGAGCCGCTCAGCTCGGTGTAAGTCAGATGGAATATATCAACTTTCTTCTGGAAGAAGAGGAGAAGAGAGAAGCAGAAGAAGACCTCGATCCCTTCTCCATTGAACTTCCCAAGAAGGAAAGCACCAGTATCAAGGCTCTGGTACTGACCAAGCATAATATGGAATTTCTGAGAAGTGCTTCTGCCAATCTTGGAATGAAAATGACCCAGTTCATCAACTGGATGCTGGACAACGAACGAAAAATGGAAAAGGAAAATGGACCCAGACAGTCGATTGACAAGTGGTCCGCCATCCAGAGTGAGGAGCAGTAAGGCAAAATCAGCAAATATTAGTATTCGTCATTAGAGATTAGATCAATCGCTAGAGATCAGGAATGATCAATAAGAAATACTTAACAAAAGCCTGTATGATAAGAATCGCCGGTTTCTTGAATGAAATCGGCGATTCTTTATTGCACATAAAATCAATATCAAATAAACTTCAGACAAACTTGCGCCTGGATCAAATGAACCATAAAATCATTTCTGCCTTCGAATCATCTCCGCCAGCTCCTTCTGCCTGTCCTTTTCTGATTTCTGATCCAGACCGGTATAGAGACTCTTTCGATGCAGAGCCGATGTCACGAGATAGAGGTCTCTGGTTTCGGCATAAACCTGTTCGGCAAAGGCCTTCCTCAGCATAGCCGGCGTAATATGAACATCCTCACCGTAAGCCAACTTCCCGTAGCGTGAAACCAGCTGCTCAATGGCGCGAGCTGTGATCCTCTGATGCCGGCGAGAAAGAAGCAGTGCATTCGAAGACGCCTCATCCGGTCGGAAATAATCCCGCCCATTCTTCAGATAATCGAACAATAAATCCGCATTATAGTCATTGAGATAAATATAGACCGATTCGCTTCCTGTCCTCTGCAGCCGTATCCGGAACTTTTCGAAGGAAATATCATCCAGGTCCAGACTGACCAGATCAGAAACCTGGATTCCGGTATCAATCAGAAGATGGAGGATCAGACGATCCCGCTTGACGATGATCGGATGGAAGACCTTCTGCTGGGGAGTCAGATCCTGGTTTGAATCAAGTTCGACTGCTTTATAAAGAAGGCAGGGATCCAATGATGAATCCGGTTTATATTTCTCAGGAGAAGCAAGGCTATTGGCTTTTCGGAGCAAATCGTTGATATCAAAAACCAGGACAGGATTTCCGGAGACATAGCCCTGGGCGGCCAGATAACGGAAGTAGGAAGATAGGGAAGAAAGCTTCCGCCGGATTCCGCTTTCGGCATTGTGATGGGTCTTTCCATCCAGCTGATATTCCTTGAGCCAGCTGACATAGGATAGAAGCTGATCAGTCGTAACGCTTGCAAGGACATCAAGATTGTAAGCAGTAAGCCGTGTGTCCTGGTCGTGCTCCGGATCAGACTGAAGGAGAAAGCAGTAGAAGATATAGATATCCTGGACATAGGCATGACGAGTTCGGGGAGCCAGCTTTTGATACCTGGTATTGACAAAGCCTGTAACTTCAGATGGCAGAATGGAAAGCAGATCCGCAGTCATCCGGTCGAAATTCTCACGCAGAATCTGGTGATAGGTACTTGGATTCGACATAGTATGCGACCTTTCTGGAAGAAAATAAACGTATAATTATTATATAGATTGTAAATATTAGTCATAATTATGCAGAAACGAATCTATATTAGTAATACAAATATAACATATTTTTAACGAAATAATAAGAGGAAATATAAGGCAGAAAAATTTATTTGTGGTCAAGACGAAGGTTCTTCATCTGGACCATTGTCTGCGATATCAATATCGAAGATTGGATAAATAGCAAGGAAGATTGGATAATCAGCAAGGAAAATGGCAAGAAAAAAGGCACCCCGCTATGGGATGCCTTTTCGTCACTTCTTGATATATGGATTGTACTCTCAAATAAAAGCCAAAACATCAGTCAGCTCAGAAGATGAATCAAAAGCAGATTTACGAAGGATATTTCAGCAGATTAAGATTGAGTAAACTCACGAAACTTACTTCAGAAGCTCAGTTACAAGTTCCGGAACTTTTTCGAAGTCGCCTGTTTCCGGATTCCAGGAAGACTTGACTTCTGCATCAACGACCTCGCACTTTGCATCGGTCAGCATCTGACGGAGAACCTTGTTTCCTTCACCGCTCCAGCCGTAGCAGCCGAAGACTGCAGCCTTCTTTGCCTTGGGCTTCAGGGACTTGTAATAGTAGAGGAAGCCGGCCATGGTGGCAAGGACGCCGTTCAGGATGGTCGGAGAGCCGACAGCGATGGCCTTAGAACGGAAGACATCGTTCATGATATCGTCCTTTTCGGTGTGGTCTACATTGTATACCTTAACAAGAGTGGAAGGGGACTGGCGATGAATCTCGTCTGCGATAGCGTGGGCAATCTTCTCAGTGCCGTGCCACATGGTTCCATAGACTACGGTGACCATATCTTCCTTATAATTGCCAGCCCAGTCTGCATAGGCATCGACAATCTTCATGGGATCCTTACGCCAGATAGCTCCATGGCTGGGAGCGATCATTTCGATCGGCAGATTCAGAGCCTTCAGATCCTTGACTTTCTTTGTAACCATGGGTGCGAAAGGAGAAACGATATTGACGTAATAACGCATAGCCTCAGACCAGAGAACCTCCTGATCGGCAAGATCAGCGAACATTTCTCCGACTGCGTAGTGCTGACCGAAGGCGTCCATGGAGAAGAGGATGTTGTCTCCGCTCAGGAATTCCGCCATGGAATCCGGCCAGTGGAGCATAGCCATCTCGACGAAGGTGAACTTCTTGCCGTTACCGATATCCAGGGTATCTCCGGTATGAACGACGTGGAAATTCCAGCTGAGCTTTCCGTACTGGCCCTCCAGGGACTTAACGGCATTGGCGGTGCAGTAGATCGGGGTATCCGGGATTTCCTTCATCAGAGCGGGAAGGCTGCCGGAATGGTCGTTTTCACCGTGATTTACGATAATATAATCAATGGACTTAAGGTCGATTTCGGACTTCAAGTTTTCAATAAATTCAAAATGATGAGGTGCCCAGACGGTATCGATGAGGACGGTTTTCTCTTCCTGAACAAGATAAGCGTTCTGGGAGCTTCCGTGATGGATGGTGAAATCATCGCCGTGGAA
This sequence comes from Lachnospiraceae bacterium, assembly GCA_029338875.1. Lineage (GTDB taxonomy): Bacteria > Bacillota > Clostridia > Lachnospirales > Lachnospiraceae > Lachnocurva. Next base: position 23,471 of record JAQYBF010000089.1, read on the forward strand.
CTTCTGCAGGTCCCAGTCCAGATAACCGATCCAGTAGACATTGTTTTTTACTTGCTTTTTCATTTCAACGACTCCTTTCGAGTAATTTGTTTGGAACGTTAAGGATTAGCGTTACGAACTTGCTTTAATAATGACTTCAGAACAGGATTTCTTATCATGTTACC
>JAQYBF010000090.1 GCA_029338875.1 Lachnospiraceae bacterium
ATGGAATAGGCCGCCAGATCCAGAAACAGACCGCTGTCTCTGCCGATAATCCGCTTCATCATCTCATCCAGTCCATAATCGGCAATGATCTTTCGAATCAGGATATAGGAGCCGACGCGAAGACAGCTGCTGCGTTTGGATCGGTCCTTTTCTTCCGGCAGTTTCACCTCCGGAAAATATTTCAGGAAGTTTGGATTGGGATACATCATCGTCGGGTCGGATGCATCCATCTTCCCGATCGTTGTGCGCTGCGGAACATTGTATTTCTTCTCCGGCAGGTATCTGCGGCCATACGTGTATTCAACATAGGTGGTGGCATTTCGCTTGTTGAGTGAGATTTTTCCGGTATTCTCCGGGATTTTTACAAGGAAATCGAAGTACATATCTTCTCCTTAATTGAGCATGATATCCTACTCAATTATTGTATCAAATATAGCCAGGAAAATCAAGTGAAACCGTTGATTTCCCGGGCTTTTTTCAAAAAATCCGAGTGTGATTTTCAGTTGAGTATGAGATTTAGTGGAAGTTCAGAGTCAATCCTTCTGATCCACCTGAATGACCTGATCATTCTCAATCTGATTCAGATATTCCTTGGCCTGATCGACACTGTTCTGGTCCGGAACCATGACATAGGCATGGAAATTCGGCATGGAATAGGTTGTCTGCTTGTCTCCGGTTCCGGTGACATGATACTTCTGGATATCCCAGGTCTTCCCACCGTTTAACTGGCTGCTGACCAGGGAAGAGATTGTATCATAAGGCATGCTGGTCTCAAAGGAATCGGACAGACCATTCATGAGCTGGTCGAAATTCTTCAATACGGCCGGACTGGTAAGCTTATTGATAACTCCTTCGATGACATACATCTGGTCCTTGCCCCTCTGTACATCGCCCTGAGGGAAGGCATGGCGTTCCCGGGCAAAGACAAGGGCTTCCTCGGCATTCAGATAGTTGTCTCCCTTGACAAAGCTGTAGCCGCCGGCCTGAAAGTCGTAATCGGAATGCACCCGAACGCCTCCAAGGGCTTCAATGATATTGGTAAAGCCGGTGAAATTCAGTCGGAAGTAATAATCAATCTTGGTATCATAGAGCATGGACAGAGTATCCATAGAAACATTCACGCCATAGATGCCGGCATGGGTCAGTTTATCCTTTACACCGTTTGATATAGAAAGAGGCACATAATAATCTCTCGGTGTCGTAAGAAGGAAGATCTGATGCGTCTTAGTATTCACGGTTGCCAGGATATTCACATCTGACCGGCTGGTCTTGGAGACAGCACCCGGGGTATCAATACCGGAAATGAAAACGGTAAAAACTCCGTCTTTTACAGTCTGTCCCTGATCAGCAGTCGATACTTCCGTTGTAATGTCATAGGACTTGATTTCCCGAACCTGATCTTTAAAATCTGTATAGCCATCCACCTCGGTAATAGCCGAGAGGAAAGCCTCATTCATAACAATAGCATCACTCTCCTTATGTAGAAGAGCAGTTGCAAGGCCGAGAACATCATCGTAAGAATTGGCTGCAGATACCGAATCTACTCCCTGATCTTTTGCAATCTTTGTAAAAACCTTATCCAGCTTCTTACTGTCATCCGCCTTGGAAATTCCGAAATTATAATTCTTGGTCTCGTTGATGGCCTGGGCCTTGTCATCCTTCAGGACATAGACCCCATAAACCGTGGATTCCGTTTTGACATTGGTAATCTTCTTTGCTGTATTGACCGTGGTCTGCAGGTAATAGAATACAACTCCGCACAGGATACTGATAATCAGAGCCAGTGCAATTCCTGTCCAATAACGGACTTTGTGATGATGGTGCTTTCTGGTCAGGAAGAAATCCAGGATCAAAAGTCCTGCAAGGATCAGTCCTGCCAGAAGGCTGTACTTGACCGGGAAAAATTTCGAGCGAATGACTGTGACAGCCAGGAGGGCTGACATGATAAGTTCCAGGATCAGAAAGATCCAGCGGATGACCTTATGCCTTGTACGCATGATTTGCTTCTTTCTCTATTGATTATAGTGACTTGGATTTGGCTGCTCGTTTTCCCAATTATTTCACAACCAGGTTAAAGCTGACCGGTGTCGAGGTATTTCCATCACTGTCGGTAACAACAATCTGGATGGGATAGGTCCCGGCCTTGTTGACATTGTAATCACCGGAGATACTGACTCTGCGGAAAAGTGCATTCTGCTTGTCCTTGTCATCTGTAATACTGGTGATAACGCTGACCGGATTGAAGCGGCTTCCGGACTGGATCTCTACCTGAGAAGAGGAAAGAGTGACGACCGGTGCAGCAGGATTGGTATTTTCGGACTGAACCGTTCCGCTGGCTGCAGTCTGGTCTGCTGTTCCCTGGTCAGTGTTCGCTGTCTGGTTCGTCGATGCTGCATCGGAAGTCTGATCCGAACTGCTGTCGGTGCTTCCGTTTGTATCGCTTGTCGAGTCCGAAGTATTTCCATCAGTGGCATTGGCATCCGTGGAAGCCGGAGCGGCCCCTGTTGCCTGGTAAGTCACAGTCCTTGCTGCTGTCGAAGCGTTATGGGCCTTGTCTTCTACTCCATAGAGCACGACCGCCTTGGTCTGATCATTGTTAGGCGTAACACTGACGACAAAGACCTTGTCCGTAAGGTCCCCATCCCGGTTGTCTTCGGCGCGAAGATTGGTCAGAAGGTCCTTGGTATCTTCGCCCTCCTGGTAGACAAGCTCAGCATCACTGAAATGGATAACCGGTGCTGTATGATCACTTCTCAGATGAATCAGAGCCGAGGCGATCAGAAGGATGACACATCCAACTGCGAATACGGCCCGGACATTGAATTTTGTCATGATTTCTCCTCCGATGATCCGTAGTATTTGCCATAATACTTGCCATAGTACTTACCATAGTATTTGCCGTAGTACTTATTGCCTCCGGCGACCGGAACCTTATTCAGAACAACTCCTAAGATATGGGAACCGGCCCGTTCCAGCTGGTCCTGGACATCCTGGAGAAAGCGATAACTGACTTCTCCGGATGCACATACGATAATGGAGGCATCGGTGGACCGAGAAACTACAACCGCATCGATAACAGAACCAACAGGGGGCGCGTCAATGATGACATAATCATAATGATCGCGAAGAGTCTGGATCAGATAGGTAAAGCGCTTGGATCCAAGAAGTTCTGAAGGGTTGGGCGGAACCGGGCCTGAGAGGATCATGTCGAGACGGTTTATATTTGTCGTAAAAACGCACTCGGTCAATTCTGCCTTACCAGTCAGATAATGGGTCATACCCTTGTAGTCGCCCTTGACATGATAGCGGCCTGCCAGTACGGATTTCCGGAGATCGGCATCGACAAAGCAGACGGTCTTTCCTGCTTCACTCAGGGATACCGCCAGGTTCATGGTAATGGTTGACTTGCCTTCATTGGGCATGCAGGATGTAACTACGAAAGCCTTCTTATCTTCACCGGAGAATTCGATATTGGTTCGAAGCGCCTTGTAGGCTTCATTCATCCGGTAATCGCTTTTATTGTTCAGAGAACGGATTGTGATTTCTGCCATGGCTTACCTTCTTTCCTTTGCGGAAGATTTCTGTGCTCCCGTGCTTTTCTTTCTGCGGCGGCCAGACTTCTCCCCTTCTGACATGGGAATGGTTCCAAGGACCGTAAGACCGGTATACTTCTCCACATCGTCAGAGGTCTTTACCGTATCATCCAGGAGATAGCGGACGACAAGAACCACAATCGTAACAAGAAGTCCAAGAAGAGCTCCGATCAGGACATCCCTCTTTACATTGGGTGAAGAGGGGCTTGTCGGAAGGGAAGCGGTCTCTACGGTATTAACCGCATCGATATTCATGACCTGAGTGATTCGTGTGGACACGGATTCACGGAGAGCATTGGCAAGCTTTCTTGCCATGGTAGGATCCGGGTCGCTGACACTGATCTGTAAGATTCGGGTATTGGTCTCGTTGGTGACGCTGACGTGAGAACGAAGCTCAGAAACAGAGAGCTTGGATCCGGACTGGGAAATAGCTTCTTCCAGGACCGGTCTGGTTGTGACGAGCTGGAGATAATCGGCCGTCAGCTGAGTAGCAGTCTGCAGATCACTGGATGTGACGGTATTCTGGTCCTGACGGGACAAAATCAGGATTGAAGTCTCTGAGGTGTACATAGGTGTTGCCAGAAGGCTGACACCAATATAGGTAAGCAGGGCGCAGAAAACGGTAACTAAAATAACAATGACCTTCTGTGCCCAGATCAGGCCGAAAATTTCGCCCAGATCGATGGTAACTGCTTCATTGGTCCTGGACTGCTGATGGGTCCGACGTAGTTCTTTCGAGTCCACTTGATAATCCTCTCTATAATGTGAATAAAACGTTAATGAATAACCGCCAATATATGAAATAAGAAGTTTAATAAGGAAGATTCATAAATTGTCGCAAAATCAAAGCCCCTGCGAAATTTCGTTCTTTGCTTCGATCCCCAAAAGTCATGCCTTAATCATTTCTTTTGTGACGATACATCGTAAATTCCGTAAGGGGGCGAATATGAATTCCATTCTTGTACTGTTTAAAGTATATCAATATGAGAAAACCTTATTTAATACACACTTATATAAGTATATTAGTAGAAGAATGGTTGTGCAATAAATATTTTGTCAGATTTTTAACTGAATAACAGGTGTTTTTTTATTTAACATGGCTGAACTGAATATTCCGGCCTTAGGGTACCGGTGATCTTTTTAACGTGGAATATTCAATCTTAACCTGAAAATCTGAATACATGGCGCCTCCATACGAGTGTTAATTACTACTCTATTATGATAGCACACATGCTCATTTTTTTAAGAAAAGTACCTGTTTTTGGGCTTAAAATCAGCATTTTCGGGCATTGGATTGACAGCTCACTCCAGTTCGAGTGTTAATTATCTGGGAAGTTCACATGGACAGAAGCTGGTACGGGAGAAAGCAATCCTCAGCCGGTTCGGTTCTTTGTCTCTATCTCTATCAGAGATGCTGCCCGCATGTTTTGAATCAGGGCTTCTGTGCTTTTGACCGCGCCGGATGCATTTAGATGTTCGCCGTTATCGAAGAAGTCGGTATGGGGATCGATGGTGAGACCGCTTTCCGGCAGGTTCAGGTCTATGAAAGACAGGTCTGTATTTTTTGCATAGATAGAAAGGGCGTTATGCCTTTCCATAGAATACTGACGGGGACAGATGCTGCTGTAAAGACAGAGTCTTATATTTCTCTTGCTGCACTCCTTTCGGATCTTGTCCATGATGTGTCTGTTAAAGGCGGAGAATGCAAGAGAACGATCTGTGGCATGCATATAATTCATGTCGGGTGCCTTGGGGTAAACTGTTGTCATCGGGGTGAAGCCCTTGTAATTCTCGGCAATTGGAGCCGGCTTTCGGAGCAGATTCTTCCATGTATCGTGATAGAAGAATACCGGGAAGGCCCTGTCGGAGATGTCGGAAATCAGATTCCCGGTCCCGTCCAGATTGCCGCCATAGTAGAGAACATCCGTCTCGAACATGATGACGCGCGGGTTCTGACGTCGGAGGAGTTCCTCAAAGGCATGGTAGGCCTCGATCATGGTCATGCCGGGGCTTGAGAGGACGATGGAATTCATGCCCGTCATTTGATCCAGATGCTTGGTATCCACACCTGTCATGACGAGCGAATCCCCGATAAAGGCGAGGTCCAAGGTATGATCCGGCTCTTTTTGCAAGGTAACCAGAGGGCGGAGGTGATTTTCTATTGCTGCGTCGGCTCCGCCCGTAGCGGAGGTCAGCTTCACAGATACCATGGATGCTGCCTGGAGGAGGATAACAAGGATGGCCAGAAAGAGGGCGCATGAAAGGAGTTTGTTTTTCATTGATCTTAGACCCTTAAACCTCCGTACAAACATTTTATTTCACCGACGACCCCTGATCTTCCGTCAGTGTCGTTCCATATCCGTAATCCTCTGCGTCGGATTCATCAAAGCCGCTTAGGGTCTGAATCTTCTTGGAGATCTCATTGACGGTTGAGGTCGGCGTATAGTCCGTCTTGTTATACAGATATTCGTACATTTCCTTGACATTACTGGTCAGGGTACAAGGAACATCCACGGATCCCTTTTTCCCGATATTTGCCGCATGAAGGGCGAAGGGAAATCCGGTCTGACCTTTTAAAGTATATGACTGAACAGCCAGGGCCAGCTGGGTCAGCTGGGATACGGACAGGGAGGTCGAGATGTCGGGGAAGACATTCGTAATGAGCTTATCCAGCTGAGCCGGGCTTGCCGACTTTGCCTTCTCAATCAGCTTCTCTACAACGATCCTCTGCCGGTTGGCACGGCCAAAATCCATGGAGCTGGTATAGCGAATCCGGCACCACGCCGTTGCCTGGACGCCATTCAGATGGACATTGCTACCCGGAGTGATCGGAATATCCTCGTCCATGTGACCTGTGATATAGGCAACCTCACCGGCATAACCCTTTTCCTTAATAATATCTACTTCCTTCTGGGTCACGTCCACATTGATACCGCCCACTGCATCGACTGCCTCAACCAGAGCATTGAAATCGACGGCGATGTAGTCCTGTATATCCAGGTCCAGATTCCGGTTCAGCATGGTCATGGCCTGCTTAGGCCCTCCCTTCGCATAGGCAGCATTGGCCTTCTGAAGGTTCATCTGGCCGTTGACATCCAGAAGAGTATCCCGGTATACAGAGACGATCTTCACCTCTTTGGTATCATTATCGATTGCCGCAACCATGATGGCATCCGACTGACCGGTATTAAAGTCTCCATTGGAGCGGTTGTCCAGGCCGAAGAAAGCCAAAGTGGTGTAGCCGTCAAGAAGTTCCTCAGTCTTGGCATCCAGCTTGTTCTTCTGAATAACACCGACATCATTAAAGTCAATCTTCCCAACCTTGGAGTATACGTAAATCAAACCAAGAAGAATCAGAAGGACCAGGATTTCAACAATAAGTAAAACTCTTCTTTTCTTTTTTTTCTTTGCTCGAATCAGTTTTCTCTGAATCCGCCGTTCTTCCGGTGTCAGTTCTGCTTTTTTTGCCTTCAGAATTCTCTTTTTTTCAGCCTTGTCAAGGCGCAGGCTTGGATCCTGCTGGCTCTTTCTCTTCCTGGATGACATGATTAGATCCTCTTATCTTATTCTTCTTATTCTCTTATTTTCTTCAAGCTGTTAACAGCTGGTCTGTACTCAAAATTCCGCATCATCATAAGCTGCTGACGGGCTCTTACGGAAGACAATCAATTTACTGAATACATAGTTCAATGCAATGACAATGAACTGGCTCATAAATTTCACCGGCATATTCGGCCATTTCAAGCGACCGATGAAGAAATACAGCATCGCCTCTTCAATTCCAAGAGTCAAGAGCCGTCCGGTACTGAAGCCGATCAGCTGATGGAAGAAGGCATAGACCCCCTTCACATGGGAGGCAAAGACAAATTTTCGATTGGTGGCAAAGGCAAAATATGTCGCAAACACCCACGAAATGGCATTGGAAATCATGATATTCCATCCGAAGCCCTCTGTGAACAGAGCGTAGGTTCCAATGGAAATAATGAAAGTCCACAGGCCAAAAATGCCATACATCATGAGCTGCTTATATCTGGCATATAAGGGCATGACTTTTGCTCTCCCGTTGGGGTGATCCCGAAAGGCCCACTCCATAAATTGATCTAAGAGATCATTTGGATCTTTTAAATGAAGTTTCTTCATATATCCTCATTCTATTCTTCCGCTACAATCTCCTGCTAAAATGAATATACTCCCTTGCAGAAGCAAATAAAATAGCCTTTGTATTTTAGCACGGCAGAAGCCCTGTGTCCAATTGATTTCACGGCCGGGCGGCGGTATGATGATTTCAAGACATTCTTTCGAAAGGCCAGGGGCTTATGAAAATACAAATTCTGATTGCTTCCCATAAATCAACTTCAATTCCGACAGATTCTTCTATGTATCTGCCTCTCCAGGTCGGCGCGGAGGGCAAAGAACCTCTGTCGGTCCTGACCGACCATCCGGTTGAGGATCCTTCTAGTCAATACTGCCCGGAAGTAACCTTCAGGCGCGATAACACCGGAGATCAGATTTCCGCAAAAAACCCATATTACTGTGAACTGACCGGTGCTTACTGGGCATGGAAGAATCTGGATTCGGACCTGGTCGGCCTGGTTCACTATCGAAGATACTTTTCCGTAGAGCCGAAATCTTATCTGAAGACCCATGCCTGGCAGGATAGTGTTCTAACGGAATCGGAACTTCGGTCCATTCTTCGGTCTTATGCAGATGCACTCTATGGAAGCTCCGCCTCCAAAGGGGATGAAAATGCCATGAAGCAATTGCTATCGAACGGGCTTCTCATTGTACCCCGGAAAAGAAAGTATTATATTGAAACGCTTTATTCCCATTACAGCCACACCCTGGATGGCCGCCACCTCGACCTCTGCCGTCAGATTATCGCTGAGAGGATGCCGGAATATCTCGATGACTTTGATTGCGTCATGAAGCAGACCTGGGGCTACATGTGGAATATGATGATCGCTTCCCGACCTGTCTATGACCGGTATATGTCCTGGCTCTTTTCTGTTCTGGAAGAGCTGGAAAAGAGAATTGACCTGAAGGGTCTCTCCTCTTTTGAGCAGCGATTGTTCGGTCGTGTCAGTGAGATTCTCTTCAATGTATGGCTCCATCATGAGATGGGGGGCAAAAACCGGCAGAAATCCGACAGAAATCAGGGCACTTCCGGTGTTTCCGATGCTTCCGGCGATTCCAATCCCGGACTTCTGCTTCTGGAATTTCCGGTTCTCCATACCCAGCCGGAAAACTGGCCTCGGAAGATTCGTTCCTTCCTCGCTGCCAAACTGTTCGGGAAGAAGTATAAAGCTTCCTTCTAAACCAAAGAATGTAACGAAGGGCCGGCAAAGGAAGAGCCAACAAAGGGTCGGTCAACTAACAGCCTGCTAAGGGCCAGCCAAATCCTAGCGGTTAAATCCATATCCGGTCCTGGTCTGTATTTTAAAGAGGACATTCCGGGCGAATAGATAAGAGTGCCGGAGAATTTCTCTCATCTTATCCATCTTATTTCCCTGACGGAATCCGGCCTTAAATTCCATCATCGTCCGAAGCCTTTTCATGTCCTTCCGGGTCTTTCTGACAGGAAGAGTCAGGCCTTCCCCAATTGGATAGGAATCGGATGGAGCGGATTGAAGCTCACGAGTAATCAGTTCGATGAATTCATAGGTGGAAGCATCTGTCCGGCTGGTATCTCCTGACAGATTCTTTGCCGTGTAATGATGGAAATATAGGGCCTTGTCGAGATATGAGAAAGTCACCCCTGCTTCCAGAAGAAGGATCCAGAGGAAATAATCATCCGCTCCGTTCCGGTTCAGGGGATGCCGGATCCAGAAATCCGGAATCCATTTCTTCGGCAGGAGGCACTGACCGGGGGAGATGATCTGTGTTCCGATGTCGAGATAGGTGTTCTTATTGCCGACCTGTCTCTTATGATAATCCGTCCGATACCAGAGAGACTTCCAGTCCTTCTGCTCCAGAACCGCATTTGCCACATAGATCTTCGGGGCAAAGCTTTCCTGATTGTTGGCCACCGCTCTACCAAAAGATAAAACCGCATCGTCCGACAGGATGTCATCCTGATCCAGGAAGATGATATAATCCCCGCCTGCACACTCCAGTCCATGAATTCTGGATCTCTGGATTCCAAGATTCTTCGGGTTCTCCACCAGGCGGACTGTGACAAAGCCGGTCAGATCCGCAATCTGATTTTCCATTTCTTCCGATTCAAATCCGGAGGGCGTCTTGTTCCTAAGCCAATCCTCCCAGGATAAAACGCTTTCATCCGGACTGTCATTTACCAATAGGACTTCGAGAATCAGGGTCTTAGAAAGATCCGACTTCGAAATCTCTTCTAGGTTCCGAAGGAGCATGGCCCAGTAAGCCGGCATATATTCGTTCCCATGATAAAAGGGAGTAATGATTGAAATCTTGATTCTGGACATGTTCCGTACCTCAGATATATTCCCTATCAGCCTAACGAATCTGCTTCAGCTTGTGATAGAGATTCGGAAACTGTCTCTTCCCCCAGCAAAAGAGAGCCATCCGTCGAAGAGCTGTTCCCGGCTTTCCATCACAAAAAGGCTGATAGAGGAACTTTGTAATATGCGAAGGGCAAGAAAGACTCTGCCGAAGTTTCTGATAGAGGCTGCTTTCCTGCATTTCCTTCTCAATCATGGATTGGATCTGATCCTTTGGAGTTCCGTGATTCAATTCCCGCGCTGTCATGGAGGCAAAGGAGCGAAAGTACCGTCCGGCGATCATTGACAGATCCCCCTCTTCGCCTCGTAAACGCTTCTGTTGATCCAAAAATTCCTGATAGCGCTTTTTTTGAATGTCAAAGTAGTCGGGAAGGTATTTTTCTGTCAGCCGATCATCCTGGTCTACATTTATATAATGATAGAGAATGTCCGGGATGACAGCGACGGTCTGAGCGAGGTCGAAGACGCTTCGATTGAAGAAGAAGTCCTCGGCGAAACTCATGGCCGGGAAGGTGATCTCATTCTTTTGAAGGAATGCAGTCCGATAGACCTTGTTCCAGGGATAGCCATAGAGTGTCTTCTCTTCTAAGTCGAGAAGCGTATCGGAAAGGTCTTTCGGGTCCTGCCGGTCAGAGAGGGCGCGTTTGGGCTCATGAATGGCGGAATAGGAGATCTTCCCGTCTCTTTCAAGGAAATCCTCTGCAATGCCGAAGACCAGGACATCCGGCTGATCCTGTCGGATCGATTCCGAAGCCCTCTGAAGGAGGTCCGGCTCGATCCAGTCATCCGCATCCAAAAAGAGAAGATGGGTTCCCCCGGCATTTCGGATTCCGCGATTACGGCAGGCCGATACGCCGGAATTCTTCTCATTTGTAAGGAGTTTCCATCCGGGATGCCTCTGCACTGCTTCCTCCAGCCAGGATCTGCTGTGATCCGTGGAACAATCCTCGATAAAAAGGACTTCCGCCGGAGCATATGTCTGCTTCTCAATCGACCGGCAGAGACGAGGCAGGGTTTCTTCGGCATTGTAGACCGGAACCACAATGGAATATGAAATCATTTGCTTCCCTTTCCAGTGAAGACGACCGCAATGGTCTTGAAGATGATCTTCAGGTCCAGGCCAAGAGTCCATTCCGCAATATACCGGGTATCCATCTTGACAATCTCTTCAAAGTCCGTGATATCGGAACGCCCGCTGACCTGCCACATACCGGTCAGACCCGGGCGGAAGGCCAGACGGGCCTTATGGTGCAGTTCATACTGTTTAAACTCATCCTCTGTCGGTGGGCGGGTCCCGACCAGGGACATATCACCGATCAGGACATTCCAAAACTGAGGGAGTTCGTCGATGGAGTGCTTCCGTAAAAAGTGACCGATGGGAATGATCCGAGGGTCATTTTCCATCTTGAACATCAGACCCTGCATTTCATTTTGGGCCATAAGCTCCGCCTTACGACGATCGGCGTCCGGATACATAGAACGGAATTTCCAGATCTTAAATCGACGTCCGTTTCTGCCGACACGAGGCTGACCATAGAAAACCGGGCCGGGCGACTGGTGCTTAATGATCGGTGCGAAAATCAAAAAAGCAATGCCGGTAAAGACCAGGCCGATCAATGCTCCGACAATATCCATGAGTCTTTTTAAGAAGAGTTGCCGGGCATTTCGAATATTCATGGAAGCGGTCAGAACGGTATAATTTCCATAGGTCTCCAGACGGCGGGATGGCAGCATCTGATCGGTATGGATCAGGGCGACATGTACGGTGATTCCAAACTCAACCAGTTCGGATGCCAGGGCGTCCGAAGATACCCGAGTATTTCCATCAATAAATACTTCATCTACGACATTGGTCCGGAGATATTCCAGCAGGGCATCGGCGTTAGATACCACCGGAATGCCGAGGATTTCCTGTCCGGTCATATCCTTATCGACAACGACAATGCCTGTCACCTTGAAATCGGTATAGAGATTCCTTCCAATTTCCCGTACGCACTGCTCTGCATTGATTGCTTCGACGATCAAAAGCATATCGGATTTATTCACATCCAATATCTTACGCCGGCGGATCAAACGTTTCCACAGTACCCGGGCGATATATTCAAAGAGAATGGATATCACGAGATAGAGGAAGATCATTCCCCGGGAGTAGAAGAGGGACTGGCGGGTCGCATACATATAGATGAGAAGGCCGCCGAATACGATAAAGCAGTGGCCGATGGTATGTGTCAGCTCCTGATAGCGGTTCCTTCGTAAGATTCCGCTATAACTCTCTGTGAAAAAGACGACACAGATATCGATAAGAAAGAGGATACCTGCCATTCTCTGATAGATGCCGTCCCGGTAGATCAGATCCCGTTCGAACCAGTCTCCCCGAAAGCGGATTAAAAAGGCGCAAAGGAAGGCCAATTCCTGCATAAGGAGATCCAATATGGTAAAATCCAGATGTTTGATCCAGCCGCTTTTCTTTTCCTGGTACATAGGGTTTCCTTTCCTCTTTAGATTACCCATTTCCCTGTCTTCGGATCCAGATGCAGACGGGTGTCCTGACTGTAATTATCGTCCACAGAGAAGATGGATGCCAGATCCTCTGCCAAGGGCTTTCGGACATATCTCTTATAAATGTCTTCCATGTATTCCCGTGTTTCCTTACGAATATTCCCGGGAACTCTATCGGCCGCACCATAGCGAAGCCTTTCAAGTCTTCCTCTCGCTCTGGCATAGTCGAGAATGCCGTCCTGGAGTCTCTGAATGCCCTCCGATGGCTTATCTTCCTCCCGGTATATCGGTTCTTCTCCGTGAAAGCAGATCAGCTGGCCATAGGGAGCCTGAAGGACGCTTTCAAGAAAAAGCTGGGTGTCCTCAATTTCTCTTAAGAAGCCGTCTCCTCTTTCATTCCGATCTGTCTCATGCATCTTATCCGGATTGGCGGAAGGATTCGTTCGAGGGCCATACATCGAATGGACCCGGCAATGAAGTTCTGTCAGTTTTTCATTTTCCCGGAAGACAGCCAGATAGGCTCCCCTAACGGGCTTCTCCAGAAGGCGGCTCATCCAATACTGAATGGTACCACTATAGCCGATATCCACAAGGAGAACTTTGTCAGGGGCTATATTTGAGCCAAGGGTCCGGTCGAGATAAGAGAGATAAGCTGCTCGCTCCTCTTCGGCATAGGCTATGACTTCAGGGAAAATCTCCCGGATCTTCTCCACAACTTTCCGGAAGTCATCATCCTTTGCCCCTTCCCGGAAATGGATCTGCCAGTCCGGAAACTGCTCTGCTTTCTTCTTCGGATATCCCAGGCGAGAGACCAGAAGATTCCGAAGGGATCCATCATAATCCCGGCGAAGGATTTCCAGAATATCCTTCTCTGTCCGTATTGCCGCTACAGATACTGCCCGGCGGGAGGTCAAAAGATAGAGACTCGGCAGAGCCTGTTCGCCGTAAATGATCTGGTAGATCTGACGGAAAATATAGCCCTCTCTTGCCAGAAAGGCTAGGGTCTCGATACCCGTATCCTTTGCAGTCTCATGGATCCAGGTCATAAAGTCATAAAACAGGGGTCCAAAGACCGTCCAGCCAAAGGTATAGGGGTCATGAAAGCGGAACTGTCCATCCGTAGATAGGGCAAAGGGGCTGTTATAGGCGCCCAGATTGCAGGAAAGGCCCTTCAGGATCGACTGCATGACCGGGTCATTGATTTTCGTTTCGCAGGCTGACGGACCGTCGATTCTCTCTTCATCCCGCGGATTCATGATCCAGCAGGTCTTCTCATGCCGGTCCGACAATTCCTGCCAGTCCGACTGCAAATTGTCCCCGACATGGGCTAGATTCTGACCCCGGTAGTCCGAAAGGACCTTCTCCCAGAGACTTCCGTCATCCTTCCTGAGTCCTTCTTCACAGGAGATATAGATAGCTTCATAGCCAGAAATCCCATTCTTTGAAAGGATGTCTTCGATGATATCTCTCGGAAGATACATGTCACTGACCAGGATCAGGCGCTTCCCCTTTTCTCTCAACTGATTCCAGAGTTCTACCATGTCGCGTCTCGGAGATAAAAGTCCTCTCTCCAGATCGATTTCTTTCTGAAGGTAGTGCTCCATTTCTGCCTCGGACCAGTGCATAGACTCCTTCAGGATGGAATAGATCTGCCGGATGGAAGCCTTTGGGCCGAAGCTCTCGTTGGCCTTCCTTTCAGCATCGATCCGGTTCTCAGCAATAAATCTCTTGTCACTTGACATCTCAATGAGATGAAATAGGTCTGCTGGACGATATACTTTTCTTGTAAGTAATGTATCAAAAATATCGAAACTGATTACATCATAACCGCTCAAGTCCAGCTTCAAACTATTTTCATTTTTCCGGAAAGCCGGAAGGAAACTTTCTTTGTCCCAATCAATAAATACTTTCTGCCTGTCCTTTGACAGAATGGCTTCATGAAGGCCATTAAAGCGAACGACCTTGGAAATCACACGTTCCAAAACATGAGCCAACGTTCCATCAATTTGTCCCTCTTCATCATCAAAATCCTGGAATCTTAAATGTCGGTTCCAAATTTGTCGAATGGCCTCGTTCCGAACCAAGAAGAAGCTACCGGCAGGGTATAGAAAAACACCATCACTAAACGGTATGCCGAGAGATTCCAAAAAAGCCTTGCCATTTCCCTCACAGGAAAGCCAACTGTAAGCCTCTGCCGGCATCCCCTTGTATCTCTCCGAATAGACCAATCCTATTTTCGGATGATTCTCTAGAAGACGAATCAGTCTAGATGAATCTTGCACACTTCCAATGAGTGTATTAACAGAAAACTGACGCCAGCCTCCTTGCTCCTTCCCAGTATATAATGATTTCTTCGAATGAAGGTGTAAGACATACTTATAAGTCGAAAGCTCCCTGCCAAAAAGGACATACATAGGCGCAATATCACGACCTCTATTATCTGTTGCCCGAACTTCTAGGTTTTGTAGATATGGTATGCTCTGGCATTTAGCCTGAATGGTTGCCTTATGCTGCTCCATGTCTGACCCCCAATCGCGAATAGAGATATAGAGATCAAATTTCACCTTTACATTGGAAAGAGCGTCCACAAATTCATCTAACAGATCTTCATAGTAGAGATGTAAGTGAACCGCAAGAAATTTATCGGGCGGATTCGATATCGCCGGGCATTCTTCTTGATCCAGTTCCGCATATGATAAATAGAAGTCATTTTCCGGCATAATAAAGGAAGCCCGTCTCTCGGCGAGCCTCACTTTAACCTTATTCAAAAATGCAGATAAGCCCTGACATCGAAGTATTTCAAACCCACGATGCAGATGACGGCTAAAATTTTTATCCATAGGATTCACTTTCACGCTACGATGATTTTAAAGTCCACGTTATTGTTCCATCAGGGTTCTGAATTGTTTACACCCTTAGAAGGCGAAGTTGGAATGTACAGTTGTAATATAGACTCTTTCAAATTCATCCAATCTCTGGGTTTT
The DNA here is from genome assembly GCA_029338875.1 of Lachnospiraceae bacterium. GTDB lineage: Bacteria > Bacillota > Clostridia > Lachnospirales > Lachnospiraceae > Lachnocurva. The sequence goes on from JAQYBF010000090.1 coordinate 15,550, forward strand.
GCAGTCAGATATCCGTTTTGATAAAGTTTGTCTCTCAGTCCTTTATCATTTTCCAGTTCATGGATAGCATCCAGGGCTCCTTCAATGTCACCGGTATTATAGATCAAACAGTTCTCATGGTCTTTTAAATATTCTTTATTTCCGCCATTTTGCACTGCAACAACCATTCCTCCAGTACTCATCATTTCTAACGGAGGATATGAAAAGCTTTCCAAAGTACTCGATTTCAATAGAATGTCACATTGTGCATAAACCTGCCCTACTTTTTCATATGGAACGCGATGTAGAAACTTATCTACATGATAGCAGCTTTTAGGCTCAGCATTGTATGACATATACCAGATTTCATATCTTTGATGGTCAAGGCTGTTGGTAATTTTGAAACTTTCATCAACCCCCTTATAGGCAACTGCACTATCTCCCTCAATGAGAATACGGATTTTCCTATCCGGCGAAAATTCCCTTTCATGACGAGGGAAATCTTTTAAATCAATTCCATTAGGAGCATATCTGCATGACTGATGGTAAGTATCCGTTAACCAGTTTTGAACCCAACGGGATATCGTTATATATTCAATATCCGTCTGTAAACTATAAGTACTATTTGCCTGAATGCGGAGAGGAGAACCAAACTCATACAAATCCGTCTCATAACCCTGAACCAGGTAATACTTTCTTCGAATCTTCCCATGCGTCAGCAGGAAATCTACCGTTGTCCACATTGTAGCGATTCCAAGTGCAAAAGAAGCTCTGACCTCTTCTCTTTCCAGATAGATTACCGGATAATTTTTATCCTCATATTCCATCCATTTTTTGGAAGGATTACTTGCAATAACTGTTATTGCATAACCCTTTTCAAAAAGCATGGAAACGTGGCGTAAGGCAACCATGATTCCGCCGCTAATCTCCGTTGAAGGCAAAATTAAGGCAGCGGTTTGTTTTGTTTTCTCACGAAAAAAATCAGAAATTTTATGCCCGGAAGAAATTGTAAGGCAGTATTCTGTTACAAATTGTTTCGCCCTTTCAGCGATTTTCCTTCGCTCTGCCGGATGCTGGATTAGGGATTCCAGCGTTTCTCCCCATTCTTCCGCTGTATCACAAAGGAATCCAGTCTCTCCATTTGAAATCATCTCACGAAAGGCTCCGACATTACTGGCGACCGTCACAACATCTACCAGCGCTGCCTCCACCCACTTGTTCTCTGACTTCGCACGATTAAAAATTGTGTCCTCCAGCGGGGCAAGATTGACATCAACCATAGAAATTAAAGAGGGGAGCTTATGCCAGTCTAAAAAGGGAACCGTAACAATCTGATTCTTATATGGATTCAGTTCCTCCGGCAAGTCCAATTCCCCCGCCAGATACAGTCTGATATTATCATGTTTTTTCAAAAGATCAGCAAGGACAGGCAATATTAATGCAACATCTGCATTATGAGTGATACTTCCACTAAAGTAACCGATTCGAAACTCTCCCTGAAATTTTTTCTTGATAGTTGTTTTCGTTTCATCATCAAGAAGGATATCCTGAGTTTCGTTCAGATGTCTTAGCTGCACTGCTTTCTTAGAACAACGAACCATTTCTTCTGATGCGGTATTCCGATTGATCACGACCTCTGGGACATATTTTTTCAATTCATCAGCCAGAGCTTTTGTCGTTGTAATAGCACCATCACATAGCCGAAGAGTTTTTCCCATCCGGATTACTCCATCATCATATACAGCCTTTTCCTCTTCTGTCAGGCCTTGTACATATGGAATCAAATCCGTATAACAGGTATCTATGACTAAATCGTCAATATCAAAAAAAACCGGCTTGTTGGAATCCTTGGCAAGCTGAATCAACTTACCGAT
>JAQYBF010000091.1 GCA_029338875.1 Lachnospiraceae bacterium
ATTGACCGAGCCTTCCTTGGAAGGCGGCGTTGTCATCACAATCTCGTGAACGCCTGCGATCTCCGCAGGAATGGCATCCATGAGAACGGTGGAAGGATAAGCTGCGGTGCCGCCCGGTACGTAAAGGCCGACCTTATCGAGCGGAATGATCCGCTGTCCTAAGACAACGCCTTCCCGGTCAGTCTGAATAAAGCTCTGTCTGACCTGATTCTTGTGGAAGGAGCGGATGTGATCGGCGGCTTCCTTCAGGACATCGAGAAATTCCGGCTCTACCTTCTTCAGAGCGGTCTCGATTTCCTCATCGGAGACCAGGAAATCGTCCAGTTCCACATGGTCAAAGCGGGCGGAGTAGTCGCGAAGAGCGGCATCTCCGCGGCTTCTGACCTCGGAAATAATGTCGCGGACCACGTCCTCAACCTCGGATGTCGGCTCGCTTCTGGCGAAGATCTCCTCATCCTTGATTTTTCCCATCTCAAATATACGAATCATCTTGAACCTCTTTTCTTTTTTCCTTTATGAAATATAGACCGGCGCTTAGTGCTGCAAACTTACGGTTTCCACCTTCTCGCCGGATTTAATCAGTTTCTCCAGTCCGTCCCGGACGGCCTGGATTTCATCATGGCGGAACTGGAAGCTGACCTTGTTACTGATCAGGCGGGCACTGATAGGAATGATTTCCTTCAAAACAACAAGATCATTTTCACGAAGGGTGTTTCCGGTCTCCACGATATCGACGATGACATCGCTGAGTCCCAGGATCGGGGCAATTTCGATCGAACCGTTCAGATGGATGATATCGATATCCCGACCGATGGATTCATAGTAGTTCCCGGCGATATTGGGAAACTTGGTGGCAACGCGGAGGGTCCGATCCATCTGATCGGAGAAATCCTTGGGACCGGCCACGCACATGCGGCATTTTCCGATGCCAAGATCCAGAAGTTCATAGACATTGGGCCGGTATTCGAGAAGAATATCTCTGCCGCAGACACCGATATCGGCGGCGCCGCGTTCCACATAAATGGAGACATCCGAGGGCTTGACCCAGAAATAACGGACGCCCTTTTCGGGATTCTCAAAGGTCAGCTTTCGGTTCTTTTCCAGGATGGCAGGGCAGTCAAAGCCGGCGGCTGCCATCAGACTGTAGGTCCGGTCTCCCAGACGTCCCTTGGGCAGTGCTACATTAATCATCGGCTTTTGCTCCCTCCTCTGTTTTCTCTGATTTCAGGTTACCGGCTCTTTCCGGCTCACCCTCTGTTTCGGACTTCAGATCCTCACTTTTTTTCAGAAATTCTTCTGCTTCTTCAGGACTCAATACATTTCGTGCATGGACTTTCTGCTCCATGGTCTGCATTTCATCCTCTCGGACCGTGCGGACCTTATGGCCCTTTTCAATCAGGCCTTCGACGGTCCGGGCCAGGATGGCCGGGTCGGTATCTTCCGGATAGACGATCAGGTCATCGACATCATAGGTTCTTGGTTTGGACAGATAATTTCCGACCAGGTCCAGATCCAGGGCGAAGCCGATGGCGCCCTCCTTCTTTCCCATCTTCTCCGGCAGGCGGTCGTAGCGGCCTCCGGTCAGGATGGTGAAGGGAATCTCGGCAACGGCTCCCTGGAAGAGAATGCCGTTGTAGTAATCCATGGAATTGACCAGGGAGAAGTCCAGGTAAATGGAATCCAGAACGCCGTAGGCCTTCAAGACCCTGGATAGCTCGGACAGGTGCTGGACCATCTCCATCGAGGTGTTGGAAAAGGCGTATTTCCGGATCTCCTCAACACCTTCTTCGAAGGGCAGGTAGAGGTCGATCAGGTGACGGATGCTGTCAGCGCTGGCCTGAGTCAGGCGGCCGTCCTTCACCATTTCGTCCACGCCGGATGTGTTTTTCATGGAGAACATGAGAAGAAGTTCTTCTCTTGTGGAAGGGCTGATGCCGAAGACCTGGAAGAGCTCGCCCAGGAAGGCGGCATCCGAAAGCCGGATGACGAAGCGGTCGCTGATCAGCTGGATGGACTTCGCAGCCAGAGCGATGATCTCGGCCTCGGAGAAGACATCGATTTTTCCGATCCGTTCCACGCCGGCCTGGAGGATTTCCCGGTAGTGGTTTTCCTTTGGCCGGTAGACGGTCTCGTTGTAGTAGACCTTCTCCTCGCCACCGCCGTTGGACTTTACAATGCTTAAGGTGACATCGGGTTTTAATGCCAGAAGGGATCCGTCCAGATCGGTGAAGGTAATGAGCTGGCTGGACTTTAAGAAATCCCGGTTGTCAGCATAGAGATCATAGGGCTCGAACTTGGAAATCTTGAATTTCCGGTAGCCGTAGGACTCGTACAAGTCATTGAGTTTAATTTCTATCATTAGGGACTCCTTTTATAACAACCCTTTGGTTGAGGGAATGCGGTCTGCCTGGGCAGGGTCTATATTTACAGCGGCGCGGAGCGCGTGGCCCAGGCCTTTGAAGGCGGCCTCTGCGATATGGTGGCTGTTCTCTCCGGCGAGCTCACGGACATGGAGAGTCAGGCCGGCGTTTGTGGCCAGTGCGATAAAGAATTCCCGCACCAGCTCGGTGTCGAAGGTTCCGATCTTCTCCGAAGGGAAAGGGAGATCCGTGTAGGCTCCGCCCCGGCCGGAAATATCGACCGCAACGAGAACAAGTGCCTCATCCATGGGAAGTGCCAGCGAAGCGTAGCGGCTGATGCCACGTTTGTCGCCGAGAGCTTCTTTGATTGCAGCGCCCAGGGCAATGCCGATGTCTTCAACGCTATGGTGGTCGTCAACCCAGGTATCCCCCTTGCAGACGACGGCCAGATCGAAATTGGCATGGCGGGCGAAGAGGGTCAGCATATGGTCAAGAAAGCCGACTCCGGTATGGATGTCGGACTGTCCGCTTCCATCCAGGTTCAGGGTGAGGCGGATATCGGTCTCGGTTGTAGTGCGGCTGACTTCAGCAGCTCTCATGGCAGGCTCCTTTCACATTTTGTTCTGTAATAATTTTTCTATGGCTTCGACTAAGGCTTCCATCTCTTCCCGGGTGCCGATGGTGATCCGGTTATAGGAAGAGATCTTGGGATCGGTGAAATGACGGACCAGGATGCCGTTGGCCTTTAAATCCTGATAGAGTTTTCCGCCCTCGTAGTCGGGATGGCAGGCAAAGACGAAGTTCGAATAGGAAGGAATGACTGTAAATCCGAGCTTCTCCAGGGCATCCTCGGTATAGGCCCTGTTGTCCTTGATCTTCTGAATGTTTGCCTCATAGTAGGCGGGATCCTTCACGGCTGCGATGGCGCAGGCCATGGAGATCCGGTTGACGTTATAGGGATTCAGGGCATATTTCAGAGTTTCGAGATCCTGGATCAGGTCTTTATTTCCGATGGCATAGCCGACCCGGGCACCGGCCAGGGACCGGGACTTACTGAAGGTCTGGATGACCAGGAGATTGTCATATTCCCTTGTCAGAGGGACGGCAGACTGGCCGCCGAAATCGATGTAGGCCTCATCGATCATGACTACATGATCGGGATTGGACTCGGCAAGCGAACGAATGGTATCGAGAGATAACAAAAGGCCGGTTGGCGCATTGGGGTTGGGAATGCAGACGGCCCGGTCTATATTTCTGTAATCCGAAGGATCAATCGTGAAGTCCGGTCGGAGGGGCTTCTCTTCGTAGGCGATGTGGTTGGCGTTGACCAGGACCTTGTAGAAGCCGTAGGTGATATCGGGAAAGATGATGCCGTCCTGACCGAAGGCCATGAAGGCAAAATTCAGGGCTTCGTCCGAGCCGTTGGAGACAAAGACATTCTCGGGGCCGACCCCATAGGCCTCGGCCAGGGCCGCCTTCAGAGGCTTGAGCTCCGGATCTGAATAGAGGCGGAGATTCAGGGCCTCCTCGCGGTTGACCGCATCGATGACGCCGGGCGCCGGAGGAAAGGGCGATTCGTTGGTGTTGAGCTTGATATACTTCTTGTCCTGGGGCTGCTCACCCGGAGTGTAGGGAGTCAGATCCTTATAGATTCTGCTGAGAAATTTTGACATATGATAGTTTTCCTTTTTCTTTTTCCTGATAGATCGCTGAGTTATCTGATGCATTGATATCTCCGACTGATCTGATTCGTCTGAGATTGCAGTAATCTGATTTTTCTTTCTTTATTCTAAATGCCTAAATTGCAATAACAAATTGAACACTGATGATAACTAGGCCACCACATGCACCTTGTCAACTGAATACACCTGATCCAGGAAAGTATCGAAGACCTCTTCTGGTGTACTGTATCCCAAATGCCTCCTCGGAAGAGCATT
>JAQYBF010000092.1 GCA_029338875.1 Lachnospiraceae bacterium
TTCATCCTTCAGAAGATGCTCATCCTTTACCATGGTTTCAAATCCGCCATCGCCCCAGTCACCCCAGGTACCTGGATTTGCGATTGCCGTCTTACCGTGGCCGACATGATCATCTGCTGCGACAATATAGTCTGCCTCAAGAAAACGGACGATCATGTAGAGGAAACGACGGGAATGCTCACCGAAACCATGTACCAGCTGGATCACCCCCTTCGGCTTTGCAGCCGGCACATAAATCCAGTACTGTACCTGATCTCTCTGGTTACTTGATAGAAAAGAATCCTCATAAAGCATAAAAATCACCTCCGAGTATTTCTAACCCCTGATTTATAAGGTTCTTCTATCAAAATTATAGCTTCTTTCTATGTATATTCAATTACAAAATTTTTCTTTTGTTTTCAGATATTTAAATCTTCACTTTTCCAGATGAATAACCTCACCCTTTGTAATGCCGCCTTCATTAAAGGCATCCACGCGGACAAAATAATCTGCATCCTTCACCAGGGCAGCAATCCTCTGCTTTGCTTCGGATCCCCGTCCCTTCCGGGCAAAAACCATGTAGCTGTGATAGAACTACTTCTGATTTTTCTTTAGAATCCGCGGAAATTTATAGAGAAAGATCAGAAAACAGATGGTTGCAGCCGTTCCGTCTGCGATCGGCTCTGCCATGTAGACTTCCATAACGCCAAAGATACCGGAAAGAAGGAAGACAAGGGGAATCAAAAGAAAGATCTTCCGTAAAAGCGCGATAAAAATAGAAATCCTAGCCTGTCCGACTGCCACAAAAACATTCTGGCAGGATCTCTGCAGGCCGAAAATCGTCATTCCAAGATAAAAGACCGGCAGAATCCGGCTGACCAGGCCGATCAACCTTCTGTCTGATGTATAGATCTGCGCAATCAGGCCAGGATTCAGGATCATAAAAAGGAAAAGGAGTAAATTGTAGCCGGTCATCACGATAAAGACAATCCGGACAGCGAGTCTGACCCGCTCCTGATTCCTGTGACCGTAATTATAGCTGATCACAGGACTGGTGCCCTGGCCGAAGCCCTGCAGAGGAATCGAAACCATCTGCATGGCGCTCTGCATGATGGTAAGGGCGCTGACATAGAGATCGCCGTATTTCGAGAGCTCCCGGTTCATGACAAAGCCGATCAGGCTCTCCGTAATCGTCATAACAAAGGGCGAAAGGCCTAGTCCCAGGGTCTTCATCACAATGTGACTTTCCGGAACCATCCTCCTTTTCTCAATATGAAGCGGCGTAGTTCTTCCGAACAGGATGAATAATACAATCGCTGCGCTGATCGCTTGAGATATGACCGTTGCCACTGCCGCACCGGCTACTCCCATACGAAAGCCGAACATCAGGATCGGATCCAGCGCGATGTTCAGAACTGCTCCGACGACCGCTGATGTCATCGTCTGCCGTGCCTTTCCCTGGACATTCAGGAAAGGCGTCAATCCGACATTGATCATCACAAAGAAGGTTCCGGATAGATAGATTGCCATATAGATATGGGCATAGGGAAGGGTCTGGTCCGAAGCGCCCGTAACCTTAAGAATCGGATCCAGGAACAGGCCCACTGCAGCAGTCAGAAGAACTGTAAATAAAACAAGAAGAAAAAAGCCCTGGCTTAAGAATTTTTCTGCTTTCTCCCGGTCTCCTCTGCCGAGTGCTATAGAACACAGAGGTGCTCCGCCTCCTCCGACAAAATTGGCAAATGCACTGATCAGAATAATGATCGTATTGCAGATTCCAACGCCGGCAAGGGCTTCGTTTCCGATCTTTGGAATATGCCCGATAAAAATACGGTCCACAATACTGTAGAGCAGGTTCACAAGCTGGGCCAGGACACAGGGCAGGGCTGTCTTAAAGATCAGTCCCGGCACCGGAGCCTGTGAAAACTCCCGGTCAAATGAACTCTTCTCGTAGATTTTGCTATCCTTTTTCGCTGTATTTAAATTCTGCATCACATATCTTCTTTATAATGATTCTGCGCCATATGCCATGATCAGAAAAGGATCTCCATCTGTCCGTCATCATCCGAGACCTGCAGATGGGCCGTTGTCAGAACCTCCGGATCTTCTCCGCGGGTATGGGTCGCATTCAGGTGCTGAACTCCATTATCAAGACTGGACGGAATCAGATTCAGAGCATAGATATTGTCAAAACGGCTGTAAATGGAATCTCCTCCGAGACCGGTCAAGCAGATCAGCTGGGTATTGTTGTTCCTGGCCACATCCATAAGGGGCTTTAAGAGGTGCGCAGCATTGGTCTGGGCAAAGGGATTGTCCATAAGAAGAACCTTTCCCTCATTCCGGTCCGCAAAGACATCGGTATCATCACGGCGCATGTAGGAAAGCAGGCTGGAAAGAATGACAAAGGCGGAAAGGAATCCCTCGCCTCCGGAATTCCTGGCAACCTCGTTCCAGGAAATCTGCAATTCTCTCTGCTCCTCAATCTTATAAAGGAGGACATTGACATTTCCAATGCCTACTACTGCATCATAGAGTTCTTTTGTTGTCATCCGCTTCCCGATAAATTCATGCAGAGATCCGTTCTGATCCAGGATTTCGATGCCCTTTTCACAGATTGTATCGATCAGGTCGCTGATACGGACGTGATAGAGATTTTCCTTATCCGACCAGTCCGGCAGATCGATTTTCAGCATCTTGATCCGTCTGCCTCTGACCGGTATGGTGGAATTTCTGTCGATCTTTCCCAGTTCTTCGTGCACCTGCTTCACATAACTCTGAAGAAGACTCACGATATGGGCTTTTTCCTCTTCGACAATAGCGATATCCGCCATCAGCTTCCGGATCAGATCCTGATAGGCCCGGCTGACGATATCCAGCTGCTCCATGACCTGATTTGCATCTCCGGAAACAGAGATCATCGCTTCCAGGGGCTTTTTATAGAAATCTTCCTGGAATTCCGGCATGCGGATGATCTGATTTAAAATGCGGACCAGCCGTTCTCTTGCTTCTGTCTCGTTCTTCTGACTCTGCAGACAATCCCGCTTCAGGCCGCCTGTAAAGGCGCGAAGCTCATCTCTGGAAAGCGATGCAAAATCTTCCTTCCATTCCCGATCATCGGTTTTCTCTTCCTCCTGATACTCAGCGAGACTGGTCTGGTTTTCTTCGAGCATCTGCTTACGTTCCAAAAGCTTTGTCAAAGCTTCTTCCTGGCGGATCTTTTCCTGAGCCAGAGCGCTTCTCTTTCCTTCAAAATCAATCTCCGGCACTTCTTCTCTTTGCAGAGGAGTCGCCTCCCCGCATTCCTTCTGTATGGCTGACACAATATGCTTCTGCCTTTCTTCCTCCAGAGCTTTCTCTGTGTCTTTCTGATTCTGTGTCTTTCTGATTTCGTCAATCTGTCCGGAAATTCCAGCGATCTCTTCCTCTGCATGATCTTCTTCTGCAGTGCTGTAATGCTTCTCTTTCCATTCCTCCTGTTCAAAATGATATTTCGAAGCAAGGTGCCGAAGGCTTTTTTCGGATTTCTGAACTTTTTCCCATGCGTATCCGCGTTCCTTCTCCAACTCCCCTTCTTTTCTGGAAATTTGCTCGGTAATCGCATGATATCTTGCCAGAATCCGAGTCATATCCAGAAGATCTTCTTCCTTCACAGTGTCCGGCCGCGGTCTTTTCTGATAGGACGAAAAGGCGGAAAACTCCTGGTTCTTTGCATCATACCTGACCTGAAGCTCGGTTTTTTCAGCTTCGAGAGAGTGTAATTTCCCTCTCATCCGCTCCAGATCCGCTTTTTTCTTTGCCTTTTCTTCTTCTGCCGCCTTAAGCCGGTTCCTGCAGTCGAAAAGATTCTGTTTTTCTTCCAGATAAGCTGCATAGCTTGACGTAAGTTCCGAAAGCTCTTCAGATTCTCTTTTCAGGGAATCCAGTCTTTTATCCAACGTGATCAAATCTTCCGCAATCTCGTTTTTCTCATTATTCAGCTCTACAGCCTTCTGCTTTGCTTCCGCTGTTTCCTCCCTGATCTGTCCCAGAGCTTCTTTGATATCCGATGCAAGATCCTGGATTTTCTGATAGGAAGATTCCGTTACCTTCTGCTGAAGCAGCGTATTCTTCCGGATCAGATAAGCATTGTATTCCTGCTTCCTTCTGGAACCTTCGTCCTGCTTATCCTTAAGATCCCGCTGCATCTCTGAAAGCAGCTGTCCCAGTTTCTCCTCATTCAGAAGATTATGGTTAAAGAGCATGTAAAAGTGCGTGCTTCCGAGGACCAGAGGGCCCCCATCGGCCGGATGATTCTTTTCGGCCAGACTTTCTCTGGTAACAATGGGGAGCGGGAATGAGGTATAGACACTGCTCTCTGCCTTTTCCAGTCGGTCCAGCTCTGCTTCTGACATAATCAGAGCGAAAGGAAGGAAGGGATGTTCTTTGACGAGCTTCAGATTCTCACTTTCCGTCTGTCCGTTCCGCTTCATCCATTCCATGCCATAGACAACATGAATGCCAAGATTTTCAAAGAGATCTTCCAGTTCCGGCGAGATCTCAACCGTCTGTCCGGTTGTCAGATTTCGTATCTCTTTTGAAATGCGGTCCGCTTCACCTGACAGCTTCCGGACCGATGCATCCAGTTCCGCCAGCTTGTTTTCTGCGGCACGAAGAAGACGATCTCTGTCAAAGGGACTGGTATCCCGGAGTCCCAGATACTGCATAATCTTTCTCCGTTCTTCCAGTTCGGCATCAAATTCTTTCTTCGTATTTTCTGCATCCGACAATCTCTGACGGTATTCCAGGCTTTTGGTCTCCAGATCATCCGCTGTCCTCTCCTGCTTACGAATCCGGACAGAGAGATCCTCCAGGAGCTTTCTTTTCTGGCTTCGATCCTTTACCGCCTCGTCTTCCTCTTTTTCCAGTTCTTTTGAAAGAAGGGGAAGCTGACCGGCATCATATTCTCCGAGGATATTTCTGGCCAGATCCAGATGCCAGTGAGCATTGAAACGATTTTCCTCATTGTCATAGGATTTGACCGCGGATTCCAGCCGGCCTTCCTCGCCGGAAGTCTTTCGGATTTCCTGTTCTTTCGCTTCGATGTCCAGACCTGTCTGTTTCTCTCTGGCATTAGTGTCCCTGATCTCGGACTCCCTGGTCCCGATACTGTCTGTTAAACTCTGAAGATCAGCCTCCATGCTGCAGCGGATACGATAGCCCAGATACTCGCGTTCCGGAGTCAGATCCTGACCCTCTCTTTGGCAGAGCTCCAGCGCGGCCTCTGCCCTGGCAAGCTCCTCCCGATCCATGTCCAGCCTTTCCTGCTGTCCGGCGCAGCGCATAAGATTCAGGGTCCTTGTCCAGGAATCCTTCTGTGCCAGAAGCTCCTGGCCGGATTCTTCCAGAGAAGCAATAGTCTGTTTCAAAGCGTCAATCTCATCCTCTTCCCTGTAATAGTCCTGGGAATATTTCTGATGAGAAAGGAGACGGATTTCTTCATTCAGGGCAGACAGACGATCCTTCTCTCTATCGTATTCGGTCTCGGTTTCTTCCAGAATCCGATCCAGTTCCTGGAGATAAGCCCTGATCTTACTGAAGGCCTCTCGTGTGGCATCTGAGGCTCTGCGATAGGTTTCTCCCTGCTCCCGGATGCGGACCGACTCTTCATTAAATTTCTGTATGGTGTCCCGCCGCCGAATCTTGGACTGATTGTCACGATAGAGGCAGATGTGTTTCTCGAGAATGTCCCGAAATTCCTGCATGCGGTTTTTGTCATGATTCAGCTTGCTTTCCACAGACTCCAGAAACCATTTTTCGACCAGGCCCTTCTCGTCCTTACAGTCCGAAAAAAGCTTGGAAAGTCCGGATTCTTCCTCATTGATTTTCTTAATGATGCTCTGCCATTCGCGGTAATTGATCCCGTATTCCATCAACTTGTCAAAATACTGCCTGGACTGAGCGGAATTATTCATGTCATAGCAGAAGAACTGCATGGAGCGGTCCTTTTTATAAGAATTGAAAAGCTGACGGCAGCTTGCAAAACTCTTTAAATTCATGCCACCCCTGGTCTTCTCGATGACCGGCAGATGATGAAGGTCCTGAATGCAGGGTTCCTTGTATTCGCTGATAAAATTGATCACATCCAGATCTTCACCGTCATCTACATCCTGGCTCTGCCGGACCATCATCCCAGTCAGGACATAGCCGGCTCCCTGGTCCAGGGCCCACTCCACGAGAATAAAGGAAGGACGCGGCGTTGTGAAATAGCTGGCGAAAGGACGGTCCTTTGTATTCCGGTAACGCTTCTGGACGAAAGGAGCCGTCAGCATCTGGACCAGAACCGATTTTCCGCCGCCGTTTCGAAGGGAAATCAAAGTGCTCAGTCCATTCAGATGCAGCACTTCATCACTGATCCGGATGGCATTGTTGTTGTAGTTGATATTTATCAGCCTTATGGCATTGATTTTACTCATGATCCTCTTCTCCCATCACAGCAAGCACCCGGTCATAATTGTTCTTATTCAGAAGATTCCAGTCCATGAAATGATCCAGTTTCCTGGTTGTTGTGATCATCTCATCCTGCTCGACATATTCAATCAGACCCTGATCCTGAAGGAATTTCAATATATTGTAGAGAAAGCCTTCCTTGGTTGTCCTCTGCCTTCTACCACGGTCATCCGAGCGAAGGGATTCATAGCTCTGAAGCATCTCCGTGAAAGCCAGACCATTCCGGTCCTCTTCCTCTTCATCGTATTTTGCCGCCCCTTCCCTGAGGCGGTCCGAAATACTGTTCTGAAGTTCACCCACACGAATATAGTCCCTTGTCTTACTGCTGCTTCCCTGACCGTCATAGAATTCCAGAAGGAGGGTCAGAATGGCAAACTGGGCCAGATAATAATCTCTGTCCGTCGCATTGCTGTGACAGAGTTCCTTTTTTAACTGAGCCTTGGAAAAGCCTAAGAAACTGTTTTCCTCCTTTGGAATCAGATAGATCACATCCCCGTAGCGCTCGATGGAAGATTCCGCTATTTCTCCCTGTGATTTCACAAGAATCTGAACTTCTTCCGATTCCGTGTAAGCCTTATACAATCCCGGTTCCGCCTCTTCCCTCAGCTCATGATTCTTCAGGAGATAATAGAAAATTTCCTGACTTTGTTTTATATTTTCCAATTCGTATGCCATGACTCATTCTCCTAAAACACGGATCTCTACATCCGAACAGCGGATCGTCCGAAGCTTTCCATCCGAAGACGGAACCCTGGGAAATACAACCGGCGGCGCGCCGGCAATCCGCATGACGCGAACGGCTCTGATCCTCCGCCGGCTCAGCTTTTCACTTACGATGGAAAGCACCATTTCATTCAGGCGGAAGCAGTCATCCTCGTCATTGATGCTGTTTTCTTTTTCTTTTCGCAGAGCCTCGATATCGATTGAGCGGACTTTAATTAGCTCCACCATGACTTCCTTGAAAATATCAATGTCCGGGATCAGAGAAGAAAAACCGGCCTCGGGATCCAGCTTTTCTCGGATGGAAGACAGAGTGCTCTTCCCATCCCTGGCTGCCTCGGTTAAAAGCGTTGTAAGACAGATCTCGTATTTCTTTAACTTTTCTTTCCTCAGACGCTCCTGTTCTTCCTTCCAGGCCTCTTCGTCAAAATTCTCAGTTTCTTCCGATGCTTCCTCTTCCTCCGAAGTCCGGACATGCTGGGCCTCAAATACCTTATTCAGATTAAAGGTTTTCGGAGGATCCTGATTGAACAAAGGGCTGAGGAAAATATCAAGTCTTCCCAGTCTTTCCGGATCTTCCAGGATTTTGTCATAGACCTCTTTACGGAAATCAAAACGCTGGACCAGAGACATCTCTGTAATCTTTTCTAGTTCGCTGCTGTAGAGCGACTTTAAGTCATAATGCCGGTTCAGAATACTCTGATATTCATCCAGCGCGCGATTCAGATAGGCCTTGATTTCTTTCAGATTCCGAAGCTTTTCTTCATCCTTCCGGTCCAGAGTCTGCATATCGATCTTTGCCTCTTCCAGGTCCTTTACGCGAATCTCTACCGTATCCCGGTAGCCCCGGAATTTTTCACTGGACTGGTCAATCGTATCGAGATCCTCCTGTAAAAGCTTTGCATAGTCGGATACATTATAATCCAGGGCATTTCGCCGGATCCGTACCATGGCTTCCTGGACCTTCTGCAGCTGAATCCGAAGCATATTGAAAATATTTTTGATATCATCCAGAGCCTTGTCATAGCTCTGCTTCTCCAGATGAAGCTTAAAAATCATTTCCTGAACGGTCAGCTTCATATTGTTCTCGACTTCCAGGGTCCCGAGCAGGAGGTTATAGCCGTCATCGGTCAGATAATAGGAAGTGCGGCGGATTTCCTGATCCAGATAAACGATCCGGTTTGCCACATAGCTGATGTGGATGGGCTGATAGGAAAAAGACTCGTAATCATAGCCATCGAAATGCATTGCTCTTCCTTCGTTGGAAAGCACTACATTTACAATAAAATCCCCGAGCGCATGGCAGTCGTCAAAGGACATCGGCTTCCTGTAATACTGGCTGTTGATGTCATCGATAAAAGCCGTAATGTCATCCATGGTGCAGTTTTCTTCCTTGAGCGACTGCTCCATAATATATAAAAGCACGGAAAAGACCACATTCATCTGTTCATCCATGCTTTCAAAGCCATACTGCTTCCAGATGGCCTTCTGCCCGCTGTTGATGAAAAGGAGGGCATAGCGCCCGACGCTTTTCATTCTCTTTGGAAATGCCTTCAGAAAATCATACTGCATCGCTTCACCTTAAAAGTCTGAGATATTCAATATTTCCTGCGGAATATAGAGATCTTTCTCCAGAATCTTCTTCATATCCCGGACTGTCTGTTCGTCAAAGTAAGAAAAAAAGCTTCCGTCAATATTTCTGTTCTGCTGTTCCTTGCTTGCAGGAAGTTTTGGCGCGTTGTCCGCTTCCTTCAGCATGGAAATATAGGCCGGCCGGAAGGGTTTGATCCTTCCCTGATTTTCAAAGGTTTGGGCTAAATTTTCATAAATCCCGATGCCTTCATAGTCCAGGTCTCCGAAATAGAGAAGCTCATTTCCGGCTTCTTTCATATAGGGCTCTGCGCTGATGGAAAATTCCTGAAAGCTTGAAACCACCCGTTTTCCTGCTCCATAGATCAGAGTGCCGATTTTTTCACCTAGAATCTCATCCTTTCCGGAAAGCAGGTGCTTTCGCATACTAAAGAAAGGGTCTTTGTTTTCCAGAATCAGGATCTTCTGCGGCGTCATACGACTATGGGCATAATAGGCAAAGGGTTCTGCGGTCGGATAGCAGTTCAGAAAATGAAGATCCAGTCCGCAGTGCTTTAACAGCGTTTTTCCGGCAGCCTTTGAAAGGAATTTCTCATAGCCCCAAATTTCAAAGCAGCGCTCATTGAAGGATACTTCGACCTTGAGACGGTCCTTCCGCTTCTTTAAGAACTGATCCAGCAGACGGACCGATTCACGCTCCTTCAGATACACCTGCGGATGCCTGACATAATAATCAACAGAGATCAGAGGATCCGTCTGATAGAGAAGTTCTTCTTCCAGTCCGGAGTAATCACTTTTTTCTTCCAGTATATGATACTCGGTGTAAAGCGCCGGCTTCTTACCGTTTTTTCCGGAAGCTCTGACCGGTTTGATCTTCCCCTCATCAATCAGCTGCATGATATAGTGATACTGGCTGTCATAGGGTTCCTGTATGCGGTTTCCCAAAAGCTCTTCCAGGCTCTTTCGTTTCATGATGTGCCCTCTGGATCAAAAGATTCTCTGATGCGTATTTAATACCAAGAAAAATTATAACAGCTTGCAATGGAATGGCTGAAATTTTTCTCAAAGGATTTCTTCATATCCCTGCGGATTACGGATTTAAATAAAAGGGTTGTATACATAGATATCTGCTAAAATTATGGCATAAAGCATTTGCACATGAAAGCAAGAAAAGGCAGCGGATCCGCTTCGCGTTCCCGCGATCCTATCATCCTATTCATTCAGGAGGGTAAAATTTTGTTCTTCAGCTATCAGAGTGATATTCCATCCAAAAGCGGCTATTCGATTTTTTCAGCCAGCCATTTTGGATGTCTCCTGTCTGTCGGGATCCTCATGGCCATCATTGTCCTGATTTTCTTGAAATCCGACCATAAAAAAAGGACAGGAATTCTGAAATTCCTTCCGGTCTTTCTTCTCTGCATGGAAGCATCCAAGTGGGTCGTGCTTTTTTCAATCGGCCACGCCAATATCGGTATGCTGCCCCTGCATCTCTGCGGTCTTGCCGCCTACGACTACCTGCTTGCTTCCTTTCTGCCTTCAAAAAAGGCACGGTCTTTCTTTGGCGAAATTGCTGCGATTCTCCTGGGACCGGGATCTGTATTTGCCCTTCTGATGCCGGACTGGACCTTCTACCCTGTCTGGAACTTCTTCAATATCTACGGTTATGTCTGGCACGAGCTTCTGCTTCTATATCCCATCCTTCTTCTGATAGATAAGAGAATACAGCTGAAAATCCGCCACCTCTGGTATGAAGCGGTCTTTCTGGCCGTGATTGTGCCGCCGGTTTATATTTTTGACAAGATTTCAGAGTGTAATTTCATGTTTCTGAACTGGCCCGAGCCAGGCACTCCCCTGTCCTTTTTCGCGTCTCTGTTCGGAAACCCCGGCTATCTTCTGCCCTATGCCGTTCTGGCCTTCGCAGTCATGACACTGATTTACATTCCCTTCGAAATAGCACGGCATATAAGGGGTAAAAAATAGACCATGGCTTCAGACATCCTCTTCCTCAGTTAATCAATCCTGAACCGTGAATACGGAAATCTGAAATTCTTAAAAGCTCTACACCTCAAGGTCACCAAAATCCACATTTTCTTCCAGCGTCTCTACCACCTTCAGAAGTCCCTCTTTGTCTTCCTCGGTAAAGCGACCGATGGATGCGCTGTCGATATCCAGAACCGCGACAATTCCTTTTTTCCCATGGATTGGAAGAACAATCTCAGAGTTGGAAGCACTGTCACAGGCAATATGTCCCGGAAATTCATGAACATTCCGGACCAGAATGACGGCGTCCTTTGAGTAGGCGCTGCCGCAGACGCCCTTGTTATGAGGAATTCGAATGCAGGCCATCTTCCCCTGAAAAGGACCGATCAGAAGACTCCCATTTTTTTCCACATAGAAGCCAGCCCAGCTGATGTCCGGTATCCCCTGAAACAGCACAGCAGATGCATTGGAAAATACCGGAACCCAGCCGTTTTCCACTGCACATAAGGCTCTGATCTGTTCTGCGATCATAGAATAATTCATATTGACTCCTCTCCTTATCCCAAAGCCACATCCAGTACCATCATAAGCGTGAATCCAACAGCATAGGACAGAACTCCGATATGGGAATGCTTTCCTTCCATCATTTCAGGAATCAGCTCCTCGACAACGACATACAGCATAGCGCCGGCCGCAAAGCTCAGGAAATATGGCATGAGGGGAACAACGGCTTCGGCGAGAAGAATGGTAATAAAAGCTGCGACCGGTTCTACCGCACCGGAGAAAACGCCTCCGATAAAGGACTTCCTTTTGGACTCGCCCTGGGCATGCAATGGCATGGAGATAATGGCGCCTTCCGGGAAGTTCTGAATCGCAATTCCGAGAGAAAGTGTAAAGGCAGCGGAAGCCATGATATTTGCCGATCCAGACAGATAGCCTGCGTAGACCGCACCGACTGCCATGCCTTCCGGGATATTATGTATGGTCACTGCCAGAAGCAAAAGTGTTGTATTAGATAGCTTGGTATGAGGGCCCTCCGGCTGAGCTGCAAAGCGGTGGAGGTGGGGTGTGATATGGTCCAGAAGTAAAAGGAAAATCACACCGGCCCAAAAGCCGATCACCGCCGGAATAAAGGAAAGCCGTCCCATATCAGAGGCCTGTTCCAGAGCTGGAATCAGAAGGCTCCAAACCGATGCTGCCGTCATAACGCCTGCTGCAAAGCCTGTCATAAAGCGCTGTACATTTTCCTTCAGTTCATTTTTCAGAAAGAAGACGCAGGCGGAGCCAAGGGAAGTACCTAAAAAGGGGATTAAAATTCCTGTCCATACATACTGCATTGTGTTTCCTCCATATCTTTCATTGTTGAATGAAAACCTAATATTTACTTATTCGTCTCTGACAGTTAATTAAGCAGTTTATTTCAGATTCTTCGATTTCTCTGGAGATTTCCGCCAGATGATTTAAAATTATAGCATGACTAGGTATTACTGAAAAATACCAATAGGCCCAAAGAGAATTAAAAGTCTTCAGATATCCGGCATTCATTTTTCTGTTCCCGGATTTTGGAATTAGATTTCAACCAGAGGCAGCCCATGCACAAAACCATCTCAGAAGTACTGAAAACTGCATACGGTCAGAAGATCTACAAGTTGTCCCTGTCTGCCGGATGCACCTGCCCCAACCGGGACGGGAAGATCTCGACCGGCGGCTGCACTTTCTGCTCAGAAGGCGGCAGCGGCGACTTTGCAGCACCCTTCGAGGATATCGAGACACAGATTGCCTTTGCCCGGAAGCTCGTGGACAAAAAGATCTCGGCGAAGATTCGTCCCGAGGACCGGAAATACATCGCCTATTTCCAGTCCTACACCAATACCTATGGAAACATAGACCGGCTCAGGGAACTCTATCAAAAGACCATAGAAAGACCGGAGATGGCCCGAAATCTCTTCTGGTAGAGCCAAAGTGGTCCGGTAACAAGAAAATGGTTCTGAATACCATGCGAAGCCGTCTTAAAGACCTGATTCTGATCTGAAGGTGGTTTGATGATGATTCGTTCAATGAAGCGCCAAATGAAGCACCCAATGGAAGCATTATAGGAGGAATTGCCATGTTTCACATTCATAAGCGTGTTCTGATTCTGAAATCCAGAGAGGAAGAGGTAGTAAAGGAAGCCGAGAAGATCCTGACCGCTGCCGGTCTGGATGTCAAAAGCTGGGCCTCCGATCCTGTACCGGTGGCCGGCTGCGGCGCCCACATCCGTCCCTCTGACTGGAGCGGGAAAAAGACTCCTCCCGGTGTCGTTAAGGGTATGGTCTATCACCTGTCCGTCTATGAGGAGGATGAGGAGAAGGCCAGGAAACTTCTGGAGAAAAATCTGAAAAGCTGAGTCTGATCATTTCATTTCCAGGAAAGTCTTACACTTCGGCAGAAACTGTTTTTTCCGTTTTACAAGGATTTTACATTCCGACAGAAAAGAAAACTTCATGGAAACTTTCTGGCATATGATATAATAGAAAAGTCATTCCTGAGGTTTTACAGCATATGGGGAAGAGGGGAATCCGATGTTCGTTCAGCAGCTCTATACCTATGGAATCTACAATGTAAGCTACAACATCTGCGCCATCCTTCTGTCTCTTCTCATGCTGTTTACCTATCTGATCCGGGGCAGATTGAACCGGCTTGCCGACCGCACCATCCTGGCAATTACCATTCTTATGGTGGTAGGCTGCACCTCGGAAACGGTCATCCTTTTCATGCGGAATAACCCGGCGCTTCTGAACCCCGGACTGTGTTCCGTCCTCACTCTGATCTACCACGTGGCTTATAATGCCGAGCCCTATTGTATGCTGATCTATCTCTATGCCCTGTCCCGGATCGATCATTCCTATCCGAGGGCTCTGGTCTTCTGGATGAGTTTCCCGACCATTGCCATGGTGATCTGCCTTCTGATTCCTTCCGTCCGTCATCTGATCTATTTCTATGATCCGGCTCCTGGATCAGCCATCATTCATCATGGCCCTCTTTATTTCATTTTCTATCTGGTGACTCTGATCTATGCCGTCAGCATGCTGATCTTTTTCATTCGTTTCCGTAAAACCTTCGGCCGCCGTCTGCTGCCGGCCGCCATATTTACCGCCATCAGCTTTCTTACCATCTTTGTCAACCAGATTTCACCGTATCTCGAGGCCTCCCGCTTCTTACAGACACTCTGCATCCTTGCGGTTTCCATCACCTTTATCCAGGATGAACCCGGAAAAGATGTCATTACAGGCCTCTATAACCGTCATGCTCTTTTCGATGATGTACGGACGGTTTTTAACACGGAATCCCATGCGGCCCTGATCGTAGTAAAGATCGTCAACCTTCCCTACTACCGCTCTATCCTTCCGGTCCCGAGAATCTCCTCTCTGCTCGGAGAAGTCGGAAACTGGCTGAAATCGAACTATGCGGATAACTATACCTATGTCTATTCTACAGAAAACGGGACCTTCGTCCTTCTAAACTACCTGGCGGACCGAGAGGCCATGATTGAAAAGGCGGAAAATATCCGAAAGAGCTTCCCAAGCATCTGGGCAGATGACAATACTCAGCTTTCAGCAAGAGCCCAGGTCTGGCTGGCCTTTCTCCCGGATATGATCTCCACCGTCAATCAGCTGGATATGCTGGTGAATTCCCCGGTTTCCTCCAGGCCGGACAGCCGCCGGATCTATTTCGCAGATGAAATGAAGACCGAAGCCCGCCGCGTGGCAATCGAGCAGGCCATCAACCGCAATCTGAAAAGCGGAAGCCTCAAGGTCTACTATCAGCCCATTTACGACACGAAAAGAGGGCGGATCCGGTCGGCAGAGGCTCTGATCCGCATGAACGACAGCGAGCTTGGCTATGTTTCTCCCGAGGAATTTATCAAGGTTGCCGAAGGAAATGAGACCATTCATGAGATCGGATCCTTCATCATGAACGACGTCTGCCGCTTCTTAAGTGAGAAGCATCCTGAGCGCTTCGGTCTGGATTTCATCGAGATCAATGTCTCCGCCATCCAATGCATGGACTGGAGCCTGGCGGACAAATTCCAGAAGGCCCTGGATCAGTATCATGTCGATCCATCTCTCATCAATCTGGAGATCACAGAATCGGCCTTTGCCATGGATTCGGGCATCATGAATCAGGTCATTCACCGGTTGAAAATCATGGGATTCACGCTCTCCATGGATGACTTCGGTACAGGATATTCGAATTATACCAAGATGGTCGAGATCCCTTTTGATATCGTTAAAATTGACAAGAGTATTCTCTGGTCTGTAAGAAACCGGCCGGAAAACGAGCCCATTCTCCGCTGTTCCGTAGAGATGTGCAAGGAGCTGGGCCGGGAGGTCCTGGTAGAGGGTGTCGAAAGTCAGGAACAGAAGGATCTTCTGATCCAGTCCGGTGTGGACTATCTCCAGGGATATTTCTATTCCAAGCCGGTTTCCGAAGACGAATTCCTGGACTATCTGAAGAACGGCGGGCAGATTGACTGAATCAGCAAAAGCAATGCCTAAGCCGTTCCAGAACCGGTAGAAATTTCATCTTGCAGTCAAACAGGCCTGGTGTTATAGTATTTCTCGGAACAGACAAAGGCGTCGATCAACCAGATCGATGCCTTTTCTTTTTGCAGATCCTGACCGGCTGCCAGCTTTTTTAGATACTGACAGACCGTCGGGCATCAGTTATCTGCATCCGGAATGCAGGAGAGAGGAATGGATTATGAATAAAGAAAAAAACGATCATTTTTCCGGGCGCTACGGCTTCATTCTGGCCTGTATCGGCTCGGCTGTCGGCATGGGAAATCTCTGGCGCTTTCCGGTCCTGGTCTCTGCCTGGGGCGGAATGACCTTTCTCATCCCCTATGTCATTTTCGTTATCCTGATCGGCTCGACCGGCATCGCTGAAGAGATCGCCCTGGGGCGAAGCACCAAGTCCGGTCCCATCGGAGCCTTCGGCGCAGCCACGGAACACGCCGGCAGGGGGAAAAAGCTCGGAGAAGGAATCGGTATCATTCCGGTCATCGGATCCCTGTCTCTGGCCATAGGCTATACCTGCGTCGTCGGGTGGATTTTCAAATATGTCTTCATGGCTCTTTCTGGCCAGCTCTTCGGCATGGGAGGAAATTTAGACCGGATCGGAGGCGCCTTTTCGAAGACGGCTGCTTCCTTCGGTAATAATTTCTGGCTGACTGTCGCCCTGGTCGTCACCTTTCTCATCATGGCCTTCGGCGTCGCCCAGGGCATTGAGAAGTCCAACCGCTTCATGATGCCGGTGCTCTTCTGCCTTCTCGTCATTCTGGCCATCTATGTGGCTTTCCAGCCGGGCGCCGGCAGCGGCTACCGCTACATCTTCACCATCAACCCTGAGGGGCTTCTGGATCCCCGTCTCTGGATCTTCGCCTTCGGCCAGGCCTTCTTCTCCCTGTCCGTCGCCGGAAACGGCACGGTCATCTACGGCGCCTATCTGCCGGATGACGAGGACATCCCCTTTGCAGCGAGAAATGTAGCCCTTTTTGATACCATTGCCGCTCTTCTGGCCTCCTTTGTCATCATACCGACAATGGCAACTTCAGGCGCAAAACTTTCCTCCGGCGGACCCGGTCTGATGTTTATCTATCTCGTCAATGTCCTGAACAATATGCCCGGTGGACGGCTGATCGGGATTATCTTCTTCGTCTGCGTTCTCTTTGCCGGCTTAAGCTCCCTCATCAATATGTTCGAGGCTCCGGTCGCCACTCTCCAGCAGCAGCTGCATCTGCATCGGCTTCCGGCGGTTCTGATCATCGGCGTCATCGGCCTTATTGTCTCCCTTCTGATTCAGGGAATTGTATCTCAGTGGATGGATGTGGTATCGATCTATATTTGCCCTCTGGGCGCATTGATCGCAGGCATCATGTTCTTCTGGGTCTTCGGAAAGAAATATGCCCTGGCAGCCGTCAACCAAAGCGCCAGACATCCGCACGGCGCAAAGTGGTATACTTTTGGTAAATATGTTTACTGCGGGGCCGCTTTGATCGCTCTGATCGCGGGAGCCATCCTCGGCGGCATCGGCTAAATCAGAATAAGAAGGGAAGGCAAGACAATGGCAGTTGAAATTTCTAAAAAAATGGCAAATCTCCACGGTTCCATGATCCGTGAACTCTTTAAACTCGGTTCGGATCCGAGCGTGATCTCCTTCGGCGGCGGCAATCCTTCCGTTGAAACTTTTCCGACCAAAGAGATTGAAGAAATCGCAGCCCAGGTTCTGACCGACAACCCGGTCTCCGTCCTTCAGTACGGCCTGACCGAAGGCTATACCCCGCTCCGTGAAACTCTGAAGAAATATCTGGCCGAAAAGGAAGGCTTTGATTTCGAGAAAAATGATCTCTTTATCGTGTCCGGCGGCCAGCAGGGTGCAGATCTGACGACAAAAATCCTGGTCAATGAGGGCGATGTGGTTCTGACCGAGGAGCCCGCCTTCGTCGGCTGCCTCAATACCTTCCGTTCCTATGGCGCCAAACTGATCGGTATTCCCATGCAGATGGACGGCATCGATACCGAGGCTCTGGAGAACACCTTAAAGAAGCTGACCGATGCCGGGGAGAAGGTCCGTTTCCTCTATACCATCCCCTCCTTCCAGAATCCGACCGGAATTACTTCCACCGAAGAAAAGCGCCGCGAGGTTTACCGGATCTGCCAGAAGTATGACATCATGATCTTAGAGGACAACCCTTACGGCGAGCTTCGTTTTGCCGGCCAGAATGTTCCGACCATCAAATCCATGGATACCGACGGCCGGGTGCTCTACTGCGGCAGTTTCTCGAAGACCATGGCACCGGCCTTCCGAATCGGTTTTCTCGTTTTCGACAAGTCCCTGACCGGTCCCATCAGTGTTGCCAAGCAGTGCACCGATGTCCATTCGAACGTGCTTTTCCAGTACATCTGCAACGAATATATGACAAAGTATGACTGGAATGCTCATCTGGAGAATTCCAGAAATGTCTATCGCCACAAGGCCGGTCTCATGATCGACAAGATGAAGGAATGCTTCCATCCGGAGGTCAGCTATGGCAATCCGGAGGGCGGTCTCTTCGTTATGGCCTTCCTGCCCGAGGGAATGGATGCCTATCCTTTCGTTCGGGAATCCATTAACCGTGGCGTTCTCTGCGTTCCAGGCTCTGCCTTCCTTGCAGACACCGAATCGAAGTCCAATGGCTTCCGTCTCAACTACTCCTCTCCTTCGGACGAGCAGATCGAGAAAGGAATCAAAATCCTGGGCGATCTGACCTATGAGTGGATTGAAAAGAAGGCATGAGGGATTCTGAAGACATGTCCGTAAATGGGGATAAGTTACCGATAGTAAAATTCTTCCGTGAGAACATAAAAAGAAAAAGTTGAAGAAAGGGAATGATGAGTTATGGAAGTAAAGGCATTCAGTACAAGACCCGATGAAGATCCGTATTACAACCTTTTTTCAAAGCAATATGGCCTGGAGCTCGATCGGGACACCGATGGTCTGACCATGGAAAATATTGACAGTGTGAAAGGCTATGAGGGTCTTTCCCTGGTCCTGGACGGAAACCTGACGGATGAAGTTCTGAAGGCTCTAGCCGACCGTGGCGTTAAATTTATCGGCCTTCGGACCATAGGTTTCGACGGCATCAACCTGAAACTTGCAGAGGATCTGGGCATCCGGATTTCCCATGCCGCCTATTCTCCCTATTCGGTCGCCAACTATACGGTCATGCTGATGCTCATGTGCATCCGGAAGGCCCTCTATATCCTTCTCCGCTCTCACACGGCCGATGATTCGCTCGGCAATGTCCAGGGCATGGAAATGCAGAACATGACCGTCGGCGTCATCGGCACCGGCCGGATCGGAAAGGCAGTCATTCAGAACCTGAGCGGCTTCGGATGTAAAATCATCGCCTATGACATCCATCCTTCCGACATCCCCAATGTCGAGTATGTGCCTCTGGACGAGCTTTACCACAGATCCGACATCATCACCCTCCATACCTTCTTAAGTCCGGAAACCAGACACATGCTGAATTCCAAGGCCTTCGCAAAGATGAAGGACGGCGTCATCATCATAAATGCAGCCCGCGGTGCACTGATTGATTCCAGCGATCTCATTGATGCCATCGAAAACGACAAGGTCGGTGGCGCCGGCATCGACTGCTTCGAGGGCGAGGAAGAGGTCGTAAGAATGGACCATCTCTATGACGACCGGGTCAAGAACCACGATTACATCGTACTGAAGTCTTTCCAGAACACCATTGTCTCACCTCACGTGGCTTTCTATACCGACCAGGCCGTATCCGACATGGTCCGCACCTCCCTGGAATCCCTGAAACAATTCGGACAGGGAGAGGAGGTTCCGCTGGAAGTGACCAAAAACTAGAAAGGCAAAGCATAACAAAAACAATAAATTTTAAAACGATAAACTTTAAAACGACAAAATTTTACCCGGGAATGCATTCGTTGCAATCCCGGGTTTGTTCTATATTTTTATATTCATTTCCCGCATTCTACGATCATTTTACAAACCAAGAACAATGCTAAGATAATCCTGCCTTTGATCAACTACCGCATAAACTGTAACCAGTTTTTGTCTATCATCAACCTTATAAAAGACAAGACCTTTTTCTAATATAAGTACAAGATATCCTTGCCTTCTCAACACACTATATTTAGGCTCCGTGCCCATATATGTATTATTTCCCAAACCATTAATAGATTTTTCCAAATAATCCAATTTTTCAAGTGCTGCATCGGGCCCAAAATTCTCAGCAATAGAAAGAACAATTTTACGAAGTAATGAATCGGCTGTATCTGTTCTTTCTACTCTGTATTTCAATTTTTCATCTCCTTTAATAATTTCCGTAGATCATCAAATGTATCTTGGATTGGAGCTACTCTTCCGTATTTAACATCTTCATCAGATTCTGCCAAAATCTCTAGCAATTCAATTCTAGCTTTCATTCGTTTATATTCTTCATAACCCAGTGAAACCGTATCTCCTCTCCCATTCACCGTGATAATAACAGCTTCATTATCTTCACGACACTGTTTGGAGACTTCGTTGTAATGATTTCTGAGATCTGCCGATGGACGAATTGTTTCTTGTAATGGATACATTGAACTCACCTCCGTTCTCGTAGTCACATTATATCATGATATGTCTATATTTACTAGTCTCTACTTTTCAAATCCGCATAAGGTATAACCCCGAGCTATGGCATCGCTCTCCGAGATCGGCGTGATCGACTTGGCCTGTTTCAGGCCCCGGCAGTCGGTCGTCAGATGATAGTGCTTGCCGCTTCCGGTAATATAGACCGTCCGCTCGGTTCCTGTATTGGCCGAGGCGGTATCCTGAGAAGCCTGCTGGGTAGACTGCGCCGCCTGCTCTGAGGACTGCTGGGCCGCCTGTGACTGCTGGGAAACCGCTGCAGAGGACGATCCGGATGATCCGCCGGAGGAACTGCTGTCTCCGGTCGACTGCGACCGGGCGCCCTGATTAGACAGAGGCTGACCATTCAGTCCGCTGGCTCCGCTTGCGTAATCAATGGTAATTCCCGGCTGAACATTGTAGCAGTAGACATTGAAGCAGATGCCGGCACCCTGATCCTCAACCGACCAGGCTTCCATCTGAACGCCGCTGGCCACCAGGTTATTGTCCTGGAAAATCGGCGTCACCCGATAGAGGACATGATGTCCGGTTTCTTTGACGTAGTCCGCAACCATATTCTCAAAGGGCAGCATGCCCTCGGTATTGAGATAGCGGGTTCCGGTAATCAGATTCTTGGCATTGGCATTTTCGCCGGATAGCTGATAGCCGATCAGATGACAGCGGTTGTAAAGATATTTTCCGTCCACAATGTCATATTTCACGGTATGCCAGCCGCTGGGCCGAACCGCTCCGATCGCTCCGCGCTTTGCCGTCGGCATGATTTCCTTGCAGACATTGGCATAGGCCACGCCGCAGCGGCCCAGTCCGTCGAGATCGCTGTAGCTTTCAAAGGCATCGGTTCTGGCCTTGTCGGCATCCGAAAAGGCGGGGACGTTATTATTGATCGAAATATAGGGCGTCCCGTTGTAGGCCGGAATCGAAGAAAGATCAACTGCGGAAGCCGTGTTTCCAGCATTTGCCGCGCCCGCATTGGAAGATGCATCGGATGATTGATCAGAATTGCCGCTGCCGTCCGAAGATGCCGAGCCGGAATCGCCGGTCTGACTATTATCCTGATTTGAAGTCTCGCTGGAACTGCTCTGACCGGAATCCGCGCTGCCGGCCTTTTCACTGGACTCGGTCTTCTGGCTTTCCGAGGTCAGATCTCCGCAGGAGGTCATGGTCAGCCCGTTCAGAGCAATCAGAATCGCCAGGATCGGAGCTAAAATCCGGATTTTGTTGAATTTCTTTCTATTATCGAAGTGCAAAGTTGACTGTTTCATAAATATTCTGTCCCCTTTTTCATTTCAGATGATTGGACTTTTCTTTTTCGATCATATGATCCTTATTTCATCTTTTTCCACACTGTTATGGTACGCTTCTCATAAAGCTTCTATTTCATCGTCTCCCACACTTCAACTGTAATCTTATCATGCGACTTTCCCTGGATGTCTTCCGAGGAAGCCAGCTGAAAAGCCGATAAATCCAGATCAAATTTCATATCACTTGGATATTTCCGGTTCCAACGGCAGATCATGATTTTTTGAATCTTTTCCTGATAGGGCTTCAAAGACTCTTTCTCAACGAAGCAGTAATCAGAAGGGCCGGCATTCTCCAGATAATTCTCTTCTACAATAAGATCATATCCTGCATTCTGCTCCTTTTCTGAGATCTGATTTGATACGGAGAGATTTTCATTTGGTATCGGTCTATATTTCTCAAATAATTCTGCAGAATAGGGGCTCATGCGAAGCGTCTGACCCTGGATCCGGTCCATCAGATATGCAATCAGTTTCTCATCCCGGCTCTGCCTCCTGTGATTAAAGGCCATGCCATTGTCGTCTGACAGACATACGATTGGAATCATAATTTTTCTTCCTCCTGCTGCCCGGTCATGCAATGGCCGGGGATTTCTACTCAGCTGTCTGAATCTTTACTCCGATTCCTTCTCAGGATTTCCCACCGGCACCTTTTCTACCCTGTCTTCCGGCAAGGTGTGGTGGAAATGCAGGGTCATGGGAAAGGCGATGGCACTGGCGCTCATTTCCGCGATACTCTGGGCCCACTCCAGACCGGCAATGCCGAAGATGGCTGTCAGAAGATAGGCGAAGAAAATCAGGAAAACGCCTCGCCTCAGGGAAGCCAGAAGGGTTGCCTTGGCGGCCTGGCCGATCGACTGGAAAATCATATCGCCGAAGACCGACATGGCCATGAATGGCATGCTGATTGCAATATAACGCATCATGGTTCCGCCGATTTCGATAACTTCCGGGTCATTCCGGAAGAATCCGACAATCTGATCGGCAAAAAGGAAGGCCAGAACAGCCAGAACGACCAGTAATGCAGTCGCCAGTCTCCAGACGTACCAGTAAGCCTTCTTCAGGCGGGAATAGATCCTGGCGCCATAGTTATAGGCAGCAATCGGCTGCAGGCCCTGGCCCAGACCGATGGTAACACAGTTCAGGAAGAAGGCAATCCGGTTGACGATGGAAATCGCTGATACTGCCGCATCGCCGTATCCGCCGGCCAGATGGTTAATCAGCATTGTGGACAGGGCATTGAGGAGGTTTCTCATAAGAGAAGGCGTTCCATTGAAGATGACTTTCTTTATTATAGCTGGTTTCCAGGTGAAATATTTCAGGTTGAAGCTGCTCTGGGTCTTTCCCTGAAGAAAGGGAATGATCAGAATCACACAGCTCAGATACTGGGTGACCGCCGTGGACAGGCCTGCGCCGGCAATTCCCATGTGGCAGACATTGATAAGAAAAGCATCGCCGAAGAGATTCAGTATGCCGCCGCTGGTCAGGCCGATCATGCCATAGAAAGCCAGACCTTCATAGCGAAGAATGTTATTCATGACACAGCCCAGGGTCATGGCCGGCCCGGCAATCAGAATATAGGCCCCGTAGATCCTTGCATAAGGAAGAATGGTTTTTGTGGATCCCAGAAGAAGCATCAGAGGATCGAGGAAAATCAGGCCCAGGACACCGATGACTAGACCGGTCAGAAGAGCCAGGTAAAAGCCGCAGGCGCTGAAGTTTTTCGCTCCCTGAAGATCTCTCTGGCCTAACTTTCTGGAAATATTGGTTCCGGATCCGTGGCCGAACATGAAACCGAAGGCTTGAAGAATGGCCATGAGGCCGAAGACAACACCCGTAGCCGCACTGGCGCTGGTGTTGATCTGACTGACGAAGAAGGTATCTCCCATGTTATAGATATTGGTGACCAGCATGGAAATAATGGTCGGAAGGGACAGCTCCCGGACCAGGCGCCCCACGGGTTCCTGGGTCATCCTATGATACTGCTTCTCGTAGGCTTCCTTCTGGGTTTCTGCATTTGCCTTTTTCATGAATTTCTTCTTTCCGAAACTTTTTCTCAAAAGTAGTAAAGCATAAAAAAAACGGGAGAATGTAACTCACCACCCTCCCGATACGTATACAGTATAGCACCTTTTACAATTGCTTTACAAACCAGACCGTCAGGATTACAGGTCCATGGCAATCTCCCGCAGCACCTTCTTATCACATTTGAAAGGTGCCAGAGCCATCTTGGCTTCCGGCAGTTCTTCAACTGCGGTTTCCAGTAAGGATTCTTCTACCTTCAGATGATCGCTGACCACATCATAAAAGCTTCTCCAGTCATCCAGATCACGGAAACCGGCCAGATGGAGTGCTTCATCTCGTGCTTCCTTGTCCGCGTGCGACAGATAGCCAGCTTCGAAATAGCCGCAGGCCCGACCATGGGCTACATTTCTCCGACAGGTCAGAGTATAGGACAGGCCATGAGGTATGGAGGTGCCGGCCAGGGCAATCGACATGCCGGCCATAACGGATGCGGTCATAAAGGCTGAGAAATCCGCATCCTCTGCCTGACGTTCGCCCAGAAGAATGTCCCGGTTTTCGGACCAGACCTTGAGTCCGGCCTCTGCCGTCATTTTCGTATAGCGATCCGCATGGACATTGATCAAGCTCTCCCAGAGATGGGCCAGGGCGTCGACCGCCGTGTTCCGAAGGATGGAAAGAGGCAGAGACTTGAGATAATTGGGGTCAGCCAGGCCAAGATCGGCAAAAATCTTATAGGGGATGGAGCCCTTCTTCTTGGTGTCCGGATTGGTCAGAACGGAAACCGCCGTAACCTCGGAGCCCGTGCCGCAGGTGGTCGGAATCTCGATAATGGGAATAGCCTCGTTGGAATTTCCGGCTTCCAGGAGGAAATCACGGCCCTTATCTTTGTTTTTAATCATCAGGGCTGCTGCCTTTGCCGCATCCAGTGAGGATCCGCCGCCCACACCGATGCAGAAATCCGCGCCAAATTCGAGGCCCTGATCCCGGGCCTTCATAACCGTATCCAGGGACGGGTTCTGCTCAACCTGATCAAATAAGGTGTAGGGAATCTTTGCAGCCTCCAGCACTTCCTCGATATCGGACAGAGAGCCGTTCTTCCGGGAAGAGCTCCCGCCGGTCATGATCAGGGCCCGGCTTCCCAGAGCCTCGATCTCTTTGGCATGATTCTTCACACAGTTTCTTTCCTGATACAGCCTTGTTGGCATATAGAATTTCATCGTACTTCTCCTTTCAATTGTGCACTTCTAAAGTACACAAAGTTTTTCACTTCGGATTATACTCAATTTCCTCAATTGTAGGCATCGAACTTTTAAATTTTATCGTGGGTACCAGGTACATTAGGAAGTCGGGGTAGTTCACGATAGCATTTATTTATGAGCACTAACCCTCCGGGGCTTTTCTAATGATCCTCTGCAAAATTGAATTAGACAGCATGACAAATGCTTACTGAATGCATCACAAAGTGCTATATTGAATGCGAAAGGTGGTGCGTTCTAATGGCAAACAAAACAGCAAATGTAAACGCAAGAGTAGAGGAAGATGTCAAGAAAGAAGCGGAAGGCATTCTGAATGAAATGGGAATTCCAGTTTCTGTTGGAATCAATATGTTTTACCGCCAGATCATTTACTGTCATGGACTTCCGTTTCGGCCTGTCGTGCCCAATAATACGCCAAAAGCATTAAGTGACATGTCTCGCGAGGAGTTCGATGCGAGAATGGCGGCGGGACTTGCAGATGCGAAAGCGGGAAGAGGGCTTCCGGTTGATGAGGCATTTGAACAGCTTCTGGATGGTCTTGTGGATAAGGCGGTTGTAAATGAATGATTATCCGGTTATCATAACAACTCATGCAATACAGGCCATTTCTGAAATTCGGGATTAAATTGCGGTGCAGCTCCTGATGGTCGATCATAAAGTCCGCATAGACAACGCCAGCCTCTTCCGCTACCGCGGAAAGCAGTATTCCGTACCGCCGGAATACATTGGCAAAAGCGTTACCCTGCAGGTTTACGATGACTACATACATGTGTATTGTAACATGAAACTCATCGCACTGCAGCCTTTGTCGGAAAAGAAAATCAACTATCAAGAGGACCATTACCTGGATCTCATCTGCAGAACGCATTCGTTTGCAGAAGAAAATATCCGGGAGTTTGACACTTTTCGCCTAACCCAATCTTACCACATCCCTTGATTTTGGCCGATTTCGGCCTTATTTTTCTCGGTTTTGAATTGGTGTCCAAAATACGGGACACCTTCTTGGCAAGCAGTGTCCTTCTTCACAAACAAATTTAACTAGATTTTGGAGCGATATCACCATATATCATCTGAAAAAGAGGGTATCTCTCAATCGGACAGATACAACAGTTATCAGGCTATATCACGAAATTTGCAAGTCAGGAATGACTGATTTTCACGAATTTCGCAATTCGAATGTAGCGTAATTGCATATTTTTGGCAGGTAAAAATATGCAATTATGCATATTTTTACCTACTAAAAATATGCATCTGTGATATAATAGATGCCGTGGAGGACTAAATTATGCTGAAACGGGAAGCTGAAGCGGATCTGATAGCTTTTTGCAAAAGCAAAACGGATAAATGCATGGTGGTGCGAGGCGCCAGACAGGTTGGGAAGACGTCTCTTGTACAGGAGGTTGGCAGAAGCGGCCTGTTCAGATCATTTGTTGAGGTCAATTTTCTTGAAAGGCCTGATCTGAAGCAGATATTCAGCGGAAGCCTTGATGTGAATACACTCCTTCTGAATTTTTCTGTCTTTATGCCGGAGGGCAGATTTATTCCGGGGGAGACTCTTCTGTTTCTTGACGAGATACAGGAGTGTCCAGAGGCAATCACTGCTCTGAAGTTTTTAGCCAAAGACAGAAGATACCGTGTAGTAGCAAGCGGGTCTATGCTTGGAATCGATTATAACCGTCCTTCTTCTTATCCGGTAGGGAGTGTGAGCTACCTTGATCTCACACCAATGAGTTTCAAAGAATTCCTTTGGGCTCTGGGGATAAACGATCAGGTCATCTCCATGCTTCAGAATTCATTTCAGACCGGTACGGCTGTGCCGGAAGCTATTAACCATCAGATGATGAATTACATGAAAATGTATATGGCTGTGGGCGGTATGCCAGAAGTAGTCCAGCTGTATGTCGATTCTCATGATCTGAAGCAGGTAGACCGGCGTCAGAGGGCGCTGCTTGAAGACTACCGGAATGACATAGCTCATTTTGCTCCTCCGGCAGTGAAAATCAAGGCTGAAAAATGCTATTTCTCACTTAAGGATCAGCTGGGAAAAGAAAATCACAAGTTCCAGTATTCTGTAGTAGAGCATGGCGGGAACAGGAGAAAATTCGGAAATGCACTGGACTGGCTTTACAGCGCTGATCTGATCATCGGATGTGACAATGTCAGGACACCAGAGAGTCCGCTTGAGGCTTTCAGAGATCCTGATGATTTCAGGCTTTATCCGACTGATATCGGCATGTTCACAGCTATGTATGATTATTCTCTTAAGCAGATGCTGTTTTCAGATATCAAAACTTCGCCATTAGGTCAGGCGAAGGGCGGATTGTATGAGGCACTTGTGGCCTGTATGCTGAGCCACCGAAGGGATCGTAGGCTCTATTTCTATAAGAACGACACCAAAAATATCGAGATAGAATTTCTTCTCTCCTCAGCGGATGGTGTAATTCCTGTTGAAGTCAAAGCCGGCAATAATCGGTCGAAGTCGCTTGATAAGCTGCTCAAGAGTGATAACGTCCCATATGGCTATAAACTGGTATCTGGAAACCTGGGCACCATGGAAAAAAAGAGGACAATCCCTCTGTATATGGCGATGTTTTTGTGACGGAGAAGCACATATAATAGTCAATCGTTTTCATGCTTTGATTCCTCCTCTACAGCATCCCTTACCAATTCGACATAAACCTTTTACTTTCTTTAATTCATCAACTTCAGACCTTCAGCATCGAGAACACCTCCCCAATCCGGTCATGGATGACAATGGTGTTTCTTGCCCTCGGCACTGACAGATCGCTTTCATTGATGACGGCCAGAGTATCTCCATGGAAATAGTTGATAAAAGATGCTGCCGGATAAACCGTAAGAGATGTCCCTCCGATGATCAGTAGATCCGCCTCGGACAGGACCCGAACCGCCTTCTCAACCGCATCCTCCGGAAGGGATTCCTCATAGAGAGTGATATCCGGCCGGATGACACCGCCGCAGCTGCAGTGAGGGATGGGCTCCCTGGATTCGAAAATATAGTCCGACGGGTAGACTTTCCCGCACTTCATGCAGTAATTTCGAAGCGCAGATCCATGAATCTCAAAGACTTTCTTACTGCCGGCCTTCTGATGGAGTCCGTCGATATTCTGCGTCACGATGCCGAGCAGCTTGCCTGTCTTCTCCAGCTCGGCCAGGTAACGATGGGCCGCATTGGGCTCTATCTTTCTCGTATCCATCTTCTGCCGGTGGAATTCGAAGTAAATCTTCGGATTGTCCATAAGGCAGGAATGGCTGAGCAGATATTCAGGAGGGTATTTGTCGAAGTTGACATCATGCTGGTTATAAAGGCCATCCTTGCTCCGGAAATCCGGAATGCCGCTTTCGGTCGAGACACCGGCTCCGCCGAAGAAGACAATCTTCTTCGACCGGTCGATAGCTTCCTGCAGGGCCTGAACCTCTTCGGGAAGTTCTGCCCCTGCTTTTGATCTTTCATTTCCTGATTTTTCCAGATTTTCATTCTGATCCATATCTGTCACCCCTTTTTATCAAAGCTCTGTGAACCAAATTTATGAATGAACTGAATCAAAAAATACACGGTCTATATTTCCGTAGGATTCCAATCCCAGCCGCATCCTTCAGGTCATGGATTCTGCCCCGGCTAAATCGCTTAAACCTCCAGCTTCTCCCCGTCTCCGAAGTAGTGCACATAGCCAGCCAGGGACTTGGCCTTCTTCAGTAAAGACTTGGCATGAAGATAGACCTCGATTTTGGCACGTCCTTTTCCGTTTTTCGCTTCCTGGATCATATTTTCACCGGCGGAATTGCCGTCGAAGGCCAGAAGAATCGAAGGCCGGCGCTCGAAAATCTCGTAGTTGAAGCTCTTATAGATACCCATGCCCTCGAGATCCGGGCTGACGCGGATATGGACGTCCGCTTCCTTCAGCCGCTTCTTCTCATCCGCAGTCAGAAGAGTCGGAACCATGGCAAAGACCTCAAAGCGCTTCTCCTCCGGCAGATTGTCCAGAGCTTCTAGGAGATAGCCCTCGTAGCCGGTCAGCTTATGGCCGATCACGAAGAAATACTCGTCCGGACTGATTTCCTTCAGAAGATTGTCGATCTCTGCCATGCCGTCTACCCGAAGCCTTGTTGTTCTCCGCTCGGTATTGAAGCTTCCGCCCATGAGAATAATGGGCGTCCGGTCCCAGGGAAGCTCGCAGATCTGGTCCTTTAATTCCGTATTGGCATCGTAATGCCGGCTCCGGGCTCCGGAAAGCCCGTGAATGCCCGATCCCGGAAGAATCTCCGGCATGAGCTTCAGAAGCTTTTCCTCGGTGTAATGGGCCTGCTCATAGGCTCTCTTCTTTCTCCGGTAGGCCGCCTGGCTGGATTCAATAATGGCGGATTCGGCCGCCTTCATCTTGGACATCTCCTCCGGTGTCAGATGGAGGAAACGAGCCAGGGACAGCTGCTCTTCCATGGCATCTGTTCCGTAGATGGCCGCGCCGTCGGTGCCCTGGACACAGGAGATTCCCGCCTCCAGATACTGCTTCAAGGGATGATTCTTCAGGGAATTCAGGTTATTAAGCCGGACATTCGACGTGATCTGGAATTCCAGGACAATGTGATTGTCCCGAAGCTCCCGAAGGACCTCCCGGCCCTTTTTCGAGGTCAGGCTGTAAGTATAGAGGCCGTGGCCGATCCGCATATGGGGCATGGCCTGGCCTGGAGCCAGGGATTCCCGGACACAGGCGATACTGTGGGCGATATTGTCCTTCTGACTGTCATTTTCTCCGGCATGGACACGGATGACAAAGTCGGGATCCTTTGCCGCAATCTTCGCGATCTCCTGAAAGACTGGCTTCAGGGTAATGATGTCGTTGATCTCTTCACCGACGAAATCCACGCCGGCCACATAGGGATCCAATGCTGTCGCATGGAGAACCGAGATATTCTGGGCCAGGTAGTCGCTCGGCGTTACCCGGTCCTTTACAATGGTCAGAGGAATTCGCCGGATAGCGGCCAGGAAACGAAGCATGACTCCGGTTTCCCGAAAAATGGCCGGCATAACCGCATGCACTTCCTCAAGCATACGGAGGGATTCGTATTTCTTGACCAGGGTCGTGTCGCTGATCTCAGCATAGCAGATGCCCTGGCGCCGGTAATTCCGAGCGATCCAGAGGAGTCCGTCCTGGAAGAGGCTGTTCTCGACATAGTCCGGATTTTCATGATCCTTCTGCATCTGGATCAGAGCCCTTTTCACCTCGCGATCGGGGATCTGGTCTACATTTCGAAGAGAGATCACATTCTCACTGGGCTGACCCTTGCAGAAGACGTAGCGGTAGAGATAAACCTTCTCAAGGTTGGTAAAGACAGCCTGGCCGTCCTTCAGGATCGAGAGTGAAGTCCGGATCTTCACGATATTATCGGCAGCATGGTCCAGATTTTCGAGGATCAGGCTGGCAAAATTGATGAAAGTATTGTCGTTGATTTTCCGGTCCAGGTACTTGCCCTTGAGTTCGGAATGGATGAACTGCTTCTCGACCTTGGCCCGGCGCTCCTTCAACAGCTGATCCTGCTCCGGCGTCAGTGCCAGGTCCAGCTTCCGGATATAGTAAAGGGGATAGCGGATCTGGTGGTAAATGCCGAGAGCGATCAGGATGTCGCCCGGCAGGTTGGCGTTCATGTGGGTATGGAGGTCGGAACGAAACTTCAGATCCCGCGGGATATAGGTCTTGAAGATCGTCTCATAGAGGCCCAGCTCGTAATCCCGGGTCTGGCTCATCAAAGTCTTCGCGATCGAAGGTATGGTGGCCTTCCGCTCCACCCGGCCGTCCCGGTAGATATTTGCGACCTTGGTCGAGCCCATATGGAAAATGTAGACCTCCCGGTTCTCTCCATCGATAAAGCAGGGAATATTGCCCCGGATGACGAAGAGTCCCTCGTCGTTGGTCGAAAGAGGCAGGCCGCAGAGACGAGCCAGGTTCCGGATCAGGTTTCCGGAATGGTGGTTGGGCGTCTCAAGCTCATAATTCAGCTGGTCCAGGTCCCAGTAGAGATTCACCAGGATGTCCTTCTCATTGTCCAGAGCGAAGGTTGTAAAATAGGTCATAATTTTCGGCTTTCTGTACTATTGTTTTTTCCCTATATACGTAAGGAATACCTGCCAGCGATTTTTTCAGCCGGCATTGCTTCTGCTTATTTTTCTATATACTTAAAACGGATGCAGGTAAATCACATGCATCCGTCTGAAAGATTTATTCAATTATAGCAGAAGCCGGGCTCTGATTCACGTAAAGATACTGCTCAAATTTCCACATCAAGATCAAACTCACTCGGAAGGAAACGCGGGCAGACATTATCAGTGGTAGAAATGACCGAGCTTGCCATCCGGGTTCCGATCCGGCAGGCCTGGCCAAGAGTCTTTCCATAGGTCAGTCCGATAGCAACACCGGAGAAAAAGGCATCGCCGGCACCGGTGGTATCCACGACACCGACATTGATCGGCGGGCAGTAGCCGGGTTCGCCGTTCAGTTCCGCGTAAACCGCACCCTTGTCTCCCATGGTAACGACCATTCTGGGATAACGGGCCCTTTTGACGTTCCGGTCAATGATGGGCATGAGCTCTTCCGGTGTCATGCTGCAGTAGTCATCCGAGAAAAGGAGGCCGGCTTCCTGGACATTGCAGACCAGGACTCCGGACCGCTTGATCAGATCCCGCCGCTCGATGGCAATGGACATGTTGGAAATCGGACAGTAAACCTGCTTTTCATACTTCTCTGCAAGTTCAAAGATCTTCTTTAAGATCGGGGCCTCGATATCGAATTCAACGCAGATACTGTCCGCCTGGGAGAAGATCTCATCTCCGTCCTCTTCCAGAATCTTCAGAATCTCGGTCAGATCCGGCCGCTTGGAAATGGATCCGACCACATCGCCCTCGTTTGAGAAGATGGCCAGCCAGGTTCCCAGGCCGTTCGGAACCTTGCGGATATATCTGGTATTGACCTTGTGGCGGTTCAGCTTGTCGATAACCTCCTGGCCCAGGGCGCTTTCGTCAACGATGGAGATAAATGTAGGGCGAAGCTCTATATTTGCTATATCCTCGGCAATGTTTCTGCTGACACCGCCATGGACCTCGATGACATTGCCGGCATTCCGACCATTGGGGACATACTGGCCGATCGGGTAGCCCTTGATATCGACAAAAGTGGCTCCGATTGCAACGATTCCGTTTTTCATATGGTTCTCTTTCTATGTAAATGATATGGCTGTAATAACCGGATCGCTTCGTGCTCCGCACTCCCGCGATCCTCCCTCAGCTCGGGCTCCCGTGCTGCTTCGCATCACTTCACCCTCGCTGAGGGGCGTGTCAATAATTCATCACCAATTGCTGCACAAGTGCAGCACTGGTGATGAATTTTGACACTGTTATTACATATGTATCAACCCAAATGCATTGGCTACGCTGGATACCAGGATGATGATGACAAAGATCGGGGCCAGCCACTTGATCGTAAAGTTGAAAATGCCCTGACGGCGGAAGCCGCCGCCCTCCAGGACCTCTTCTGCAATCTTCTTTCTGCCGATGATAAAGACAACCAGCATACAGGTCGTAAAGGCTGCAATCGGCATCATAACGGAGTTGGTCAGGAAATCAAAGAAATCCAGGAAGCTCATGCCCAGAATCTTAACACCGGAAAGCGGTCCGTAGCCCAGAGCGGACAGGGATCCGAGACCGATCATAATCAGACCGATGATGATGGTGGCCTTCTTTCTGGACCAGCCCAGCTGATCCTCGAAGGTTGCAACGGCACTCTCTTCCAGGGCAATGGCACTGGTCAGTGCGGCAAAGAAAACCAGAAGGAAGAAAACGGCACCGATGACATTTCCGAAGCCCATGGAATCAAAGATCTTCGGCATGGTAATAAACATAAGGGAGGGTCCGGCCTGGAGATTCTGTGCGGCCTTGTCGCCGGAGAAGGCGAAAACCGCCGGAATGATCATCAGACCTGCCATGACGGCGATCAGAGTATCAAAGAATTCTACCTGTCGGGTTGCACCTTCAATGGAGACATTCCGCTTCATATAGGAACCGAAGGTGATCAGAATGCCCATGGCGATGGACAGGGAATAGAACATCTGACCCATGGCAGTAACCACGGTCATCCAGGAGAAATTCTTCATATTGGGAACCAGGAAATAGAGGATTCCGGCTCCGGCGCCCGGACGGGTCATGGAATAAATGCAGACAATGACGGCCAGAACGACCAGGATCGGCATCATAATCCGGCTGACCCGTTCGATTCCGCCCTGAACACCCATGAAGATAATGATCAGAGAAATGACGGAAAAGATCAGAAACCAGATTTCCGATGTGATACCGCTCGTAATCATAGTCGAAAAAGCACTGTCTTTGGCCAGTCCGCGGGCATTTCCTCCCATATATTCAATGAAATAACGGACAACCCAGCCCCCGATGACCGAATAATAGGGAACGATCAGAATCGGAATGATGGCATTGATCCAGCCGCCGAAGATGACCCAGGGCTTCTTACTGAAGTGGCTGAAGGCCCCGACCGGACTCTTCTGCGACATTCGGCCGATGGCCGTCTCAGCGACGATCATCGTATAGCCGAAGGTGAGTGCCAGAATGATATAAATGACAAGGAAGATGCCTCCTCCGTATTCAGCGGCAAGATAAGGGAAACGCCATATATTTCCCAGGCCGACTGATGCGCCGGCGGCAGAAAGAACATAACCGAGTTTACCAGTGAAAGTACTTCGTTTCTTATTTTCCATTTGTTTTTGAAGGCCGATTCTGAAGAGAAAGCAAAACCGCCCGATCCTTCATTCCTTTCCATACTTAATTGCTGAAGCTTACATTCCATCCCCTGTTTAATTGCGTCAGCTTTACTATTATATAGACAAAGTTGAGTGAATTTCAATACACATATGTGTGATTTCCATTCAACTTTGATTTTGCTTTAAATAAAATCCACGCTTGTATCCATAAATGACATACCCTGGCGCATATCCCTAACGAGCAGCTATACAAAAACTCCCCCGGCCGTCTGCTGACGACCGAGGGAGTGTATAGCTCAGTTTATCTCACCCGGACAGTATTTCCGGATAAGAATTTATCCAGAAATCAGTCTTCTGAAATCGATTCATTTACAGCATTGCAGTCCATCAGGGACTTACTCCTTGGAATGGTCCTTATAGACGATGAATTTGTTCTCGTGCAGAATCTTGATATAATTGCCAAGCCGCTCGTAGAGAGGCTCTGCCTTTTCACCGAACTCTTCCTTCACCATCTGTCCAATCTCATAGACTGTAGTCTCTCCGTCCAGCTTCTGCCAGACAAAGGAACCCAGATCATCGAGCTCGATATCGGAATAGCGGGGTTTCTTTAAAAGGACCTGGACCAGCTTATCTGCCAGTCCCTTATGCTCAACCACGACCAGAACATGGCCGTTTTTACCGATCTTCCAGGGAAAAAGCGCATTCCTGTGAGGCTTATAATCGAGAAGATTCTCACTTTTCTTCATGTTTGTCTTCCTTTTTCATGACCATGCGGAGAAGAGAAACTGCCAGAAGAGCAAAGAGAATCAGGGAACCGATACTTCCAAGACTGAAGGACGAGGAAAGGTCTATATTCAGCTTCGCTGCCGCAAATGCAGCCAGAAGAATACCAACCAAGCCCTCGCCGGCGATCAGACCGGAGGAATAAAGAATACCGCGGTTATTGGCAGCCTTCCGCTCCTCTTCTGTCATACCCTTCTTCTTATCCACGAAGAGACGGATCAGGCCGCCGACCATCATGGGCAGGGAAATATAGATCGGAAGGTAGAGACCTACGGCAAAAGGCATTACCGGAATGCCCATGATCTCGACAACAAGGCCGATAAAGATACCGGCAAAAATCAGAGCCCAGGGCAGATTGCCCTTCATAACGCCCTCGACAACCATCTTCATAAGCTCGGCCTGAGGTGCCGGAAGCTCCTGGCTGCCGTAGCCCATACCGCTGTTTAAGAGGTAAAGAGTTCCGCCGATGGCAAGGGAGGAGGTCAGAACACCGATGATCTCACCAACCTGCTGCTTCCAGGGAGTCGCGCCGATGATGTAACCGGTCTTCAGATCCTGGGAGGTATCGCCTGCGATGGCGGATGCGATACAGATAATGGAAGCAATGATAATAGCGCCGGTCATGCCCTTCATTCCGATATTTCCGGTAGCCTTCAGAATTGCTGTGACAATCAGAAGAGTTGCAATGGTCATACCGGAAACAGGGTTATTGGAGGAACCGACAATACCGACCATACGGGCCGATACGGTAACGAAGAAGAAGGCGAAAATAACGATCAGAATGGTTCCGCCCAGACCGACCGGGAAGATCGGAAGAAGCCAGATCAGGAGAGCCACGATCACAATTCCGATGACCAGGGCCTTTGCCGGCATATCCTTGTTGGTACGGATGGAAGCACCGACCTTGGAGCCGTAGCCCTTCATGGAACCGGAGAATGCCTTGATCATCATGGGAAGAGACTTGATCAGGCTGATGATACCGCCGCAGGCAACAGCACCGGCGCCGATATACTTGATGTAGTTTTTCCAGATGGCAGCTGCTGCCATGGTGGAGATCGGATCCGATCCCGGATAGATGGTCTGCTTGCCGCCGAAGACGTAGATCAGAGGCATGAGAACCAGCCAACCAAGGAGACCGCCGGTCAGCATGTAGGAAGAGATCTTAGGGCCGCAGATAAAGCCGACACCCAGAAGAGAAGGCAGGGTATCCATGCCGATGCCGGCTCCCTTGTAGTTCTTGAAATCATAGGTGATTTCGCTGGGGAAAATCTTCAGACCGTCTGCCAGGAATTTAAAGCCGGCAGCCAGACCCAGTCCGGAAAATACGGTCTTGGCATTGGAGCCGCCCTCTTCACCGGCCTGAAGGACCTCTGCGCAGGCAGTGCCTTCCGGATAGGGAAGTGTTCCGTGCTCCTGAACGATCAGGGCATTCCGGAGGGGCACCATGAAAAGCACGCCTAAAACACCGCCGACCATACAGATGACAGCGATTAAAGCAAAGGACGGATAGGAAGTCTTTCCGTCATTGGCCCACATAAAGATGGCAGGCAGTGTGAAGATTGCACCTGCCGCTACCGACTCACCGGCAGAACCGATAGTCTGGACCATATTATTCTCCAGGATTGAATCTCTGTGGAGGATCACACGGATCAGGCCCATGGAAATAACGGCGGCCGGGATGGAAGCGGAGATCGTCATTCCGATCTTCAGACCCAGGTAGGCGTTCGCTGCTCCGAAAACGACTGCCAGAAGAATACCGACAATAATGGAAAAGGGTGAAAGCTCCCTCATTGTGGTATCCGCAGAGACAAAGGGCTTAAAGTCCTTCTGTTCACTAGACATTGTAAAAACCTTTCTAAATTGATAATTCTCCCGCGTGATAACCAGATCTGAGTCAGATGCCTTCATGGATTTTTCCAAATGCATTTAAATGCTTCCATATGGCAAGATTTTGACTTCGCATAAAAAAACCGCTTCAAAAAGCGGTTTTTAAGATTCTGGTATCACAAGTACACCATGCACAAGTATAGTTATAATCCTTTTATGTGTCAACACGTTAAAGTGAATACAATTCACCTCAGATGTCGTTCATTCGATCCCTTTCCGGGCATTTCGATCCGTTTTTATCCTTCCCGAGACTTCCCTGTATTTATTCTGTAACTCCTGAGAAATTCCGCTCCAGGAAGGGATCTCCTGCCCATTTGTCGAGTTCTTCCTTGCCGGACAGAACCCTGGCATATCCTGTAACAAGCTCCTTTGCCTTGGGAACAGCCTCCTGAAAACGCCGGGTCAGCTCCTGGTTGGAGGCATTGCAGGACAGATTCGGGGTCTTATTGATGATGTGGCCCTTTAGGGCATCATACTTACCCATCACGCGAAGACCCGTATAGATAAAGTCCCGCTTTCCGTCCGTCGGGCAGTTAAGCAGTCGATGGAAATTCACAAAGGCCTTCAGAGCCTCTTCTATGGTATCCTTCGTGAGTCCCGGATAAAAAGGCTTGATAATGTCCGCCGTATAAGGGTCGGACGGAAAGCCCGGAATCCTGCTGTAAGACAGGGG
The DNA here is from genome assembly GCA_029338875.1 of Lachnospiraceae bacterium. Classification (GTDB taxonomy): domain Bacteria; phylum Bacillota; class Clostridia; order Lachnospirales; family Lachnospiraceae; genus Lachnocurva. The sequence continues at coordinate 36,651 of JAQYBF010000092.1, forward strand.
ATCCTTCTTCTCTCTTACCAGAAGACTCCGGTCGAATTCACCCTCGATTTCATAATGGCTGATGCTGTTGGCCTCGCTGTAGTTATCGATGTATCTGTGACAGGAAGCGTCGAGTGTGTAATGGCAGAGCACTCCGTAAAGATAGACCATTCTGGCCGGATACTGCTCTCCGTCCAGAATCCGGTAAGCGCTCTCAAACCAGCGCCTTCCGCTCTGGCCATGCATGGCATTTCCCATCTGGGAAACCATATTGGCCTTTAAGGGATGATAATAAAAGAGAATATCCGGTCCCTGGAGTCCTGCCAAGTAGACGTCCCGATTTCTTCGGATGACCTCTTTGAGATCGTCCGGCAGTGTCTGAAAAACACGGATTCCAAATAATGTATGTGCAAATCCAGCTGGCATATGAACACTCTCCTTTCACGAAAACTGCTGTCTCGAAGATTTCCTCTGATTTTAACTTTTTCATTTGGGCTTCCATGCGGTGACCGGCTTTGGCCTGTCCGGATGAGGACCCAGCATCTTCTCCATCCAGATCATGTCATACCAGCGGCCGAATTTATAACCGCAGTCCCGGAAGGTTCCGATCAGCCGGTAGCCCATTCTGGCATGAAAATCTGCACTGTTTCTGGTCAGGGTCTCATCCTCGACTCTCGGATAGGCGATACAGGCATAGGCATTTAAGACATGCATCTGCCGAAGACCATCTTCCAAGGTGCTGTATAATTTCTTTCCAAGGCCTTTATGTCTGGCATCCCGAGCCAGATAAACCGTAACTTCTACTGACCAGTCATAGGCTTTTCTGCCATAATAGGGGCCGGCATAGGCATAGCCCAGGATTTTTCCTTCTTCTTCAGCGACAAGATATGGATAGCGCTCCAACGTTTTCTCGATCCGCCCACGGAATTCTTCTAGAGACGGCGTCTCCCATTCGAAGGTGATGGCTGTCTTCTCAACGTAATAGCGGTAGATCTCCAGAAGTGCTGCCGCATCCTTCGGGCTTGCCGGACGGATCTTTATTTCTTCTGCCAAAGTGACTTCCTCTCTTAATCATCCTATATTCCGAGCTGCCTGCAAACCATTGAGTAATCCGTCTCGGGCAAAGCAGCTCCGAGGATGGGACAATTCCCCTTGTCCGGGAACTTACAGCCGCTCTTCCAGACAGGTATACTGGGTCTTCATGCCCATGGCTGTATAGAAGCCGGCAGCCCGGTCATTTCCCTCCCAGACATGAAGGGTGATGTTGTAAAAATCATGGGCCTTCCCATAGGCCTTGACCGCCTCATAAAGGATCTGGCCCAGATGACGGCCCCGGACCTCTTCATCGACACAGAGGTCATCGATATAGATGGTCTTTATTTCTGTCCGGATGCTGTCCCCGAGAATCTGCTGAAATTCGGTCATGCAGTAGCCGAGAAGACGGTTGGTCTTCGCATCTGCTGCGCAGAAAATCGGCCGTTTCTCATCCTTCAGAATAGCGCTCAGCTCCTCATCCGAATACTTTCTTCCCAGACGGAAGAGATCAGGCCGGATGTCGTGATGAACCTTATTGACCTGGTTTAAAAGCTCATCGATCCTTGGGATGTCAGAGGTTTCCGCAAAGCGCACACAGATTCCATGTTCCTTTGCAAATTTCTTCTTCATAGTAAGGGTCCTCCAGTCTCTTGTTGAATTTCAGTTCGTCTGATATCTTTTTACTTATCTTAGATCGAAAATTCTTCTATATTATAGCCTAAACCGGTCTGAATTTAATCTGCTTTCGGAAATAATACAGCCTGACATAACCCTGTCAGAATCAGCGGATCTGCTCACTCCACCCCGACAATCTCCGCTCTGCTTCCGCCCGTCCGGTCCTTGGTGACCCGGATCTGCTTATCGATCTTGTTCTCGAGCTCTTCGACATGCGAAATAATGCCGACCAGACGATTTCCCTCGGTCAGGCCGGCCAGAGCTTCATAGGCCAGTTCCAGGGTGTCGGGATCCAGAGTTCCGAAGCCCTCATCGACAAAGACCGTGTCCACCTGGATGCCGCCGGCCGAGGCCTGGATCTCGTCCGAGAGCCCCAAGGCCAGGGACAAAGAAGCCAGGAACATTTCGCCGCCGGACAGGGTTTTGACATCGCGGACGGATCCATTGTAGTGATCGATCAGCTCAATTTCCAGACCTGTCTTCTTGTTCTTGGTATCGCTGTCCTTCTTCCTCTGCAGCTCATACTGACTGTCCGACATCTTCAGAAGCCGCCGGTTGGCCCGGACCAGAACCCGCTCGAAGTAAGTGGTCTGGATATAGGTTTCCAAAGTAATCTTTTCCTTTCCGGTTACATTGCCGGAAGCCGTATCGGACAGCGCCCGAACCCACTGATAACGCCCTTCGATCTCATTCAACTCCTCAGATTTATTCTCGATATTGTCCCTGGCATCCTGATTGACCTTCAGTCGGGCAGCAATATCCTTCAGCTTCTTCTGATTCTCTTCCTGGATTTCCCTGCGCTTCTGAAGATCAGAAGTAAGAGCCTCCATGTCATACTTGGGCGATTCCTTAACCTGCTTTTCCAGGGAAGCAATCATTCCTCTAAGCTTTATCAGCTCCTCAGAAAGCTTCTGACAGGTCTCCTCCCGGTCCTTATAATCCTTTTCCAGCTTTTCGGCCTCTGCCTTAAGCTTCTCAATCTCCTTTTCCGCCGCTTTTTTACTGGAGAAAGATAGACCGGTCTTCAGTCTTTCCTCTTCCCGGCCATCGTTTGCAATCGCTGTCTCCAGAGCAGAAAGCTTCTTCTCCTGCTCGGTCTGAGCTGCCTTTCCCTCTTCTAGCTTTTCTTCCTTCTCGGGGATCTGCTTTTCCAGCTCCTCTAAACGGGCCTGATTCTTTATCTCCTTCTTCTGCTCCGCAACGGCTTTCCTTCCGGCCGCCTTGCTTTCCGCCAATTCCGTCTGGATCCGGCTTTCCGCTCCATCAAAGTCATTCACGCCAAGAAGCTTCTCTTCATCGGATTGGAAGGTTCTGGTCTTCTCTTCGAGCGCAGCCTGAGCCCTGTCAAAAGTTCCTTTGGCGGTCTTCTCCTCTTCTTCTCTGCTGTCACGGTCAGCTTTGGACTTTTCCAGCTGTCGGTCAGTCGGTACATCTTCCGTCTTAACCGCCAGATGGACATGATGGGTGGAACCGCAGACCGGACAGGGCTGACCCTCTTCCAGCCCCTCTGCCAGAATTCCGGCCTGGCCTTCGATATAGGCCCTGTGTTTTTTTGTATAAGTATCCTCTGCCTTCTGGGCCTTCTTCTGCTTTTGCAGAAGATCCTCTTTCAGCGCTGCCAGACCTTCTTTTGCCTGAAGGATCGCATCATACTTTTCCTTCAGAGCATTTAAGGCATTTACCTTGTCCTTCAGCTTCTCAATGTCCGCTTTGATTTTTTCCAGATTCAGGGCAGAGCTCTTCAGACCTTCCTGCTCGGTTTTCAGGTCTTTGATCTCCTTTTCCAGAGCAGCAAGATTTTCTTTTCCCTGCCGAATCTCTTCGGTCAGTCCTTCCTGTTCTTTGATATGGGTTTTACGAGCCTTGACCGCCTTGTCATAGGCATCATAGTCATCCAGGGATTCTTCCAGCTTTGCAGCCTCCGAGAGCTTTCGATCCCGGCCGAACTCCTGATCGTCCATGGCAAGCTTTGCTGCCTCCCGGGCCTCCTCGGCTTTCTTTATTGCCGGAAGCTTCTCACCTTCTGCTACCTTATATTCCCGGATATGCTGACGGTTTTCCTCCAGCTTCTTCGCTTCACCCAGCTTTCCGTTGATCGCCTCAATCTCATCCGCCAGGGTCCTGTTTTCTCCGGAAAGCTTCTCATCCAAAGCCTGATCCTTGTCGATCAGCTCTCCCACAAGATTCAGAACGCTGCCAGTCAGAGGATCTCCCTCTTTCATTTTATCCAGTTCGACATTCCGCTCATCGGTTTCATCGCAGGTGATTTCATTGATATACTGGCGGATGCTTTTCTTTGCATCCTCCTTCTTTCCAAAGACAGCCTTTTTCTCGTCTTCCAGCCTCTTCTGCAGGGTCTGATATTTCCCTGTCTTAAAAAGATTCCGGAAAATATCCTCCCGTTCTTTGGTACCAGCAAGGAGGACCTTCTGGAAGTCTCCCTGAGCCAGCATTTCGATTCCGGAAAACTGCTCCTTGGTCAGGCCCAGAATCTCTGTAATCTTCGGGTCGGCCTCCTTTGATTTCGTAATGATCTGGCCATCGGGAAGGATCAGTTCCACGCCAGCCGGCTCCTTCGTCAGGCCCTGACCTCTTGTTTTAGGTCTCTCATATTCCGGATTCCTTCGTATCCGGTAGATCTTTCCCTGATGTAAAAAGGTCAGGTCGACATAGGTCTCCATTCCGGGCAGGGCATACTGAGAACGAAGCATGTTTGCATCGCGGTTATTGCCACTGGCTTCGCCGTAAAGAGCATAAGTAATGGCGTCAAAAATGGTGGTTTTCCCGGCTCCGGTCTTTCCGGTAATGAGATAGAGGCCGCTGGTTCCCAGCCGGTCCAGATCCAGTGTCGTCTGCCCCGCATAGGAGCCGAACGCCTGCATAGTCAGTTTCAAAGGTCTCATATCAGTTTTCCTCCCATATTTTTTCGATCTGAGAGGACGCAAAGGCCCTCTGTTCCTCGTTCATCGGCTGGTTATTGATCTGTTCATAGAGGTCCTCGAAAAGCTCCAGGGGAGTCCGGTGGTCGACATCGATCTCCCGGTCCAGTCTCTGATTGCTCCGCGTCCTGGTATTGTCATAGGAGAGATGCATGAGATTGGGATAGACATCCCGAAGTTTACCAATAGCATCCGGCACATCCTCCTCATCGGTCAGGATGACCTGGATGTAATCATCGGTCGCCGTGCCCTCGTAATTTTCCCTTGCCATGAGATCATTGTATTTTCCCTTAATGGTCCGCATGTCATGCATTGGGATGAGGTCCGCGGTCCGGATCTGAATATCAGCCTTGCCCTGAATTTCAACAATCGTTACCGATTTATGCTGATGCTCCTCGGAAAAGGAGTATTTGAGCGGCGAACCGGCATAGCGGATCGTATCTCTCCCGATCCTCTGCGGACCGTGCAGATGCCCCAGGGCTACATAGTCAAAGGGAGCAAAGACGGACGGGTCTACATTATCGAGGCCTCCGATGCTTAAGTCGGTAAGCTCCTCGGAATCCGAGGTCACGGAACCGGCGACGAACTGATGGGCAATGAGAATATTGACCCGGTCCGGATCAACCGCCATCTCGTCAATGACCTCTCGCATCATCCCGGTGTAGTCATTGGTCCCAAGCTCGATCCCCTTTTCCGCAAAGGCCCCTCTGACACTGGCTGGCTTGATGAAGGGAAGCATGTAGATGTCCGCCTCCTGATCCCCGGCCTTGAGGACAAGCGGATTTATTGGTTCTCTTCCGTCATAGACCCTGGAGATATGGATCCCGCTCTGATCGATAAATTTAGACCCGAAGGACAGTCGTTCCGCCGAATCGTGATTTCCGCTGATGATGAAGGTCTGGATCTTCCGTTCTGCGATTTTCAGAAGAAAATCCTCCAGAAGGCCCATGGCCTCGGTCGATGCTATGGATTTGTCGTAGACGTCCCCTGCGATCAGGATGCCGTCCGGCTTCTCCGCATCGATAATCTGTAGAATTTTAAGCAGGATATACTTCTGATCCTCGATCATGGAAAATTCATTGACCCTCTTTCCCAGATGAAGATCGGATAGATGGATAAGTTTCATATGACCCCCTTATTTGTCTTGATACTATGATCAGCGGATTCGCTGCGCACTTCGTGCTCCCGCGATCCTCCCTCAGATTGGTGACACTATTATCATTATAACCAAGTCCATTGTTTCTTCCATATCATAAATATTTCTTCTATGCTATGATGGTAGCGGATTTAAGGGCCTGCCTGTACTGTGTCCTTGAAAGACAAATGACGACCTATTCGCAGTCAAGCCCGCTCCTGCAGCAAAAAATGATAAGTACAAAGGGTATGATATGGCATTTATCCTCTTTCTGATCTCCGGAATCATATTGATCATTTACGGAATCCTGGTTGGTTCAGCCCAGTCAGGCTCGAATTTTTTTCTGGTCTGGCTCCTGATCGGCGGCCTCCTGGTTCTCTTCGGCTTCGCTCTTCATTTCCACTGGCTGGACCCTGTGCCCATCTGGATTCGGCGGATCTGCCGGCTACTTCTGGTATGTATTCTGATCCTGATCGGGATCGGCATTGCCTGCAGTCTTTCCGGCTTTGGCAAGGTATCTAAGACCAGTGCGGATACGATCATTGTTCTGGGTGCTCAGATCCGCGGCGATCAGCCCTCCCGGGTTCTTCTTTACCGGCTGAATACGGCTGAGGCTTATCTTAAGAAGCACCCGGATACAAACTGCATTGTTTCCGGCGGCCAGGGAGCGAATGAGACCCGGGCGGAGGCTGCTGTCATGAAGGCCTGGCTCGTGGACCACGGCATCGATTCGAACCGAATCCAGGTTGAAGATAAATCCAGAAATACGAATCAAAACCTTCTTTTCAGTCAGAAGCTTCTGGAGACAGAGACAGACCGGATTGCCATTGTCACCAATAACTTCCATGTCTTTCGGAGCGTAAAACTGGCGGAAAAGCAGGGCTATCGCCATATTTCGGGCATTCCGGCGCCGACCGCACCCTTTTACCTGCCCAATAATATGCTTCGGGAATCGCTGGCAATTATCAAGGACAAGCTGATGGGGCATATCTAATAAAATTTTCCGGCAAAGATGCACTTGCATAAAAATGGGGAATGTCGGATTGCTCTGTTATCACCTGTTAAAAGAAGTGTTATAAAAGAGTATTGGTAAACCTTCGCAGGTTTAAAAGATTCTGCGATTCAAATTTAAAGCTAATGAAGGAGACCCGAAAATGATGGAGAAAAATACTGAAAGCACAGTAAAGAATAACAAAGAATCAAAAGCATCTGCTTCTGCCCGCTACAAAGCAGCCATTTTCGATATGGACGGAACAGTTCTGGATACTCTGGAAGACTTGAAGGATGCCCTGAACTGGGCTTTAAAGGAATGCGGTCACGAAATCACCCTGACTCGGGAACAGACCGCTCACTGTTTCGGAAGCGCCGTTCATGTTGCTATTCAGAGAGCCCTTTCGATTGAGGCCGGTATGACTGAGGACGATCTGCTTGTCATCGGAACCGCCGGCCACGAGACAGTCGATGGCATTTCAGAAGATGAAGTCAATCGCATTCAAGCGGTTTATAAGCCTTATTATGAAGCACACTGCGGAGATAAGACCGGTCCCTATGCCGGCATCCCGGAATCCATTCAGAAGCTTCGCTCTGCCGGAATCCGCTGCGCAGTCGTCTCCAACAAGCCGGATCCGGCCGTTCAGTCCCTTGTCGCTTCGGATTTTCCGGGTGTCTTCGACTTTGCTCTGGGTGAAAAGGCCGGAACCCGCAGAAAACCGGCGCCGGATATGACGCTTCAGTCCTTAAAGGCGCTGGGTGTGGATCCTGAGGATGCGGTCTACATTGGTGACACGGAGATTGACTTCCGGACTGCCAAGAATTCCGGCCTGGACTGCATTTCTGTCACCTGGGGCTTCCGAGGCAGGAAATTCCTTGAGAATCTGGGTTCTAAAGTCATTGTAGACACTCCCGAAGAGATGGCGGATCATATTCTCGGGAAGTAATTACTTCAGCCTGGGCTTTATGACCTCGATCATATTCCAGATAATCTCAGCAGTCAGGCCCCAGATCAGACCTTCGGGCGTATCATAGAAGTAGACCGGCCGATGGACATCGCGCCATTTCAAGTCTCTTCCGCCCGGAATCTTATCAAAGGGGAAGTCCGGATCCGGACTGGTCTTCGCTGTTACGCCGCCGACAATGGGCTCATGCTCCAGGAACCAATCCAGAGGCAGGACGAAAACACGAGAAATCTCGTCCTTCGAGAAGGTACCCTTGTAATTCTGAATCTCTCCCAAGAAAGATGTGACCTGGATTCCTCCGGGGCCCTGCAGGGCATGCATGGGACAGATCACCCGGATCTTGTGACCGTTGACCCGGTTCAGCTCCAGCTCTTCCTCGGTTTCACGGGCCGCTGTGTCCTCGGGATTCTCACCCTCTTCCACATGGCCGCCAGGAAAGCAGATATCACCGCCCTGCGCTATATTCTCGGAACGCACTTCAAAAAGCAGATTGTAGCCGGTCGACCGGTCATCATCCGCTGCCTTCTGCAGGAGCTGGGCAAAGCCGGCATAGGCATTCTCCTTGTGAAGATGAAAATCCTCTTCCGGATCGTCCTTGGATTCCTGATATTTCAATGCTTTCGGCACCTGCGTATCGTGAAGAAGCGGAATCAGGACCGCTGCTCTTCTTTGATCCCAGGCTACCGGCTCCAGGCTATGTTTTCTTAAACTTTCCAGATTTAAATTCATATTAATGTCTTACTCCAGCACCCTCAGCACATTGTCAATGCTCTTGACTGAATGATTCTTCATCAGGACATTCAATGCGGTCTCCAGAACATTCCGCTCCACATCGTGAACGATAATGATAATGGAAACGACGCCATCCTCTTCCTTATCGGACTGCTGGGTCATGGTCCGGATACTGATCTCATAGGTACCAAGCGTGGATGCGATCTGACCCAGGACACCGGGCCGGTCCTCTGCGCGAAGGCGGACATAATAGGGATTCTGTCCCTCTCCGCGAAAATCCAGATCGGCATCGTAACGAAGATGAGGTGTCAGATCATAAGCCGCGCCCTTCTCAATCTTTCTGGCTTCGCCGATCACATCACCGATGACCGCACTTCCGGTCGGATAAGGGCCGGCGCCGCGTCCGTAAAACATGAGATTGTCGACGGCATTTCCGGTAATGTAGACCGCGTTGAACTCATTATTGACATTGGCCAGCGGGTGATCCAGAGGAACCAGAGACGGCTCGACATTGCAGGTCAGGGCGCCGTCATGGCTCTCTGCAGAGGCAAGGAGCTTAATCGTATAGCCGAATTCCCGGGCAAAATTGATATCCTTGCTGCTGATATCCGAAATGCCCCGGGTCGGAATGTCTTCCGGTGCAACACCGATACCGAAGAGCAGAGAGATCAGAATCGAAAGCTTATTGGCTGCATCGATTCCCTCGACATCAGAGGTCGGATCCGCTTCGGCAAAGCCCTTGGCCTGGGCATCCTTCAGGACATCCTCATAGGAAGCGCCGTCCTCGGTCATCCGTGTCAGGATATAGTTGGTGGTTCCATTCAGGATACCCTGAACAGAGGAGAATTCATTGCAGATCAGGGCGCTGGTGATGGCATTCAGAATAGGAATACCGCCGGCGACACTGGCCTCGAAACGAAGCATAAGCTGCTTCTCGGTTGCAAGCTCCTGAAGCATCCTGCCGTTTTTGGCAATGGCAGCCTTGTTGGCGGTAACGACATGCTTTCCGGCCTTCAGAGCCTCTGCCATAAAGGTGGTGGCCGGCTCGACTCCGCCGATCAGCTCAATTACAATCTGAATTTCCGGATCATCCAGGATATCCCGGATGTCAGTAACATACTTTTCCTTGGGAATATCGATACCGCGGTCCTTTTCCGGATGGCGGTTTAAGATCTTTACAATCTGAAGATCCAGATCCGTAGCCTCTTCGATCTTATGGCGGTTGGTCTCCAGAGTCATATAAGTGCCGCGGCCTATATTTCCAATGCCGAGCATTCCGATTTTTACAGTCTTCATGTCGTCCTCGCTATTCTTTTTTCCTTGGGCTGTTTTCGCGCCGGCTCCGGTCGCTGTGGATTCCACAGGATGAAATCAGCGGCAGCTCTGTGCTCTTTTGTTCTTTTTCCTGTTTCCTATAAAAATACTTCCAGTTCTTTATTCTACTACAAGAAGCGGCATCCTGTATAGATTCTGAATTTTTATACCGGCCGGGCTTTTCCCATACTTCGAATCCTTCTGATCATGCGGTTTCTATTTTGAACTCATCTGATAATACTGCGGATCCTTTTGCAGATCCATCTGATGACGATGCAGATCATTTTTCAGATCCGTCTGGCAAATATAGACCAGCTCCGTCATTTCCTACTTTCTCTTCACCGTCTCTACCGTGTAGTCGGTATCGAAATGAATGTGGCAGTGGTATTTGCCATCGATGGTCCGGCTGACTCCGTCCTGGATCTCATTTTTCAATTCTTCCGGTGTCAGCTCAAAGCCGAAAGGCATAAGGACATCAAAGACAAGATTCGTGTGCTCCGAGCCCGGAACGGTCCGGAAGTCATGCATGGACAGGCTGGGGCTGATCTCCTGGAGAACCGAACGGACCTGTTCCTGAAGCTTCAAAACTCTGGGATCGTCCGTCACAATGGGATCCATATGGATGGTCGCCGTGCAGTGAAGCTTGTCCTCCAACTCTCTCTCCGCCTTGTCAATGATGTCATGAAGCTCGATGATATTTCCGTCGGCCGGAACCTCTGCATGAAGGGAAACAATCCGGCGGCCGGGCCCGTAATCATGAACGATCAGATCGTGAATGCCCGTAATCCGCTTGTCCTGATGGCGCATGATATGCCGGACTTCCTTGATAAATTCCGGATCCGGAGCTGTGCCGAGCAGAGGATTCAGGGTCTCTTTGGCCGATTTAACCCCGCCGAAGAGGACAAAAACCCCGACAAAGAGACCGCCGACCGCATCCAGCCAGGGAATGCCGGTAAAATGAGTCAGCACCGTTGTTAAAATGACAACTCCGGTGGAAATGCAGTCGGAAAGGGAGTCTACGGCTACCGCCTGAATGGTCGGGGAGCTGATCTTCTTTCCGATCGACCGGTTATAGAAAGCCATATAACATTTGACCAGAATGGTCAGGGCAAGAATCAGGATCAGGACCGGGGAAAAGACAGTTTCCCTGGGATGAATCAGACGTCCGACCGATTCCTTCAGAAGTTCAAAGGCCATGATCAGAATCAGGGTGGATACGATAAATCCGGCGATGTACTCAATCCGTCCGTGACCGAAGGGATGCTCGGGATCCGGCTTTTCCTCGGACATTCGGAAACCGACCATGGTCACAATGGAAGATCCGAAATCCGACAGGTTGTTCATGGCATCGGCGATGATGGAAATGGAGCCGGAAAAAAGTCCGGCCAGGATCTTTCCGACAAAAAGGAAGAGATTCAGGATAATGCCTGCAATACCGCAGATTTTTCCGTAAAGGGCCCGCTGGTCCGCCTCGCTCGTGCCCGGTTTTATGAAGATTTTCTTTAATACAGTAATCATAGAAATCCCTGCTTTTAACATCTATGCCTCAAAGTATCTGCTTCAGCGTATTTCTTCTTTCTTTATTTATTCGGCTCCATGCCTGCTGATTTCCCGGCAGGGAACCGCATCTGTTCTTTTTGTTCATAAAGTATATTGCCTACTATAATATCACAAGAAGGAAAGGAAAACAGGTTTTGAAATGGCTCTTTTGTTCGTCCCATGAATAAGCTAAAATAGTCAGGGATTTGCGCCGGAGTATGAACCGGTCATGCCGGACATCCCCGTGACAGAACCCGCGGAACATCTGCCGCAATAAGACAGATCACATAGACCGCCTAGAAAGGACCCGCATATGGAAACCAAAGAATATCTGACCTATATCGGAAATGAATTGAAATCTCTGACCGCAATCGCCAGCCCGACCGGCTTTACAAAGCATGCAGCAGATTATGTCATGAAGGAACTCGAAGGCCTTGGATATGAGCCCAGCTTAAGCCGCAAGGGCAATGTCCACTGCGAAATCGGAGGACAGGGCCATCCCCTGGTACTGGCTGCCCACGTCGATACCCTGGGCGCCATGGTCCGCTCCATCAAGGACAACGGCCGCATCCGTCCGACCACCCTGGGCGGCCATCAGTGGTCCACCGCCGACGGCGAAAACTGCACCGTTTTCACCCGGGACGGCAGATCCTATACCGGTGTAGTCTTAAATAAAGAGCCTTCCGTCCATGTGGCGGATGAGAAGGTCGAGCCCAAGGAAGAGAACATGGAAATCCTTCTGGATGAAAATGTCGAAAGCAAGAATGACACCGAAGCTCTGGGCATCCAGACCGGTGACATCATTGCCATGGATCCGAGAACCATCATCACAGAATCCGGCTATATCAAGAGCCGTTTCCTTGATGATAAGCTTTCCGCTGCCATCCTTATCGGCTTTGCCCGTTGGGTAAAGGAAGAGAAAATTCAGCTGAAAAGAAAGATCACCCTGATTTTTACC
>JAQYBF010000093.1 GCA_029338875.1 Lachnospiraceae bacterium
AATGCTCTTCCGAGGAGGCATTTGGGATACAGTACACCAGAAGAGGTCTTCGATACTTTCCTGGATCAGGTGTATTCAGTTGACAAGGTGCATGTGGTGGCCTAGTTATCATCAGTGTTCAATTTGTTATTGCAATTTAGGTTTCTATATTCGTTCTTCATAACCATAATAACCATATCAAAAGCCTTGAGAATCCGCCTTGTCGGGGCCTTTTAACAGGATATTCCATATCCTTGATAATCTCACTGCTTTTTCTCGGAAAAACAGATATTTTTCCGATAAATATATTTTACTACCATCACTCCTCTCCATCAATACCAAACCGTTTCATTTCATCAATAATGGCCTGACGGACATGCTCAGCGATCTCAGGAGTCTTCATATTCTTGTAATCCTCATAATAAAAAGGCTTTAGAAAGCTGATCTTCGTCCGGACACGTCCGACAGTCAGACTGTTCAGAGGTTTATAGGTATCGATCAGGCATACCGGAACGATGGGCGCTTTGGCACGGACCGCAGCCTTGAAGCTTCCGGGTTTGAATTTCTGGACATGATTATGGTTCTTATGATAGCCGCCTTCAGAAAAAATAATATATTTTTTACCTTCCTTCACATCCTTTGTCATTTCCTGAATGATTTCCAGGCCCTGTTTAATATTCGTTAGCTCCATCCGTTTGGCTCCGAGCAGGTTGACCATCTCCCGGACAAAGAACTGATAGGACTTGGCCTTATCCATGACAAAGGTACAGGGCAGATCGTGAGCAAAGATAATACCCGTTGCATCATACTTGCCCTGATGGTTTGGATACATTACATATCCGCCTTCTTTGGGCAGATTTTCTTTCCCATAGACTTCAGTCTCGATCTTTCCCGCCTTGTTCATGCAGTAAATCTCATGCTGGGCAAAGCGATAGCGGTCCAGCTCCGTAAAACGCTCCGGATGCTTGGCCATATAGCGCATTTTTAAAACCATGTAAGGAATTCGATAGAGATTCCAGAAAACAATGACAATCAGACGAAACATAACTGGGTAAATACCCCCATTTCAATATTATTGATCAGTACCAAATTCATTCTTCAGCAGTTGAAGGAAAAAGGACAGCCGAAGCTGTCCCCATATTCCTATTTAATTTCATAACCCGCAAGTTTAGCTAATCTGCGGAAATCAACTGCATCCTTTACGCCATATTTTTTGGCTTCTTTCACAGCAACATCGATATCCAATGCTTTAGAAGCAACTAGCCTGTACAGCATTTTTAAGCTTCCATCACGTTCTCCCTCAGATTTACCCTTTTCAATTCCCCTATCTTCCAATCTCTGAGCTACATCACACATTGTCTGCACCTCCTCTATATTTTCTTCACAGATTTTCTGATATCTGTTATCTCCTGTTACTGCAGACAGAAGATATAATACCTCTTCCACATGTTCCATTTTCTGCCTGTCCTGAGGTATATAATTTGGATTTCCTCGCTTCTTGGAAAAAAAATCTGCAACAATCCTGAAGTCTCCGTGAAATCGATTTACTTCCTCTTCCGAAAGAAAGGATACTTCACAGATATTTGCTTTTGCATCATTCAAATATGTATCAATCTTGTCTGTAAATTCCTGTCGAGCAATCAATTCCTTGATGGTTCGTGGTGCTGTCCACGGTTTACTGCCAAAATACAATACCAGCGATACTACTCATTCTTCGTCCATAATTTTGCAACATCCCGTTCCTGACCCCGTAGGACGCCGGAATTTCGGGTTGAATACCCTGATTCAAGGATATCATTTTTCAGTTCATCCGATTTAATAACCTCTTCGCCGTGAAATACAATACCATTAATGATATCTGCAAATACATCATTATGGTTTTCAAGCATTTTCTCAGCCAGATCTTTGCTCTTCCCCATCCCATCTCCTCCTGAAATTCTATCATGGTTTTCTATTTCAAACAAGAAACCCTAACTTTCGGTCGACTTCACCTCCCTTAATGTGGCTTTGATCTCATGGCTTTAACAGATTTCCAATGAAAAAATAAGAGGAGAACATGCTGATATTCTCCTCTTGCCACTACTGTTAACAGATATTTATGATTATGAATGATAGAACTGTAGACGTTCTGAAAGGCTTCTCAGTTCTTATTACTTCTCTTCTTACTTCAGTTCCGTGCTGTAATAAGGCACAAGGAGATGTCCGCCGACATGAATGTCATCACCGATCAGATGATTCAATGTTCTTACCTCATCGATGTATTCATTCCTGTTCTTGTAATGATCATCCATGTAGTCACCGGCAATGGACCAGAGACTGTCACCAGGCTGGACTTCGATCGATGTGTAATATTTATAGGATGGTTCTGCCTCTTCCGCCTTAGCTGTACGAATCTTACCGGCAAAGAGAAGGCTTGTGATCACAATGGCGGCAAGAACAGCCAGAAGGACAACAGCCTTTCTTTCATTGGCCTTTGCTTTTCTCTCAGCGGCGGCTGACCTGGGATTTCTCTTATTATAAACTGTTCTGTCTGCTGTTCTGTTATAAGCGGATCTCACATCCACACGATTTATCTGATTCATTCCTGACCTCCCACCATGAATGTCAAACAAATGTTCCGAACCTCTGTTCGATATGATAGTAGCATCAGAACTGATGTTTGTCAATCATAAAATCGAACATATTTTCTGAATATACGTTTGCCTTCAGAATGGCGGTATGGTATCATGAAATTAAATATTAGAAATGGGAGGCCTGGAATGGCATACGGTAAAATCACAGAAAAGCAGCAGGAAATCTTAGACTTCTTAAAAAATGAGATTCTCAGTAAGGGCTATCCGCCTTCCGTTCGGGAGATTTGCGAAGCCGTTCATCTGAAGTCGACCTCTTCTGTCTTCTCTCACCTGGAAAAGCTGGAAAAGAACGGCTATATCCGTCGGGATCCGACCAAGCCGAGAGCCATTGAGATCATCGACGACAACTTCAATCTGACCCGCCGCGAAGTGGTCAATGTACCTCTGATCGGACAGGTAGCAGCCGGCCAGCCGATCCTGGCCACACAGAACATCGAGAACTACTTTCCGATTCCCAGTGAATATATGCCAAACCAGCAGTCCTTCCTGCTTCGTGTACGCGGAGAATCGATGATCAATATCGGTATCTTCGATGGAGATCTGATTCTGGTGAAGAAGCAGCCGACCTGCGAGAACGGCGATATTGTCGTTGCCCTGGTAGATGATTCCGCCACTGTAAAGCGTTTCTTCCGGGAAAAGGACCATATTCGTCTGCAGCCGGAAAATGACAGCATGGATCCCATTATCGTTCCGGACTGCCAGATTCTCGGTAAGGTTTTCGGTGTCTTCCGTTTCTTTAAATAATAAAAATACCCCTGGACATCTCCTCAGAAATCAAAGTCTGAAATGTATGCCTAGGGGTATTTCATACGATTCTTTTCCTTCTATTCAGGAATCGTGCCTGCAATTATCAAAACTGCAGCACATTATCTGCTTCTGATCATTTCGACTGATCAGAACTCGATTTCCTTACCATCCTTCCAGATCCGGTCCAGATCATAGAAAAGCCGGTCTTCCTTGGAAAAAATATGGACAATGATATTGCCATAGTCCATCAGAATCCAGGACGAAGCACGGTTTCCTTCAACAGACTTCTGATGATGGCCGTTTTTATACATGACTTCATCGACTGCATCTTCCATAGCCTGCAGCTGATTGGCATTGTTTCCGCTTGCGATAACGAAATAATCGCCGATGGTCGTGATCTCACGAATATCCAGAACGCGGATATCTTCTGACTTCTTATCCTCAAGAGCCTCGCGGATCTTCTTCACAAGCTCCAGGTCTTCATTTAAAACGTCACTCATTCTCTTCTCTCCTGTTTTCGTAGAATCTCAATCAGCAATTAAAGATTCAAGCCTTACTGCAAACCGTTCGAATATTACATCCACTGCAGACCATTCGAAAGGTCAAATCCGACTGCAGATGATTCAGGACTCACACCTTACTGTAGAACTCGTAGGTGGCTTCCGTCGTCGTATCGATCTCCTGGCCGCGTTCCTTCAGATAATCCAGCGTATCCTTCAGAATCTTGGCACAGGCCCGGTCCAGATCCTCGAAGGCAAGCGAACGGATCTCGGTCAGATTTCTGGCCTTGTCTCTGCCCGGCTCGATATAGTCTGCAATGAAAAGGATCTTATCCAGCATGCTCATGTTGGGCATACCTGTCGTATGAACCGTAATGGCATGGAGAATCTGCGGATCCTTCACGCCGTAACGCTCCCTGGCATAGAAGGCACCAACCTTGGCATGAAGGAGCTGGGACGACTTCTCTTCCACTTCCGTCACCGGAATTCCGTTCTCCCTGCAGATCTTCAGGAGATTCTCGCCCGACTCGTACTTGGCGCAGTCATGAAGAAGCCCGGCATAAAGGGCGCTCTCCATAGGGTACTGATAGCGCATGGCCAGAGCCGCCGCCGTATACATGACACCCATAGTGTGCTGATAGCGGGAAGGCTTCAGCCGCTTTTTCAGATCGTTTTCGATTTCCGTAATCGTCATTGTCATTTTCTGCCTGCTCTCAAACAACCGATGTTCCAGAATATAATACAGCTCTTTCGGAGAAAGATAAACCGAAGCGGCATAGTCCTCTAAGGCCCCAGGATCCTCAGACAGGCGTTTTCTCTCATCACCGGAAAGAGACTTCAGTCTCGAACGAATTTCCGAGGAAGAGGCTCCCAGGGGCTCCATTGGCACCAGGAGAAAATCCTGCCTGTATTTCTCCGCCATGGCCTTACATTTCTCAGAGAGGGAAAGGGCCTTGAAATCCGGATCTTCGATTCTTGACTGATCCGTCTGCTCTCCGTCCGTCAGAGGGCGGCCGATCACAGCAATTTTTGCATGCTCTGTGATGATCTCCGGATGCCGCCAGTGGTCGAAATAATCCAGGGAATCCTCACCCATGATGAAGTAAAAGGTAATATCCGGATTGGCCTGATCCAGCTCTGTCATGGTCTGATAGGAATAGCGAAAGGAAGACCGCCGGCATTCGATGTCCTTTAAGACCAGCTTTGGCTCCCCCTGAATCAAGCAGCGGATCAGCTCCAGCCGGCAGGCATCCGGAATCTGATCCCGGATCTCCTTATAGGGAGGATTGCCGTTCGGAAGAATCCAGACCTGGTCCAGGGAAAGGGCCTTCTGAGCTGCCTTTGCCATCATGAGATGACCCATATGCATGGGCAGAAAGGTCCCGCCCAGGATACCGATCTTCCTTGTTTCCTTTCGTGCTGACAGGGAATCTTTTTCCTGCCTGTATTCATCCTGCTTCATTTCCTTAGAAAACTGCCTCATTTAATATTTATTCCGGAAGAATAATCTTGGGCTTCTTGGCCTTCTTATAGAGGACGATCTTCCGTCCGATCACACGGACAATCTCAGACCGGGTCCGCTCGGCCAGCATTTCGCCCAGATCCTTTGGATCATCGGCACAGTTCTTCAGTACGGATACCTTGACCAGCTCTCTGGCTTCCAGGGCTTCCGCAACTGCAGCGACAACCTCCGGTGTCAGGCTGCTTTTTCCGATCTGGAAGATCGCTGTCTCATTGGCTGCAAGGCCGGACAGATAGGATCTCTGTTTGTTATTCATACATTCTCCATTCTTACGAATCTGCAATACATTCTTATAAATCACTCAAAGCCGAAGCCTTTGTTCAATGATTTCAAAATTCAAATCTCCGTTTCAGGATTTGAAATACTCAAAGGCCATATTTCCGACCCAGACAGTGTCGCCCTCTTCACAGCCCTGATCCTCGAGCATCTTATTGATACCCTGATCGTGAAGGAATTTCTGGAAGAAGACAAAGCCCTTCTCCGAATCCAGATTGGTATAGCCCAGCATCTTGTCGATTTTTGTTCCTTCCACAACAAAGGAATTATCCGGCTTCCGGTAAACGGAAAGGCTTCCCTCGGACAGATCTGCGTGATCCGGATCCACCTCGGATTCATAGACAAAAGGCTCCTTGGGGAACTGATCCAGCTCTTCCTTCATAGCGTAGAGAAGCTCCTTCAAGCCCTGACCGGTAACAGCGGAAATAGCAAAGACCGGATATCCTTCCTCTTTGAAAGCATCCTTTACCTTTGCAATGACTTCATCCTTCTTGTCCGGGATGACATCCATTTTATTCAGGGCAATAATCTGCGGCTTCTTTAAAAGATCACCGTCATATTTTCCAAGTTCTTCATTGATGGCCTTGATATCGGCAATGGGATCTCTGCCCTCGACCGAAGCACCATCCACCAGATGAACCAGAATCTTGGTTCTCTGGATATGCTTTAAGAATTCATGGCCCAGGCCGATTCCCTCGGCAGCACCCTCAATCAGACCGGGAATGTCGGCAATGACAAATTCCGGTACATTGGGATAATTGACCACACCGAGGATGGGATTCAGCGTTGTGAAGTGGTAATTGGCAATCTTCGGCTGGGCATTGGTCACATGAGAAAGGAAGGTCGACTTTCCGACATTGGGGAAACCAATGAGACCTACATCTGCGATGACCTTGAGCTCGAAAATGACCTCAATGCTTCTGGCCGGCCCGCCCGGCTTGGCATATTTGGGAGCCTGCATGGTCGCCGTTGCGAAGTGCTGGTTTCCGAGGCCGCCGACACCGCCTGTCAGAATGGTATATCTTTTCCGGTCACCGGACATATCCATAATGACTTTTCCGGTCTCTGCCTCACGAATGACCGTGCCCTCCGGTACTTTCAGGATCAGATCCTGACCCTTCTTTCCGTGGCAGTTCTTCTTTCCGCCCTCTTCTCCGTTCTGGGCGGACAGCTTATGGACGTGACGATAATCACTTAAGGTATTGAGGGCTGTATCCGTAACAATGATTACATCGCCGCCTTTACCGCCGTCACCGCCGTCCGGGCCGCCATCCGGTACATATTTCTCACGGCGGAAGGAAACATGGCCATTGCCGCCCTTACCGGAGCAGAGAATTACCCTAGCCTTATCAGCAAACATAGTCGTCCTTTCTAAATTCAAAAATCTCGAAAAAAAGCCCGACTGATTCACAATCAGCCGGGCCCATTCAGAAAACCAGTATTAGTTCTCAGAAGCTGCAGGGTATACAGAAGCAACCTTCTTATCCTTACCCTTACGCTCGAAACGAAGAATTCCATCGCTGGTTGCAAAAAGGGTATCATCTCCACCCTTCATGAC
>JAQYBF010000094.1 GCA_029338875.1 Lachnospiraceae bacterium
TCGTCAGCACTGATACGGACGAAGATCGGGAAGAAAGGTCCGACCTGTTTTCTTACTTCATCGATAACCAGGCGGGTGAAGCGGGCACGGTTCTCTGCGGAGCCGCCGAATTCATCGGTACGCTTGTTGTAGATCGGGGAAAGGAACTGACTCAGGAGATAGGAGTGGCCGGCATGGATCTCAACGGCATCGAAACCTGCGATCTGAGCACGCTTGGCAGCTTCGCCGAATTTCTTGACGATGGTATATATTTCTTCCTTCTCCAGGGGACGCGGAACCTCGCCGCCCTCCTTGCTGGGGATGTTGGAAGCGGAGACGGGCTGCTCGCCGGTACGGGAGGACATGGCGGATGCTCCGGCATGGTTCAGCTGTACGGAAATGCAGGTGCCGTGCTTATGAACGCGCTCGCAGAGGTTGAAGAGACGGGGAATGAAGTCGTCCCGGTCCAGACGGAGCTGGGTGGTTCCGTTGGAGCCCTGAGGGGAGTAGACGCTGACATTCTCGACGGTGATCAGGCCGACGCCGCCCTTGGCGCGCTGCTCATAATAATTGATATGAAGAAAACTCATCTGGCCGTTCTGCTCACCGAAGTTGGTGCCCATGGGGGTCATGCAGATCCGGTTCTTTAAGGTCATTCTCTGAACGGTGAATGGCGAAAAAATATGAGGATACTTACTTTTCATTCGAATCTCCTTTGCTTGGCTTTGTTAAAAATCTAACAAATCACAATACTAGTTTAGAAGCAAATGAGGCGAATGTCTAATTGTTATATTGAAAGTTATTAATGCATTTTTTGTATTAAAAATAGACCAATGCGAAATGGGGCCTGCAGAGCTGAAATGTCAAACCCAATCTTTCCTGATTTTAGGGGGTTGTACCTCGGGATTGAAGATTTTTTTGAATTCCGGGGTATTTTTCTTGATTTCCTGAACTCACCCCTCCTCCGGCGCAGGTGCCTTCCAGTCGTTCTCGATGAAGTCAACCATCTTCCTTACTGCCGGCATCAGGGTAATCTGGGAAAGATAGGCCATATAGACGGTATTGTAGAAGCGCTCCTCTGGAATCAGATGGCGGATAACCACGCCGTCCCGATGAACCGGCGCGGAATCCGCAGCCAGGGCGATGCCGAAACCGCCGGCCACGAAGGCGGCAAGACTGGCTTCGTCCGGGAAGAAATTCTCATTCTTTCGGATGATGTTATGAGCATCGAAGAAGCGATTGGTGATTTTTCCCAGACCGGTTCTCGAATCATAGCGGAGATTGGGATAGGCCGAGAAGACCGATGCGTCCAGATCGCCATCTTCCCGGGCCAGCGGGCTGTCCGCCGGAACCAGGACGACCATTTCCTGATGGAGGAAGGGAATGGATGTGATCTCTTCCGTGCTTTCGATGCTCGAGCCGAAGATCAGATCATAGTGGCGTTCCTTCAGACCCTTGATATTCTGATCGGTATAGCCCTCGAAGAAATTGAAGCTGATCTTCTCATTTCCGGGCTTTTCCCGGAAGGCGCGGACGACGGAGGGCAGCAGGTGATGGGCCAGGGGAGCAACATAGGCGATGTCGATGTGGCCGCCCAGTGTCGTATATTCATTCATCCGGACTTTAGCTTCTGAGACGTCGTTCAGGATTTTGTCGGCCTGCTCGAGGAATAACCGTCCGGCCTTGGTAAGAACGATGTTACGCCCTGTCTTTTCAAAAAGGGAGACCCCGAGCTCCTGCTCCAGAGAATTGATGGATCGGCTGAGCGAGGGTTCCGAAATATGAAGGCTTTCCGCAGCCAGATTGAAATGCTCGAGGCTTGCAGCCCGATGAAAATATAAAAGCTGATTTAAGGTCATGATACCTACCCCTTGTCATGATTCTTCAGAAATCAAAGAAACCCCAGAAAATTTCCTTTCCTTAAATATATCATAAAATCCGCCCACTTTTTCTTTCGATTCCTTTCGAATTGATGCAAAAAACGAAAGAATCTTATGCTCCATCAATAGCAAAAGCCTATTGATTCGAGACAAAACTGGTATTAGTCAAGCGGCTTTATAGAAGGTATAATTGAATCATCAAAAGTTGTTAAATTTTTAACAAATCACAAATCACATAAAAATTTACAGCTTAAATAGGATGAATTCAGGACAGAATGAATTCAATACAAGACGAATTCAAACAGACTGGATTCAAACAGCATGAATTCAAAAAGCGGAATTCAAAGGAGATTAGTATGAGTGAGAGAATTACCGGACACACAGAGCTTGTAAGCCTTCTGGCTTACCCGATTCGTCATTCCAATTCCCCGGCAATGCAGAACGAGGCATTTGCCTATGAGGGACTGGACTATGCATACCTGGCTTTCGAGGTTGGTATGGGTGACACCGAGGAAGAGCAGGAGAAGGAACTGAAGGACGCCATCACCGGACTTCGCGCCATGAAGTTTGTCGGC
>JAQYBF010000095.1 GCA_029338875.1 Lachnospiraceae bacterium
TCGAAATTGCCGTTGATGCCGATGACATAGGTATTGTCTCCGGCCTGGGTCACCATCTGCTGCTTCTGAATGGGGCTGACGCCGTCCTTGGGATAAAAGACAATGATCCTGGTTCCCGGCACATCACAGAAGCCAGCCAGAGCTGCCTTACCTGTATCGCCGGAGGTTGCGGTCAGAATCACGATATCCTTGTCCAGGCCCTGCTTTTTTGCCGAAGTGGTCATGAGATAAGGAAGAATGGACAGGGCCATGTCCTTGAAGGCAATGGTCTTTCCATGGAAGAGTTCCAGATAGTAAGCGCCGTGGGCCTTGACCATAGGAGCGATCTCCGGGCAGTCAAATTTCTCGTCATAGGCCTTGTTGATGCAGTCATGCAGCTCATCGGCTGTAAAGTCCGTAAGGAAACGGCTTAAGACCTCGAAGGCTACTTCCTGATAGGTCATCTGTCCCAGCTTCTCCAGGGGAATGTCCAGCTTCGGAATCTCGGTCGGGACATAAAGGCCGCCGTCCGGTGCCAGTCCCTGAAGGATGGCCTCGGAAGCCGTGCGCACATCACCGGCATTTCTCGTACTTACATATCTGATGTCCATTTTTCTTTCTCCATTTTCCTTTATTAATCTTCTGATCAAAAAGATCTGTCATCTTTTTTAAAACAGATCTGTAAAGCATTTTTATTCAGGCTGTCAGATCAGCAGCCCTTTTCTTATTTACAGGATATGATGAACTACGCCAAGATCTATGAGATCCCTCGAAACTCTGTTGTAATCCGCTCCTATGACGGCAATGCCGGCCACATGAACTCCGGCGTCCTCGAGCATATTCCGGCAGACGTGAAGAGTCACGCCGGTCTCAATCCAGTCATCGGCGATCAGAACCCGCTTGCCTTCTGATAAGTAGGCACTTGCTGCACTTAAGACCGTTGGCTCGTTCCGGTGGTCGATGTAGTTGGCGATCAGACTCTTGTCGGGATCCGCAGCTTCTCCCTTTCTTCTTCGAATAGGAAGAAAACCAACCCCGAGCTCATAAGCCAGCTGACTGCCGAGGATCATTCCAAAGGGCTCGGGAGCCAGAACCAGGTCAACATTTCCCTCAAAGGGCTCGGCCAGGTAGGATACGACTTCCCGCATCCAGTCAGGATCCGTATAAAGCGGCAGCAGATCCTTCTTTCCTGCATGCTCCGCAGGCAGAATCTTATGCAGATGATCCGCCAGATCTTCCCGTGTCATTCCGGATAATTCTTTATCACTCATACAGATCCCCTCCTTGCATCTCATATCCCGAAAATCAAAAGCACTTTGTCCGGGCTTAGCCCTGGCAGATTTTCTTTTCGTGCTCTTTCTTTCCTCAAGCGGCTGCCAGAGACAGACCGGCTTTTATGTAAACACTATAACACATACAGGGGACTTTTTGTTTTCTTTTCCTTCTAATCCCGGCACGGATATCAGGCAAAAGCAGATTGGCTCTTCTGCTTCATGATAAAAAAAGTCCCGGAAGATCGATCACCTTCCGGGACTAAAATTTCTAAAATGAAGCCCAAGTGAGAGTAAAGCTCTGATTCAGTCTGCTTTCATTTATTGAAGCTATTAGTTGTTGATCAGCTTGTCGCTCTCGTTGTTCCAGCTGTAGAGCTTACGGATTTCCTTGCCGACTGCCTCTGAAGGATGCTCAGCTGCCTTAGCGCGCATGCCCTCGAAGTGAACACGGCCGTTCTTCATATCCTGAACGAAGTCAGAAGCGAAGGTACCATCCTGAATGTCAGCCAGGATCTTCTTCATAGCCTTCTTGGTATCGGCGGTGATAACCTTGGGTCCGGATACATAGTCGCCATACTCAGCGGTATTGGAGATGGAGTAACGCATTCCGGCAAATCCGGACTGATAGATCAGGTCTACGATCAGCTTCATCTCATGGATGCACTCGAAGTAAGCATTTCTCGGATCGTAACCAGCCTCGCAGAGAACTTCGAAACCGGTCTGCATCAGCTTTACAACGCCGCCGCAGAGAACTGCCTGCTCACCGAAAAGGTCGGTCTCGGTCTCAACCTGGAAAGTGGTCTCCAGAAGACCTGCGCGAGCTCCGCCTAATGCAGCGCCGTAAGCCAGGGCTTTCTCAAGAGCCTTGCCGGTTGCATCCTGCTCAACGGCTACCAGGCAGGGAGTTCCCTTGCCGGCCTGATACTCGGAACGAACGGTATGTCCGGGCGCCTTGGGAGCGATCATGGTAACATCAACATTTGCAGGAGGAACAATCAGCTTGTAGTTGATATTGAATCCATGAGCAAACATCAGCATATCGCCTTCCTCAAGATAAGGAGCGATCTCAGTCTTGTACATATCTGCCTGAAGCTCATCCGGGATCAGGATCATGATGATATCAGCCCACTTTGCTGCTTCAGCAACGGGAAGGACCTTAAGTCCCTGAGCCTCAGCCTTGGCCTTGCTCTTGGAACCTTCATAGAGACCGACAACAACGTCCATACCGGAATCCTTCAGATTCAGCGCATGAGCATGTCCCTGGGAGCCATAACCGATGACTGCGATCTTATGACCCTTAAGGGCATCCAGGTTGCAATCTTCCTGATAGTAGATTCTTGCTTCGTGATCAAGTCTTGACATTCTTTTTCCTCCTGTAAATATAAACCTTTTTGCTCGAATGAAAATTCCGGCCAAAGTCTTCTGTCACATTCGAACAGATATTGTGATCGCGCTCTATATTTATTCAATATAGAACACGTCATCACTTCCTCGGGTAAGTCCTGTCAGTCCTGTTCTGGCCAGCTCCAGAATCTCGTAGCCGTCCAGCATGTTCAGGAATGATGTCAGCTTATCCTGATTTCCTGTTACCTGGATCACAAGGGAGTCATGGGTGACATCCACGACCTTGCCGTGGAAGATATCCGCAACGGACAAAGCTCTCTGCCGGTCGGTATCAGCCGCCCGGAGCTTTACCAGCATGAGTTCTGACTGGACCGAGGCTTCCGGATCCAGGATCTGCACGTGGAGGACATCCTCCAGCTTGGCAACCTGTTTCTCGATCTGTTCCAGGATCTGTTCGTCTCCGCTCGTCACGATGGTGATCCGGGTAAAACGGGGATCCGCTGTGACTCCGGCAGAGATGCTGTCGATATTATAGCCTCTCCGGCTGAAAAGTCCTGCCACGTGACTGAGCACCGACGGCGTATTTTCAACCAGTATCGATAGAACCTGCTTTCTCATGCCTGCCTCTCCTGTTCTCTAAGTATGGTTCGATTCTAACACTTTGACTCTTTAAGTCAATATTTTTTCACCTTAATGGTGAATGAAATTTAATACAAAGTTTTAAAATACTTCTACTTCACATGCAAACTCTCGATATACAAATTCTTTTTAAAATCATGCGTGTTTCCATGGTCGAAAAGGCTCTCCGAGGCAGCAAATTTTCGATATAGAAATTCTTTTTAAAATAATGCTATATTTCAGCCTGGAAATAGCGCATTATTTTGAAAGATTTCCCTATATCGAATTTTCAAGGCTCAATAACCCAGGCTTCAGACAGAAATTGCGCATTTTTTTCAAGAAGTTTTCCTATATCGAATTCTCAAGGCTCAAAAATCCAGATTCCATACAGAGACTGCGCATTTTTTCAAGAAGTTTTCCTATATCGAAACCCACCCAGGAATCAAGCCTTCCAGCAGCTTCTTGATTCTGGATTCTGGATTCTGCATTATGTATTCCGAATTCCGAATGGTAACATTTCAAGAAGCTTCCTGATTTCTATACTGTACGATTCGTTGGGACCGGGTATCATCTCATATAACTGCCATGCAGAATGACATTTTCCGGCCTGATTTCCTGACCGGCCAGAATCAGGCTCAATATGCTCTCTTCTCCCGCCCAGCAGAGAAGGTCCGGCCGGTCCGGCCGATATGGTTCTTCCTTCAGGACCCGGATCAGCGGACGATCCAGAGCCTTGGCGTATGCCTCCTTAAAGGTCCAGATCCGATAGAACCTCCGGGTCAGCCGGATCTCATCGCTTAAGTCCAGGTCCTCTTCCTCCCAGGAGAAAGACAGGCCATCCGCCAGTCCCTCTCTTACGATCCGAGCTTCCTCCGGACGAAAAAAACGCTCTGCAAGCCGGGTCAGAAGATCCGGGTCTTTCTTTCGGAAAGTCAGATCCTCGACATCGATGCCGAGGCAGGGATGAAAGGAAGGTGCTATAGAAGTTCCGGATCCCGAATCTGCCGCCATGCCCGGCTGAAGAGACATGTCGTGCTTCTGGGTTCCTTCAGAAGTCTGATTGGAAAATCGGATGGCAGCCGCAGCCGCCAGATTCCCGGCATGGGAAACCGAGAAATCGACCTCTTTCTGATCGATCAGGCAGGGTTTTCCGTTGGAAAGCTTTCCATAGTGTAAAGGGCCATGAATCCCCAGATCCAGAAAAGCACCCTCCAGGAGATCCGCTGCCAGGGCAGACTGCCTTCTGGCCTTCTTATTTCTGATAGAAGAAAGCTTCTCTCTCTGATCGGGGCTTAAAAAGCCTTCAAGCCTTTCCAGGTCCTCATCCCTGTATCGGTCCAGACGGTCGATCCGGAGGTCAATGACAGGTGCTTTCCCCTCTCTCGTCAAAGTAGAATCAGCCGGATGACTAACCGCCTGTTCGTATGCGTTTTCCATAATATGATCCATTGAATTTTCGACAGATTTGTTTTTATCCGGTATAGGTGTCAGGGCTTGAAGTCAGGGTCCACCGGAATCTCCGATGTGCAGTGAGGACAGCGGGTAGCCTTGATCGGAATCTCGGACTGGCAGTAAGGGCAGACCTTGGTGGTCTTAGCCGGTTCTTCCGGTTTCTTCAGCCGGTCATTCACATCATTGATGAACTTTACCATGATGAAGATGACCAGAGCCATCAGTATGAAATTGATGACCGCTGTCAGAAACTTGCCGTAATTTAACGTTGCAGCTCCGGCCTTCTGGGCAGCTGCCAGAGTCTTATAATGGCTTCCGTCCAGGGAAAGGAACCAGTTGGTGAAATCGATACCGCCCGTCAATAAAGAGATGACCGGCATTACTATATCATCGACCAGTGATTTCACGATTCCCTGAAAAGCGGCACCAATGATAACGCCGACTGCCAGGTC
>JAQYBF010000096.1 GCA_029338875.1 Lachnospiraceae bacterium
GTCATCAGCCCTCCTTACGGAAGCCTGCTCTCTTTCTTTCACGGGGATCCAGGATCTTCTTACGGATACGAAGGCTCTCAGGAGTAACCTCCAGAAGCTCGTCGACATCGATGTAATCCATGGCCTGCTCCAGGGAAAGAATGGTCGGAGGAGTCAGGGTCAGGGCTTCATCAGAGGAAGAAGTACGGGTATTGGTCAGATGCTTCTTCTTGCAGACATTGATCTCGATATCCTGAGGACGGTTGGACTCACCGATGATCATGCCGGAATATACCTTCTCACCGGGTCCGATGAAGAGAGTACCGCGGTCCTGTGCGGCGAAGAGGCCGTAGGTTACGGAGACGCCGGTCTCGAAGGCAATCAGGGATCCGTTCTCACGGAAGGCAATGTCGCCCTTGTAAGGCTCGTAGCAGTCAAATACGGTATTGATGACGCCGGTACCTTTGGTCATGGTCATGAAGTCGCCCCGGAAACCGATCAGTCCACGGGAAGGAATCCTGAATTCCAGACGGGTGAAGCCTGCATTGATGGCACCCATGTTCCGAAGCTCGCCCTTTCTCTGGGAGAGAGCGGAGATAACGGCTCCGGAGTATTCATCCGGTACATCCACATAGGCGATTTCGATGGGCTCGGTCTTCTTTCCGTTCTCATCGGTATGGAAGATAACCTCAGGCTTGGATACTGCGAACTCATAGCCCTCACGGCGCATGGTCTCGATCAGGACGGACAGATGGAGCTCGCCACGTCCGCTGACCTTGAAGGTATCGGGAGAATCGGTGTCCTCGACACGGAGGGAGACATCGGTGTTCAGCTCCTTATAGAGACGGTCTCTCAGGTGACGGGAGGTGACATACTTACCTTCCTGACCTGCAAAGGGAGAGTCGTTGATGACGAAATTCATGGAAATGGTCGGCTCGGAAATCTTCTGGAAGGGAATGGAAACCGGGTCGCCATTGGTTCCGCAGATGGTATCTCCGATCCGAAGATCGCCGATACCGGAAATGGCAACGATGGAACCGATTTTGGCTTCCTCGACCGGAACTCTCTTTAAGCCGTCAAACTCAAAGAGCTTGGTGATCCGGACCTTTTCTTCCTTGTCGGGATCATGATGGTTTACGACAACGGCATCCATGTTGACCTTGAGGCAGCCGTTCGAAACCTTGCCGATACCGATCCTTCCGACGAATTCGTTGTAGTCGATGGTGGAGATCAGAACCTGGGTATTGGCTTCCGGATCGCCCTTGGGTGCCGGGATATAGTCAAGGATGGTATCGAAGAGGGGCTTCATGTCGACCTTCTCGTCATTCAGATCCTTGATGGCATAGCCTTCACGGGCAGAGGCGAAAACAAAGGGCGCATCCAGCTGCTCATCACTGGCATCCAGATCCATGAAGAGCTCGAGAACTTCGTCCTGAACCTCCAGAGGACGGGCATCGGGACGGTCCAGCTTGTTGACACAGACGATAACCGGAAGATCCAGGGACAGGGCCTTCATCAGAACGAACTTGGTCTGGGGCATAACTCCTTCGAAGGCATCGACCACAAGGATAACGCCGTCAACCATCTTTAAGACACGCTCAACCTCACCGCCGAAATCCGCATGACCCGGGGTGTCGACGATATTGATCTTAACGCCCTTATATTCAACGGCTGTATTTTTGGACAGGATGGTGATTCCACGTTCACGCTCGATAGCGTTGGAGTCCATGACACGGTCCTCAACTTCCTGATTGTCACGGAAGACGCCGCTCTGCTTCAGAAGCTCATCGACCAGAGTGGTTTTACCATGATCGACATGGGCGATAATTGCTACATTACGAATGTCGTCTCTCGTCTTTATCATTCGATACACACTTTCTTCTACTTATTTTTTCCTGATATAATTTTTCTCATAAAACAACTAATTTATTCTATCACAGGAAATCGGATTTTCAATAGGTAGTTTAAAATCATCTCATTGACAGTCTGACGGCTGAAGTGTAGACTTTTATGGAATGAAGTCTTTATTACGAAGTCTTTCGAAATTACAAGTCTTTCGGAATTACTAGTCTTTCTATATGAGAGGAGACCCTTTATGGCAATTTTTAAAGGCGCCGGTGTTGCCATAGTCACACCGATGAAGAATACAAAGGAAATGGAAGTCGACTACGATAAGCTCGAAGAGATTATCGATGACCAGGTCAAGGGCGGTACCGACTGTATCGTAATCGCCGGGACCACAGGCGAGGGCGCAACTCTGACCATGGAAGAGCATAAGAAGGTCATTGCCGCTGCCGTTGAATTCACAAGACACCGGATCCCGGTTGTCGCAGGAACCGGCTCCAACTGCACCAAGACTGCCATCGAGCTCACAAAGGAAGCCGAGCAGGCCGGCTGTGACGGCGCTCTCGTAGTGACACCTTATTATAACAAGGCCACCCAGCAGGGTCTGGTAGAGCATTACAGCATGATCGCCGCAGAAACAAAGCTCCCGATCATCATGTACAATGTGCCCGGCCGGACCGGTACCAACATTCAGCCGGAGACCGTCAAGGCCATCATCGACCGGAATGAAAATGTCGTAGCCATCAAGGATGCGGTTGGCGATCTGGCACAGACCGCTCATATGATGAATCTCTGCGACGGAAAGCTGGACCTCTATTCCGGAGAAGACGGCCTGGTCGTTCCCATTCTTTCCATGGGCGGCATCGGCTGTATTTCCGTTGTATCGAACATCGCTCCCAGGGATGAGCATGATATGATCATGGCTTACCTGAACGGAGATGTCGAGAAGGCCAGAAAGATGCAGCTTCGCCTGATCCCTCTGGTTGACGCTCTCTTCTCTGAAGTCAACCCGATTCCGGTCAAGAAGGCTATGAACCTTATGGGCATGAATGTCGGACCCTTACGCGCTCCCATGTTCGAGATGTCCGAGGAGAAGACCCGCGGCCTTGAAAAGGCGATGCGGGATTACGGACTTCTCTAAGATCAGAGAAGACCCGGAATCTATAAAAAACTGTCAGTGGAAAGATCGTCTGAATGATGAAACATGATCTTTACGACAGGATTCTGTTTTAAAAAGTTAGAAAAGGAAAGAAGAACTCATGACAAAGGTTATCATTCATGGATGCAACGGCCACATGGGCCGTGTCCTTACCGATATTATTGCAAAGGATCCCGAAATCGAAGTCGCAGCCGGCGTTGATCCTTATCAGGGCGTGGAAAACACCTACCCGGTCTTCGCATCCCTTGAGGAATGCGATGTTCCTGCAGACGCTGTGATCGACTTCTCCAATGCCAAGGCAGTTGATGCACTTTTATCCTTCTGTGAAAAGAAGACCATGCCGGTTGTTCTCTGCACGACCGGTCTTTCCGATGAGCAGCTGAAGAGAGTAGATGAGGTCTCCAAAAAGACCGCTGTCCTTCGTTCAGCCAACATGTCCCTTGGAATCAACACTATTTTGGATCTTCTGAAGAAGGCCTCCCAGGTCTTCCTTCCGGCAGGATTTGACTGTGAGATCGTTGAGAAGCATCACAATCAGAAGCTGGATGCACCCAGCGGAACCGCCATTGCCCTGGCCGATGCCGTAAATGAAGCCAATGGCAATGAGTATACCTATATCTATGACCGCCATGACCGGAGAGCCAAGAGAGATCCCAAGGAGATCGGTATCTCCTCCATCCGCGGCGGCAATATCGTCGGCGAGCATGATGTGATTTTCGCCGGCATGGACGAAGTCATCACCATCCAGCATACCGCCTACAGCAAGGGCGTCTTTGCCAAGGGAGCCGTTGAGGCTGCCAAGTTCCTTGCCGGAAAGCCGGCAGGAAAGTATGATATGGCGGATGTCATTGCGGCTAAATAAATAAAAAATCTTTCCTGTATTTTCAATGTGAGGAAAAATTCAAAGGAAACGAAAAAAACAGAATCAGTAAAATTGAGCCGTCCACTTTGCAAATGCTGCAAGGCGGGCGGCTTTTTGCTGTCTGAATCAGTTTTGGATTGTCATATATTCTTGCTTTCCGGATTTCAGCGGCTCTTATATCTAGAAAATATTTTCAATAGCTTCCATATTGTCCAGATCAATGGAATGGATCTCTGACTGGAAGGCTCCGGTCTTTACGATCTCCTTATAGAGGCGGTTGATATAGGGCAGAAGCTTTTCCGAATGGACGACGTAGCTGTCATGGGTCTCGCCGGGCAGGATTTCCATCTCTCCCTTGGGAAGAGCCCTGGCAATGGCCTCGGTTTCTTCCTTCCGGATCAGATCATTTTCTCCGGCCAGAACCAGAACCGGAGCAGAAATCCTCAAGAGATCCCGGTCCAGAAGGTTGGGCTCCTTTAACATCATGGCTGTCAGAGGACTGTGATCCTTTTTATAGGCGGATTTGATCTCGTGAAGGGCCTTTCGGGTCAGGCCCTTTGGCGTCCGGTTGGCACCGCAGCAGATCAGGCCTCCTGCCATGTCGGGATGGAGGCTTGCAAGGATCAGAGCGATAATGGCTCCGTCACTGAAGCCGACCAGAAGGACATTTTCCAGTTCGAGAGAGGTGATAAAGCGGGAGACATCCAGAGCCATATTGAGATAATGAAGGTCCTTGGCCTCTGCAGATCCGCCCTGGCCTCTGCTGTCGATGGCATAAACGGTAAATTTCTGCAGGTCAACTACCTTTACAAGCTCATCATAAATGTGATGATCCTCTCCGTTTCCGTGCAGAAGCAGGAGAGGACATGGTCCGAAACCGCTCTTTTCATAGGCAATGATCTGCCCGTTCAATTGGATGTAATACATAAGCTTCCCCCATGAAGCCAAAATAAAATCGTATCAGAAACCGGATATGATTCCGGATAATAGCTGAACTTCAGCTGCCGTCTTCCATCTTATCACAAATTACCCTAAATTATTGCACCCATATACAGGGAAAGCAGCCAGGCGATTGATAAAAGCCGGCAGCCTTCCGAAGACCAGCCATCTCATTGAAATCGTACAGGTAAATCCAGGCCGGATTCGGACCAACCATCTGATTGAAATCGTATATGTAAATCCGACTCAAATCTGCTTATAATAGAAAAGGATTACTGACGAAACCAGAAGTACAGGTTTGGTTTCGCAGATTTAAATTCAGATTGTTAATAGTGCGGTATCAAATACAGACCAGGAGGCAGATCATGTCAGATATTAAAGTTTGGGCACATCGCGGAGCCAGCGGCTATGCTCCGGAAAATACATTGGCATCCTTTCAGAAGGCGGCAGATCTCGGCGCAGACGGCGTTGAGCTCGATGTCCAGTTAACAAAGGACGGAGAGATCGTTGTCATCCATGACGAGACCGTAGATCGGACTACTGACGGCAGCGGCTGGGTCAAGGACTTCACATTCGAAGAGCTCCGAAAGCTCAATGCCTCCTATCAAAACCTTCTCCAGGGCGGCGAGGTTGTAAAGAAGGCGAAGAAGTTCGAGGAATATGAGAGCATTCAGATCCCGACTATGAAGGAGGTCTTCGACCTTCTGAAGCCGACCGGACTTACCATCAATATCGAGCTTAAGACCGGCATTGTCTTCTATCCGGGCCTTGAGGAGAAAATCCTGAAATTGACAGAGGAGTGCGGCATGGAAGACCGGGTCATCTATTCCTCCTTCAACCACTATACGATCGAAAAGATTCATTCCCTGAAGCCTGAGGCAGAGGTCGGCTTCCTCTATTCCGACGGAACCATCGACATGCCGGCTTATGGCAAGACTCACGGGGTCAATGCCCTGCATCCGGCTCTCTATAACCTTCAGTTTCCGGGCTACATGGAAGCCTGCAGAAAGGCCGGTCTGGCCGTCAACGTCTGGACCGTAAATAAGCCGGAGTACGTCGCTATGTGCGTAAAGGCCGGCGTGGATGCCGTTATCACCAACTACCCGGATATGGCCATGGAAGTTATCAGGAAGGCGGAGTAACTGAGAATGCCGGCAGCTGCTGCAGAAAGTGAAACAGTATGAGCGAGCGTGCCGGCAGCTGCAGGCTTATCAGAACACGGGCCTGTCTGTCAGAGTACGAATGCAGTTATCAAGGGGAGAAGACAGTCATGAAGAGAACCTATTTTGGAGAAGAAGATTTCAGCTCCTCGATGAAGGACATTGCCCTTCCTGTCCTTAAGGCAGAGGTCAGACAAGGAGATCTGACCGGAGAGGGAAATATAAAGCTTCACTATTATGAGCTGATTCATCCGGAAGAACGTGCAGCAGTCGTGATCTTCCACGGCTTCTGCGAATTCTTCGGAAAATATCACGAGATGGCCTATTATCTCTACCGGGAAGGATACAGCGTTTTCTTCCTCGAGCAGAGAGGGCACGGCCATTCGGGCAGAGAATGTGACAATCCCTACAAGGTCCATGTCTCCGATTTCATGGAATATGTCCATGACCAGAAGACCTTCGTCGAACAAGTGGTAAAGAAGAACAGGAAATCTCAAAGGCTCCTGCTTCTGGCCCATTCCATGGGAGGCCTGGTCGGCGGTCTGTATTTGGAAGAATATCCCAAGGACTTCGACCGGGCGGTACTGTCATCGCCCATGCTGGAGATCAATTACGGCGGCATACCGAAATTTGCGGCAGTTCTTATGGGCGTTCTGGCCAGGATCCGAAAGAAAACGAAGGACTATGCGCCGGGCGGCCACGACTTTAAGCCAGAAGCGGATTTCGAGCATTCCTCCCAGCTGTCCCCGGCCAGATATAAGTATATGTTCGACCAGAGGTTTTCCAACCCCTGCG
Organism: Lachnospiraceae bacterium; assembly: GCA_029338875.1. Lineage (GTDB taxonomy): Bacteria > Bacillota > Clostridia > Lachnospirales > Lachnospiraceae > Lachnocurva. Next base: position 6,740 of record JAQYBF010000096.1, read on the forward strand.
ATCAGACCAACTCGGCCACCTATGGCTGGGCCATCGCTTCGATGAAAGCCATCAAGGTCTTTCATAAGCATACCGGTCAGATCCGGGTGCCGGTCCTGGTTTTCCAGGCAGGAAAGGACACCATGGTGGATATCGGGGGCCAGGACCGCTTCGCCCGTGAATATGCCGGGGCAGAGCTTGTCCGTTTCTCGAATTCCAAGCATGAGATCTTCAATTCCGTGACTGAAGACCGTCAGGGTTTCTACGACCATGTCCTGGATTATTTTGCAGAAACCAATCAGGACTGACTGGAAAAAATTTCAATGAAATGTGAGACTGTTTACAGGGTCTGGCTGAAATTCCCGGCCGCTGCCTGTTGATTGTTATTTTTATTAGAATAGTTTATAATATTTACCAATTAAACGCGTTAAAGTAGAAAGAGGTTCGCATGGCAGAAGACATGAATACGAATCAGAACAATTCGGATCAGAACAATAATTCCGATCACACGGATTCCAACGACAACAAGGGCTATGAGGACATCTGTTATATCTGCAGGCGCCCGGAGAGCCAGGCAGGAAAAATGATCCACCTGCCCAACAATATCTGCATCTGCCAGGACTGCATGCAGAAGACCTTTGATTCCATGGCCAATTTCGGCTTCGGCGGAGGCACCAATGCCAAGCTTGACAAGGATGACAGCCATAATCTGAATAATATTGATTTCTCCGGCTTCCCAAACATGGGCATGCTGAATCTGGGCGATATTTTCGGAGACACCCAGAGAGTAAAAAAGAAGCAGGAAAAGAAGGATGCCGCTTCCCATGTGAAGCCGGTCTTTAGTATCGACAATATCCCTCATCCCCATCAGATCAAGGCAAAACTTGATGAATATGTGGTTGGCCAGGATTATGCCAAGAAGGTCATCTCAGTTGCTGTCTACAATCACTACAAGAGGGTCGCAACCAATACCATGGACGATATCGAGATCGAGAAGTCCAACATCCTTATGATGGGACCTACCGGTTCCGGTAAGACCTATGTGGTCCGGACCCTGGCAAAGCTTCTGGATGTGCCTCTGGCCATTGCGGATGCGACCAGCCTGACCGAGGCCGGTTATATCGGCGATGATATTGAGAGTGTGATTTCAAAGCTTCTGGCGGCTGCGGATAATGATGTCGAGAAGGCCGAGAAGGGCATCGTTTTCATCGATGAGATCGATAAGATCGCTAAGAAGAAGAATGCCAATATGAGAGATGTGAGCGGAGAAGCTGTTCAGCAGGGTATGCTGAAGCTCCTGGAGGGCTCGACTGTGGAGGTCCCGGTCGGAGCAAGTTCCAAGAATGCCATGGTCCCCATGACCTTGGTCAATACCAGAAACATTCTTTTCATCTGCGGCGGAGCCTTCCCCGGACTTACGGATATTATCAAGGAACGTCTGAACCGGAAGTCCTCCATGGGCTTTGTTTCAGATCTGAAGGATAAGTATGACAATGATCCTCATCTGCTTCAGAAGGTCACGACAGAGGATTTAAGAAAGTTCGGAATGATTCCGGAGTTCCTGGGCCGTCTGCCCATTCTCTGCCCCTTCGAGGATCTGACCGAGGATATGCTGGTCCGCATTCTTTCCGAGCCGAAGAATGCCATCATTAAGCAGTATCAGAAGCTTCTGGCTCTGGATGAGGTCAATCTGGTCTTTACCGATGACGCCCTTCATGCCATCGCAAAGAAGGCCATGGATCGAAAGCTCGGAGCCCGAGGACTTCGTGCGATTATCGAGGAATTCATGCTGGATATCATGTATGAGGTTCCCAAGGATGATGATATCGGTACCGTAACGATTACAGCAGATTATATCGAGGGCAAGGGCGCGCCGCTGATTGAAATGCGGACGGAAGAGCGCCTGCCCCAGAAGGCTTCTGCCAGCGAGGCGGCTGCCGACTGAACAAAAGAGAGAGGGTAGAACATGTCGAGACGAGAGAAAAAACCGCATTCTCCGGATCTTTATCGGGCTGTGCTTTTACTGAAGGACGAAGAGGAGTGCTTTAAATTTTTCCGGGATATCTGCTCGGATTCAGAGCTTCTGGCCATGGAGCAGCGCTTCAATGTCGCCAAGATGCTCGAAGACGGGAAGACTTATCTGGAAATCCAGGAAGCCACCAATGCCAGTACGGCGACCATCAGCCGGGTCGGCCGGACCTTTACCGAGGGTACCGGTGTCATTACAAAGATCCTGGATGAGATGGATACAGACAAGTAGGCGGAGAAACAGGCCCTATGCTGCTTTTTACAATCGAAGATGTGAAGGGACTGATGTCCGCCCTCCTGCAGAAGGAGACCTTTGATCCTTTTCTTCTGGTGGAAGCCGAAATCCGCGGCCGGGCAGCGCTTTCCGTGGACGGCCGTCTGCCGGAAGACTTTTACAGTGAAGAGGAAATCAGTAAATTCAGGGCGGAGGGTGAATTCAGCCCTTACCGTGAGATCCGGCCTCTGATTTTTGAAGGAATCCGGGGAAAGCATACCCCGAAGCAGATTAAAATTGTCTTCCGGGCACCGAACAGTCTCATGCAGAAAATTCTGTCCGGCAGCGATGCAGATCCGGATCAGGTCAGCGGTTTTTTCCTTAACCTCCGCTTTTCCAATGGGAAGCTGACCCTGTCCAGCGGCTGCTCCATGAAGACCTTTTCCCTGGATAAGACAGCGGAAAAGCTCTGGGATGCCTGGCTCTCGGAATGGATGGAACGGGAAAAATTTTATTACACAATTATGGCGTGATTTCTTTACTTTAACGTGCCTGTGTGATAGGCTTAAAAATGATCAGGTGAATTGACCTGAAAGTTTTAGCGGAGGTACGTGAAAAATGAGAGGCACAGTAAAGTGGTTCAGTAACCAGAAGGGTTATGGTTTTATTAATGGCGAGGGCGGAAAGGATGTATTCGTACATTTTTCCGGCATCAACAGTGATGGTTTTAAGACTCTTGAAGAGGGGCAGGAAGTAGAATACGACATCACCGAGGGCAGCAAGGGTCCCCAGGCAGTCAATGTAAC
>JAQYBF010000097.1 GCA_029338875.1 Lachnospiraceae bacterium
CCGGTACATCCGCATAGAGGCCGTCAGCATGCTCCACGACGCGGAAGGCGATACCGGCCAGCTTCTTTCTCGTCATCTTCAGACGAATCTCCAGGAAATACAGACCCTCATAATAGTAAAGGGTCGAATCCTCATCCGAAATCTCCGTAAGATGAACCGACAGCTGAATGCAGTCCTCCAGGCTGTCTAATTGAGCCCAGATGGGAAGGTCGAGAATTTCGTTCGGATCCTCTTCCATCTGCCCGCTGTCCGAGGAGGCATGGAGCATGGTAGGATCGCCCTTCTGATCGGATCCTTCTGCATTTTTTCCGGGTCCGGCCGAAGCCAAGGGGGTCTCCGAATCCTGGGAAGCCTGATTTCCGGCCTGCAGAGCCGCCATATGATTCTTCATCTCGGCAATCACATTCCGGATGGCACTGTCCTCATCGTCCGAAATCATCAGGGAAATATCCCCGCCCGGCATCATGGACAGCTGGACATTCAGGACATTGCCGTTTGTGCGGAAATCAACCGCATATCTTGCTTCCTGCAGAATATACCGAAGGAAGTCCTCCGCCTTTTCCCGATTATCCATAAGATCATCGATCTTGACGCCCTTTTCAATCATCTCTTCCTGAGTAATGATACAGCGAATCGAATTGTCACTAATTTTCTGAAAACGCATAGGAGATACCTCCCTTCTTTAGAATCCTTATCTTTATATCTATTATTATAGAAGATTCAAAAGCGAATGCAAGCTGACAGGATCTCTTGCAAAGGTCCGGGCCATGTGTTAGAATGTTTTGGTCTTGCAGGAGTGGCGGAATGGCAGACGCAGAAGACTCAAAATCTTCCGGTGGCAACACCTTGTGGGTTCAAGTCCCATCTCCTGTATGCTCTATTTCCCCTCTGAGTCAGAAAGTCTTATCAGAAGACTTTCCTCAGAGGGGTTTTTCTTTCTTCCGATCCTCCCAGAGGAAAATCTTCTCTCTCGGTACATACTCGGAAAGCTGATTCACAAGATAGGCCTCCATTTCCTCAGCAATGGAATCCGGATATTGATAAGTGCCGTCCTTTTTCATGAAAGGAAACTGAACGGCCGGGGAATCCGGAAGAACACGCCGCATCTGCTTCAGATAGGCATCCGAGATTCGAAAGCTTCCGACACTGAAATCCATGATCGAAGACAAATCAATCTCCTCTCTGACCTGATCCAGCATCCGCCCGTAGATTTCCTTCCAGTTCGAAACGTAGATCATAGGGTCAAAGCAGAGACGGGCCTTAAAACCTGCCCGGACGGCTGCTTTCGCCAGAGCAAGTCTCTGCTTCAGGCTTCCAGTCTGGTGCTCATAGCTCTTTCGGATTTCTTCCGGTGAAATGGTCAGGGCAAAGATCACACGGTCGCACGACGTAAGTCCGGAAATCAGATCGGGCCGGCCGGATTTGGTCCGGATTTCAATCAAAAGATCCGGATGGGCCAGGGTAAATTCCGTCCATTTTCTTACATAGGAGGTCAGGTTTTCCACAGCCACAAGGTCCGTATCATAGGATACCGACAGATAGACCGGATGTTTTTCGAGGATCTCCTCCAGCTCGTGAAACGTGTCCTCCAGATTCACAAAAATCACCGGCAGCCCGGACGGATACATGCCCTTCAGATAGCAGTAATCACAGTCGAAGAGGCAGTTCATAATGCAGGAAGTATAGTAGAAATAACGGTTTCCGAAATCCTGGCAGACCGGAGCACCGGGATAGATGAGCCGGCCCTTCTTCTCCGCCAGAATCAGGGTTTTAGAAGAATGCTGGCGGACCGTGTCCTGACGGCGCCGGTTGAAAAGGTCCTTGTAATGACGGATGGGAAGGATGGTCTTGGGATCCGGTATCCGGTCCAGAATCTCCCGGGTTTCCTTTCGGTCCCAGATCCCCTCTTCTACATAGACAAGCCAGATCTCTTCCTTATTCAGCTGAACATGCCCGGACCTTTCTCTGTCTGTCCTGGAAAAGCGGACCTTATCGTAATTCCTGTTCTGATTGTCCTTTACTTCGACAGTATTTCCGGTATTCCTCTCCTCTCTTCTGGGCCGCTCTGTTTCCACCGGCATGGCTGCCGCCAGAAGATCCTTCCGAATTCTCTCCAGGGTCCTGCTTCCGGTCCTTTTATCCGGACATGGATAGAACCCTTCCTCTTCCAGGGTCTTCCTCTCTTTCGAAAAGTCAAAGCCAATCCCTCTTCCATAGGACAGGAGCTGGTTCAGCTCATTTTCCATAGTTGCTGAAGCATGCAGATCCGCAGCAGTTAAAGAGTTTTCCCAAGATAAGTCCTTTTCTGTCTCAGACCTCTCCTGGATGGCTTCAAGACGTTTCCGGATAAAAGGCAGGATCTCCTGCAGATGTTTTTCCGATTCTCTTTCCAGGTCTTTGGATGTGATCTTTTCCGTTTCTCTGCCAGAATCAGACACAAATTTCAGGATATGGATCTGATCCGGACCAAGGCGGCCGGAAGCAGCTTCATAGAAAGCCGCTGCCTCCATATCATGAAGGCAGGCTGAATAACCCGCATGGTTTTCCATCAGACTGCCCTTCTTATTGTCCATCCGGCTTTCAAACGGATAATCCTTCTGTCCTTCCTGTGAATTCTCCTCTGAAAGCTTCTGTAAAGCTTCCGTTTTATAAATTCTGCTTCCTGTCTGAATCTTCGCAAGCGGAAAATACCTTCTCCCGATCGGATCCGGATAAAAAATCCGCCCGGAATCTGTATTCTCAAGACAGGCTGCCAGATATAGAGAATCTGCAGCCGAGGAATCCGTCTGAGCCTGTCCTGTCTTTCTCAAAAGCCCGGCAGATTCAAGGCCGGTCCCATTCTCATAGGACAGATCTGCTGCCGCACTCCCATAGAGGATGCATTCGTTTCTCTCAGACGGGTCTATATTTCCCAGGCAGACACCTGCCGCATAGGCAGCCTTCACCGGGCCGCTGCCCATGACTGTCAGAAGAATCCGGCTCGAATGTTTTGGACTCGCTGCATCTAAGGAATCTTCCGACTTGGCTGAAGCCGACGAGGCTTCCCTGTTCCGGAACTGACGGAGGGAGCCCTCCGTGTCCATCTGCTTCAGATCAAGAGCCTGTATCAGGGGCCGGGCTTCTGCATATAAGGCTGTGAATATATAAAGCATGGCCCGCTCCTTTCTTAATAATCAGATAAAAGACGAAATAAAGATTTCAAGACCGATTGCAATCAGAATAAGGCCGCCCAGAATATCTGCGAACTTGTCCAGCCGATCACCGAAGATTTTTCCGAGCTTCACACCGGACACACAGATGAAAAAGGTCACAATTGCAATGATAAGACAGGACAGGAAAGCCGAACCGACATTTAAATGAGCAATGGTAAAGCCAACCGACAGGGCATCGATGGAGGTAGCCACACCCTGAATAAGAAGGGTTAAGGTTGAAATTCTCTCAAAATCTCCTGTCTCAGAAGAGGATTCGTCCCGGGACTTATCGGCCGAATCCTTTTCATGGGCCTTACCACGAAACTTCTTCAGTCCCTCGATCAGCATACTTCCGCCGATCCAGAGAAGAAGGATCAGAGCGATCCAGGGAATAAATTTCTGAAAGGCCCGGAACTTTTCCGCAATAAAATGCACGCAGGTCCAGCCGATCATGGGCATGGCGAACTGGAAGAAAGCATAGATTCCGGCCATCTTCAGATGACGGCCGCGGCTCATATGGGGCTCCTTCAGGCCATTGGCAATACAGACCGAAAAGGCATCCATGGCCAGGCCCACACCAAGGGCAATACTGTTAATCACTAAAAGCAGCATGACAAAGTCCTTTAAAAGATGAAATTCCAGGGATCGACAGGAGATGCTGATCTCTGTCTGTTTAAGCAGTCTTTTGTCTCTTCTATTTCCCTTATTTTCTTCGAATTCTGTGGAATTGAGGTCGGATCAGAAGTTCTTGAACGACTCTTCCCTCAGGCTGTTTCAGAAGATAGCATATGCAATCCGCCACCTCGTCCGGATCCAGATGGGCGCCGGCCTCGGGATCTGCCGTAAAATCCGCATTCCGATAGAGATCAGTATCGGTCATGTCCGGAAGGATGGTGCTGACACGGACGCCGCACTTCCTGCATTCCGAAAAAAGACTGCGGCTGAAGCTTAACAGGCCGGCCTTCGTGGCACCGTAGGCGGCTCCATGTGGGTTCTCAGAGGAAATGGCTGTCACGCTGGCGATCTGTATGATATCTCCCTTTTTCCTCTTCTTCATGGAAGGCAGAAAAAGGCGCGATAAAAGCATGGGAACCTCAAGATTCAGGCGGACCATCTCATGGATCTCCTCCGGTCTGATATTTTCATGCAGTCCGTAATAGGCAGTTCCGGCATTATTGATGAGAACATCGATGTCACGGCCGTCCGCCAAGACTTCCTTCTTAATTTTTTCCCCGGCATTTTCCTCCAAAAGATCACAGCCTATGGCATGAAATAAGGGATTGGATCTGATTTCCAGGGAATCCTCCCGAAAATTTCTTCCAACCCCATAGACTTCGAAGCCTTCCTCCAGGAGTCTTTGGGCTGCTGCCCTTCCGATTCCGGAGCTTGCACCGGTCAATAAGACCTTTTTGGGGACCTCCATAACTGACCGCCTTTCCTGTCGTCGATAGAGTATCTAAAAATTATAACACTTTATCGATTAAAAGAAAGAAGCGGCAAAAGAATTATATGCACAATTTCGGGCATGCCAGAAATTATCTATGCACGGGTCGTGGATAAGTCCGATGAAATTGTAAAATTGCCTTCTATTCAGATTTTTACCCACATTTTGTTAACAGTTTGTGGATAACTTTTTAGCCATATCTTGCGAAACTGTGTATTTCGGCCCTTATTTGTAAAGTTTATGCACACAAATTCAGAATATTGTGGATAGTTTTTCTCCTTATCAGAATAAAACAACAAGAAGGAAATGGCCTGCTTAAAAGTGCGCCAGATAGTTCAGATTTTCATCGACACGGCTTTCATCGGTAAGTTTTCTGCCTTTATCATCAAACCATCCGCTGAAGCTTTTCCCGTCGTTCTCCGGATCCCGGGGCCGGATCACTCTGCTTCCCTTCTGCAGGGTATAGCTTCGAATGGCCCTGTCTTCTCCCGGAAGAAAGAAGCTCACCTGGTAAAAGATTTCCTTTGCATCCGTTTCCAGAAGTGCTGTTGCCTCTGCCGAAACCCTTCCTCTTTTTCCATTCATATGGCTGTAGCTTTCCTCTGCCCTGCAGGAAAGAATTCCCTTGTCTGCATCCGCCTTCAGAATCTCAACTTTCAGAGAAAAGGCTTTGTCCTTTTCCTTTCGTTCCGCCACCTTCAGCCGTCTGTTCAGTCCTTCCTCCAGTCTGTTTTCCATCTCGCCGGCACTGACCTCTTTCCCTGACCTGACCGCAGACCGGAGAGTCTGACTGACGGCAAAGGTCAGAGCATGCTCCAGTTCCTTTTCCCTCTGATGCCTGGAAGAAATAATCATAAGAGCCATGATAACAAGGCCGGTGATCAGCGCCATCATAAGTCCAATCATCAGATTTTTCATGCTGATACTCCCAGATAAATCTCAACTGAGCCGGATCCGCCGTTTTCCTCATCCAGAAAAACCCGGGCACGGTAAACTCCTTCGTCTGTAAAAATGATTTGTCCGTCCGACTGAATCAGCTGTCCGGTCAGGTCCGCTCCCTGAAAATTCCAGATTTTAAGAAAGCGGACCCCGACCCGGGCGGAGCTTCCCGTCCCTGTCTGGATCAGATCCTGACTCTGATAGGGATGATTGAGAAGGACCTTTTCTTCTACATGAATGTCCGGCAGACTCTTTCCCTCCGATGCCTGCATGGCTGAAAAGGACTGATCTCCACCACTATCTCTGGTATTCTCAATCCGGTCGCCCTCCAGGCCTTTTTCCAGAAGAGGATGCAGAGCTCCCTTTTTATTGATCATTCCTGCAATCAGGCCCAGGATTGCCAGTGCCGAGACAACTGCAAGAATAGCTGTTCCGTAATGTTCCAGTATTGTCCGCACATCTTTCTCCTTCCAATCGAAATTCTTATAAAAAGCGGCTGCACCAGTCCTGAAGGAAACGGATCAGCTCCGGCTTGAATAAGATGATCAGCCCTATGATCCCCGCCGCACCGACTGCTCCAAGCAGGGCTCCTCCGTATGATTCAATCAGACTCTTCATAGGGACAGCCTCCCGATCAGATAGACCAGACCTCCGGCCAGGCCTCCTCCGAGGATTAGGTAAAAAAGTGACAGGCCGTATTCCTCAATAATTTTCTTCACTTCCAAACCTCCCTGCTTATCCAAGATCCTCCGTGATTACCTTCTCTTCCTTAAAAGACAGAATCGGAACAGAAAAGGTATAACGGAGCTTCAGCCTGCCATAGACGGGCCGGTCGCGGTCACCGGGCTGTATGCTTTCAAAGGTCAGCTGATAGCCCTTCTCTTTGGCCTCTTTCTGACAGGCATCCATGACAAGCGGTGAATAGCTGCTGTTTGAAATCTTTTTTGCACTGGATGTCAGAAAGGCATCCGCATTTCTTGCATTCATGCCGGCGTGGATCAGCCCGAAACCCAGAAAGGTAATCAGAAGAATAAAAAAGGCCCCCAGGAATCCCTTGATCAGATTGTCCATATACCACCTCTCATACACTGCCCATCTTTAAAAGATAGGCCGAAAACATCACAATCATATCCGCCAGCATCATAAGTCCGCCCGTAAGCTGGGGTGCCAGGAAGAGAAGAAACATTCCGGCTATGGCATCCTCATTGGAAAGTCTTGCCGCCCGGTCCTGTAAAAGCTGGTTTCTCTGAATCAGTTCCCGGATCTGGACAGCGGCCTCGCCGCCCTTTCCCTCCGACAGGGAATAGAGCATCTTCATGGCCGACCGTACCTCCGGAAGGGTGTAATCCTTTAAGAAATTCAGATAGGGATGAATGGATATGGGATCCATTTCCAGATCATCAATCAGCTGGTCCAGGTCGCTTTTCAGGACCGGCGGCGCATCGGCAAAGCTTTTCTTGATGGCCACCTGAACATTCTCCGTCTGCAGAAGAAGCGACACCTGCATGAGCCAGTTGGGAAAGTCCTTTTCGATCTGTCTTGTCACCCGTTTCCTTGCAGTCTCGGCTCCCAGTCTGGACAAGGGATTCTTGGGATTATAGGAATGCAGATAATTCTTTGATTCCAGGACATCCCGGGTCCTTACAAGATCTGTCACCGCATCATCCTGAACAAACTTCCGGTCGGTAAGATAAAAGATCAGAAGATCCAGACAGAGCACAAAGGCTGTTATTCCCTGAAGAACCGGCTGCCTGCTCACATCCACATCCAGCTTGATTTCCAGAAGCTGAACCAGGGCGCAGAGAATCAGACTGGTCAGAATCGACAGGATGACCTTGCTTCTGGCATGGCGTTTTTCCTTTAAAAGGGAATAATTCCGGTCCGCCCACATCTGCCGGGAGGATAGAAGAAGCTGGATGGAGGAGGAATAATTGCCTCCATTCTTCTCCACATCCAGGGCAAACTTATGAATGTTTCGAAGGCTGAAATTCGGATATTCTCTCTCGATCAGCCTTAAGGCCTTCCTTTCCACATTTCCCTCATCAAAGGTCTCCGTAATATAGAAAACCGCTTCGTCAAGAAGATCCTTCATCAGGCCGTCCTCGAAGAGATCCCTGACTTCCTCCAGGGTAGTCAGAACCTTCCCGTTTTTCTGAAAGGAATAAAGGAACTGTTCCATATAAGTATTCAGGTCGGAAAAGCGCCTCTGGTTATAGCGGCTCCTCAAGGTGTTCCGGATAAAAAAGGGCAGCATGAGAAATGTAAAACCAAGAACCACAATCTGCGGAATCAGCCTCAGTGAAAAGAATCGTCCCAGGAGAAGCATGAGGACCGTAATCAGAAGATAGAGGACCAGGGTCTTTTTTACAGAAAAGACATAGCCGTATTTTTCCAGTTCCTCAGCGGATGGCATCAGATCCGCTTCCTGTGTGCTGATAGCTTCGTCTGCCATGACAGGTTCCTCCTTCCGCCGCCATTCCCAGTTCTCTGGATACTTCTGTCAGATAGAGCTGAATCTGGGCTTCCTTTTCCACCCGTTCCCGTTCCAGTCTTTCTCTCTCAGCCCTCTCTGCTTCAGCCTTTTCTCTTGCTATTCTTTCTGCCTCGGCTCTCTCTGCTTCAGCCTGTTCTCTAGCTATTCTCTCTTCTTCTGCTCTCTCGAACTCAGCCTTCTCTCTCGCAAGTCGTTCTGCTTCGGCTCTTTCCAGGAGCTCCCTCTCTTTGACTGCTCTCTCCAGTTCATTACCAACGAAGTCTTTTCTTTCGGCTTCTGCATTTTCCAATTCAGACCGTAATCTTCGATAAGGATCCGCCTCGGATCCTTCGAAATCATACCGTTTTCCGTAATAGCTTCCCGCGCCGTAGTCCGGTCTGTCTTTCCCGTCCTCCGAAAAGGGATCACTGATCCCGTATTCGAGAAACCGCTGACGAAGGCCCTCTGTCAGATGAAAGTCCAGCTCTTCTCCCTTGTCCGCCACCATCAGAATCTGATTTTCGCCCTTCTCTCTCAGGAAAAAACAGACCTGATCGATCATTCTCCGCACGCAGACAAAGCCGCTGGCGTCGCGGACCTCCTTCCGCTTCAGCAAAATGCCGACATCCAGAAAGCTGTAGGTATCATTCCGGATGCGTTCGGATTCGCTGCCTGCTCCGGCCATATTCACGATGCGGTCCGGAATATTTCTCACATCGTCTGTATGCAAAGTTGTCATGCCCCGGACGCCGGTGGACAGACCCTCCAGGAGATAGCGGACCTCCAGGGATCTGGCCTCCGACAGAAACATCCAGGTCGGATTGAGACGAAGGCAGGTTTTGATGGCCTGGGTATAGTCCATAGAAGGATTGATCTTCATTTCGATACAGTCCTTGTCCGGATTGACTTTGCCATAATGCCATTCCGGGTTATCCTCTATGGTAATGACCCGGTCCTTGGCCGGAATATAGCGGGAGAAGAATTTGGCGCATTCGGTCTTTCCAACGCCCGGATTCCCGGCAAAAACAAGGTTCATCCTGGCCCGAACGCAGTTTCTTAAGAAATAAAGCATTCTTCTGGTCACATAACCGGTGGAAACGGCGCTTTCCTCAGTCAGCCGCACCAGAGGCAGGGATTTCCGGATACAGAAGCACCGCCTGCCGCAGACACTCTCATGGACGATCGTGATCCGCAGGGTCTCTGTCTCTGCTTCCAGAACCGGTGACATCTTGTGGAAAGGCTTGCTGACTGCATTGGATATCCGCTTGGTAAACTGGTCCACGAAACCCGTATCCAGACGGACATCGCTCATCCGCCGGACATTGGTACAGTCAGTCAGCCAGACCGCCTTTCCGTTATAGTCGATGTCTGTGATCTCCTGATCCTGAATATAAGGGTAAAGGAGACCGAAATAGGCCTCCTGCTCCTCCGGGCGGATCTTAATATTTCCGCTGCCCATATCGATTCACCCCGTTTCAGAAGGGAATTCCCGGTATGAATTTTCCGATTCCCGCACCCGGAAGGATGACTCCGTTTGCGTTATTGGCCTTGGTCTCCATGGTATTGATCATGCTCTTGAAGGCTTTCCCGATAACACCGTCGGCCCCGCTTCCAACCAGAGCCTTTACAATAATGATCAGTGCGATAATCGCTACAATGGCAATCAGTGCCGGTCCGTATTCCTTGATAATTTCCTGCATAAGATAAACCCCTTTCCATTGAAACCCCATATCCTGTTCTAAAGAATTCGACGTCGATAGGTCCATTCTAGCCGGGTCTCATGGAAACAACCATTAAGAAGAAATGAAATATAGACCATGAATCCCGTCATTATTTCAGAATTCGAAAGGAGTTCTTAAAAGAAAATGAAATCTTTGGAAAATCCTATACAAGAAAGCCCTTTATTCGCTATCATAGAGTCACGGGTATAAAACCCGGAAGGATATTTTAGGAAAGAGGTAGGAAATGGCACAGAATCCGATTGTAACAATCACCATGGAAAATGGCGATGTAATGAAGGCGGAGCTTTATCCGGAAATTGCTCCCAATACGGTAAACAACTTTATCTCACTGGTGAAAAAGGGCTTTTACGATGGAACCGGCTTCCATCGTGTCATCAGCGGCTTTATGCTTCAGGGCGGCGATCCGGAAGGAACCGGTATGGGCGGCCCCGGCTATTCCATCCGCGGCGAGTTTACTTCCAATGGTTTTCAAAACGATCTGAAGCATACGGCAGGCGTCCTGTCCATGGCACGGACCATGATGCCGGACTCTGCAGGATCCCAGTTCTTCATCATGCATAAGGATGCTCCTCATCTGGACGGCGAATATGCGGCTTTCGGTAAGATCATCGAGGGCATGGACATTGTAAACCGCATTGCAGAGGTTCAGACCGACTGGTCCGACAGACCTATGGAGCCCCAGGTTATGAAAACGGTTACCGTAGAGACCTTCGGCGTGGATTATCCGGAACCCGAGAAGGTTGACTGAGCAATGTTTCGTAAAATGAGAAGATTTAAGCAGCAGCTGGAGGACAGCGATGCTCTGGAGGTTCTGAAGAAGGGATATCGCGGCACCCTTTCCCTGATCGGAGATGACGGCTATCCCTACGGCGTCCCGGTCAACTATTTCCTGGGAGAGGACGGACACATCTATATCCACTGCGCCGGTCAGGGCCATAAAATCGATGCCCTGAAGAAATGCGACAAGGTATCCTTTACCGTGATTGAAGACCAGCCCAGAGTTCCCGGTGATTTCGCTCTCTATGTCAAGAGTGTCATTGTTTTCGGTCGGATCCATCTGGTCGAGGACCGGGAAAAGGTTCTGAAAAACGTCATGGAGCTTGCGGTCCACATTTATCCCGACCACATCGAGGACTCCTATAAGGCGGATCTGGAGCGGAATGAAAACACGGTCCAGCTGCTTGAGATCGTACCGGAGCACATCACCGGTAAGAAGGTTCACGAGCAGTAAAAAGGCTCCCTGCCGCAAGGCAGGAAGCCTTTTTTATGAATTTAAATTTAATATAACTCCCGGGCTTTCGCCCTCCCCGTCACCTATAACCGCTTTACTGCAGAGCCTCCAGTGTTCTGACTGCCTGATCCAGGTAGACATTATCGTTTTCATAGATCCTGCCTTCATCGGCAAGCTCTGCATTTTTCGGATCCAGAGGAATCTGTCCGAGTACGGGCAGACCGAACTCCTTTGCGACTTCATCGATGTGGCTCTTACCGAAGAGCTCGATCTTTCTGCCGCAGTCCGGGCACTGGATATAGCTGTAGTTCTCGACAAGACCCAGTACCGGTATCTTCATCATCTCCGCCATGTTGATGGCCTTCTTTACGATCATGGAAACCAGATCCTGAGGACTGGTCACAATGATGATGCCGTCCACCGGAAGAGACTGGAAAACAGTCAGAGGCACGTCACCGGTTCCGGGAGGCATATCGACAAACATATAGTCGACATCGCCCCACATGATATCGGTCCAGAACTGCTTTACGGTGCCGGCAATGACGGGTCCCCGCCAGACAACCGGCTGCTCGTCATTTTCCAGAATCAGATTCATGGAAACGATCTTGGTGCCATCTGCGGCTTCGACCGGATAGGCGCCCTCTTCCGTGCCCATCAGAGGTCCCTTGACGCCGAACATCTTCGGGATGGAGGGTCCGGTAATATCCGCATCCATGATAGCGGTCTTATAGCCCTCCCGGCCCAGCTTATTGGCAAGACTGGCGGTCACAAAGGATTTTCCGACGCCGCCCTTGCCGCTGACGATTCCGATCACATGCTTGACATGAGAATGGGGATTTGCCTGCTCGGCAAACATAGGGCCCTTGCCGGACAGATCCGGCTTCCGCTCTCCCTTTTCCTCCTCAGTCGCAGGTCTGGTTCTCTTGATTCTGGCTGCCCGTTCTTCCGGAGTCAGATGATGCTTTTCTTCTGCCATTTTTAACCTCCTCAAAATCCGATATAGAAGAATTCCTCTTCCTTGCGATTTCAATCAGGACGTTCCGCTGCCTGATTGTAACGCCTTTTATTTTCTCTTAGTTCTCAGACCGTCTCTTCTGGATCTTACTGTTTTTCTTCCATATGATTCCGAGTCCCTTCAGTAAGAGCTTCGAATCATAGATGATCTCATGCCTGCAGTAGGGGCATACTACGCGTCCCAGACCGCCGGTCGAAACAATGGTCTCCGGCTTTCCGATTTCCTTCTCGAATTGATCCAGAATTCCGTCAATGGAACCGGCATTTCCGTAGATCAGGCCGGACTTCATGGCATCTGCTGTCTCCTTACTGATTGCCTTTCTGGGCGGCTGGATTTCAATCGAAGGAAGAAGGCTGGTGCCCTTTGTCAGTGCGTTGAGTGAGGTTCCGATACCGGGAAGAATGGCTCCGCCGATGTAGGACCCTGCAGCACTTACAACCGTAATGGTTGTGGCTGTTCCCATGTCAATAATAACACAGGGAAGGGGATATTCATATTTTGCGGCGACTGCTGTTGCAATCAGATCTGCTGCCAGAGTGCCCGGATCATCCAGCTCGATTTTAATACCGGACTTCAGACCCGGTCCTACAACCAGGGGCTCCAGACCTGTGATCAGGCCGACCGCACGCTTCATCATTTCGGTAATGGGCGGAACGACCGATGAAATAATGGCACCGTCAAATTTGTTCTCGTCAACTCCGGACAGTTCCAGAATTTCCTTCATTTTTACGGCATAGCCGAATTCGGTTTCCTTCAGATCCGTCGGGATCCGAACCACAGGCTGAGCCTGATTTTTCTCATTCAGACATCCAAAGGTAATATGGGTATTCCCTACATCAATGGCAAGAATCATCTGTCTTACTCCTCTTATTTATTCAGCCGTGCCCCATTGGCCTTCTTTAAGGCGAAAAGAATAATGGGGGAAATGACAGCTGTCGTAATCAGCTCAGCAATGAAATTCGTTGCGATCATTGCCATAATGGCAGCAAATACCGCTCCGGTTCCCTGAAGCTTGTAGCTCTTTTCCATAAGATCTGTAAATACAAAGGTTACCATGAAGACATAGAAGCCTGTATTCATGATCGGTGCAAGAATGCCGGCCAGGACCGTACCAAGCTTTGCATTCTTTTTCCGAAGGGCCTTATAGACAAGTCCTGCAACGAGACCGGCAAGAATACCCTTGACCAGGCAGACAATGACGGTTGCAGGTGCATTGAACTGCATCATCAGCATGGATGCGGGATCCATTCCTCCGAGAATCATTCCAATAACGACCACTCCGAAGACGGCTCCAAGAAAAGCGCCGATTCCCGGGCCATAGATCACGGCTCCGACTACAATCGGGATTAGAACCAGGGAAATGGCGACCGGTCCGATCCGGAATCCGGAACCAAAGAGCTGGAGAACAATCACCAGTGCCGTTAAAAGTGCTGTGCCGACGAGTTTCTGAATTTTTGTGTGACTCATTTTTTCCTCCTGCTACTGTTTCAGCTGTGGACGAGTCCGGATCATCCGGAATCCCATCCTTCTGAATATAGTGCGAGTCAATAGTTCTGCCGCAGAGCCCTTTGATGAGATCGGGTTCATCTCTCATGAGCTTCCACAAAGCATTGTCAAAATTATAACACAGTTATTCCGGACTTTCTTATGACAAGTGTCTTTTTTTGTATACTCTATGGAAGTGTTTTCCAAGCGATCTGTGCCGGCCGGAAAACAGAAATTAAATCCATCAGAAGCTTGACACTTTCCATCTTACCCGGGATTTATGATGTCAAAAAAAGACCGCCGGGAAAAGGATTTCTCCTCTTCCTGACGGTCTTCTCATCAGTCATTCTGCTGAATTCCGATCTTCATTTCAATGATAAAATCGGAATCTCTGTCTCAAAGGATTCGGCGGATTAAACCTCTTCCTTCTTTGCAAGCTCAGCCTTGATGTCTTCGGTCAGCTTCGGAACGATCTTGTTCAGATCGCCGACGATACCGATATCAGCGACATCCATGATCGGAGCGGACTCATCCTTGTTGATGGCAATGATGAGATCAGACTCTTCCATGCCGGCTACATGCTGGATGGCACCGGAAATACCGATTGCGAAGTAAATCTTCGGACGAACGGTCTTACCGGTCTGGCCAACCTGAAGATCCTTAGGCATCCAGCCGTTATCAACAACGGCACGGGAGCAGGATACTTCGCCGCCAAGAACGTCAGCCAGGTCACGCAGGATCTTGAAGTTCTCTGCAGAACCAACTCCACGGCCGCCGGAAACCAGGATCTTAGCCTTCTGGATATCAACGGTCTCGGTAACCTTCTTGACAACCTTCTCGATCTCTACATAACGATCGTTGGGCTTGAAGTCATGCTTCCAGTCAATTCTTTCAGCCTTGGCGCCCTTGATCGGAGTGATCTTCTGCATAACGCCGGGACGAACGGTAGACATCTGAGGACGATGATCCGGGCAGGCGATGGTAGCGATGGTGTTGCCGCCGAATGCAGGACGGGTCATCAGGAGCTGCTTATGCTTCTGCTCTACACCGGGCTTTGCTTCCAGAGGGAAGTCACCGATCTCAAGCTTTGTACAATCGGCGGTCAGACCGGTTGCAACTCTTGCGGATACGGTAGGGCCAAGGTCACGTCCGATGGCTGTTGCGCCAACCAGAACGATCTCAGGCTTATATTCATTGATGATTCCTGCAAGGGCCTCAGCATAAGGCTCGGTACGATAATCCTTGAGTTCAGGATCATCTGCAACGATAACACGGTCAGCGCCGTATTCAGCCAGCTGATCTACCATGGCATCTGTCATGCCGGAGCCAATCAGAACTGCTGTTACTTTTTCATCCAAATCTGCTGCCAGGTCTTTTGCCTTACCAAGTAACTCGAAAGCGATGTTATCGATATGGTTATCTACCTGCTGTGCATAGATAAATACACCCTTATATTCTTCTAAATTCATCTTTATTCACCGCCTTCATTAAATATAATGCTGCTCAACAAGTGCATCACAGATGGTCTTAGCGCCCTGATCCGGATCCAGATCCTTATAAACGGTTCCCTTGCCCTTACGAACCTTATCGGAAGCCTTTGCGATCTTGGTCGGAGAACCTGCGAGACCCATATCCTCGTCCTTCAGAGTTTCCAGATCATCACGGTTCCAGGTAATGATTTCTGCATCACATGCGTCCCAGATTCCCTTCGGAGTCATGTAACGAGGAGTATTGAGTTCGGAAAGTGCAGTGATAAGACACGGCATCTTGGCTTTCAGAACATGATAACGATCATCATACTGACGCTCAACCTCTACGGTGTGCTCAGCCTCATTGACCTTGATCTTCTGTGCATAGGAGATAACAGGAATTCCAAGATGCTCAGCGATCTGAGGTCCAACCTGTGCGGTATCACCATCGATAGCCTGACGGCCGGTGATGATCAGATCATAATCACCGAATCTGCGGATACCGGCTGCGATGGTAGAAGAAGTAGCCCAGGTATCAGCACCGCCGAGTCTGCGGTCGGTCATAAGAATGGCCTTGTCAGCGCCCATAGCCAGAGCTTCACGAAGGACTGCATCAGCCTTGGGAAGACCCATGGTCATAACAGTAACTTCTGCACCGGTCTCATCCTTGATTCTTAAAGCGGCCTCAAGACCTGCCTTGTCATCCGGGTTCATGATTGCAAGCATTGCGCCACGATCCAGTGTTCCATCCGGTTTAAATTTAACACCGCCGGCTGTATCAGGAACCTGTTTGATACAAACAATAATCTTCACGGTAAATTCCTCCTACTTATTTCAACAGCTTGCCGGAGATAACCATCCGCATTACTTCGGAAGTACCTTCGTAGAT
>JAQYBF010000098.1 GCA_029338875.1 Lachnospiraceae bacterium
CTTCTTGTATTCTTCACGGCCAAGGGGTCCCTTCGGGAGCATACCCTTAACTGCCATCTCGATGACTCTCTCCGGATGCTTCTGGAGCATTTCCTTCAGAGTGGTGGACTTCAGTCCGCCGACATAATCAGAATGTCTGTAATAAACCTTCTGATCCAGCTTCTTACCGGTAACCTTGATCTTCTCAGCGTTTACAACGATGACATAATCACCGGTATCAGCGTGAGGGGTATAGATTGCCTTGTTCTTGCCTCTTAAAACTCTTGCGACGTTAGAAGCAAGACGGCCAAGTGTCTGGCCTTCAGCGTCAACGACATACCATTTTCTCTCAACCTTAGTCGGGTTCGGCATATAAGTCGAATTGTTCATTAGAGCTTCCTCCTTAAATCAGGTTCATGCGCCTTCCTCCGGGAATGTACCAAACCGGATTCCATACGCTCTATATAGTCAAAGGCGGTTCCGGGGCTTTGGAACATGCCTTCTGAAACTACATCAGCCTTTATATTTTATTACGGCTTGTCCTTAGTGTCAAACGATTTTTAGCGATTTCTTTCCAAAAAAACGACGATTTTTCCGTCCCTTTCTTATGAATTATTCACAATGCCAGGGCGGGTTTCCCTCCTTTATCCACAGTCACTGTCCTATCCATGTGGACTTCTTCAGGATTCGTCTTCTCATGCAGGCATTTGCAAAACCAGCCTTCCTATCTGGGCATCGGCAGCGTCACAGAGAAATATAGACCTCAACGGAATTTTCTACTCATCCGTAAATTCCGTCCCCAGTAGGAAGAGTCCCCTGGCCGGCGCTGTGGGTCCTGCCAGACTCCGATCCTTTGCCTCCAGAATTTCCTTAACAGACGAAGGCTTCATGGCGCCACGGCCCACCTCGATCAGAGTTCCGGCGATGATCCGGACCATGTTATAGAGGAAGCCGTCGCCTGTGACGCGGATGCGGATGTCCATCTCCTGAGGCTCAGGAATTCCTCCTGACTTCCGATTCTCCCCAGCTTTCGTTCCGGAGGCAGGTCTATTTCCAGGGAGATCTCTGATTTCCCTGCTTATACTCAGTTCATAGATCGTCCTCACCCTGCTCTTCACCTGGGCATGGACCGAGGAGAAGCTTGTGAAGTCATGCTTCCCGATCAGATAATCCGCTGCCTCCTGCATTTTTGCAATGTCCAGAGGCACATGAACCGTATGAAAATAATAGCGGTCGGTCGGGAAAAGAGTTCTTGCAACCCGGATCCGATATTCATAGGTTTTTTGGGATTTTACATGGTGGGGATGGAAATCCTCTGCGACAGCGATAGAAGACATGACTCGGATATCTTCCGGAAGCCTTACATTTAATGCCGGGGCAATCCGATCCGCCGGCATGCGGGTATCGACATCGAAGACGGCCGGATTTCCGTAGGAATGCACGCCGGCATCGGTCCTGCTCCCGCCGATTAGTTCCAGGCCGGATTCCGTTTTTATCGTATCAGGCATTTTTGTCGTTTCTGCCGTTTCCTTCGTCTTCTCTGCCTGCTCTGCATGGTCCCTCCCGGGATCGTCAGAAGTATTAGAAGAATGAGGAAAAAGCTCCCCCAGTGCCTTCAGAAGCTCGCCTTCCACCGTCCGGCGGCCGGGCTGCTTCTGCCAGCCGGCAAAATCCGTGCCATCGTAGGCCACACGAATCAGGACCCGCATCAGAAGCGGACCCCGAGAACAATCACAACTGCAAAGAATACGGCCAGGCAGAGATAAGCCATGCCGTCCCGCTTGGCGTAGTGAAGAGGCTTCATCTTGGTCCGTCCCTCGCCGCCGTTGTAACAGCGGGCCTCCATAGCCAGTGCCAGGTCGTTTGCCCGGCGAAAGGCACTGACGAAAAGCGGCACAAGAAGGGGCACCATGGACTTGGCCCTCTGGACGATATTTCCCGTATCAAAGGAAGCACCGCGGGCCATCTGGGCCTTCATGATCTTATCCGTCTCATCGATCAGAATCGGGATGAAGCGGAGGGCGATCGACATCATCATGGCGATCTCGTGAACCGGGACCTTAATATAGGTCATGAAATGTAAACCGGACTCCAATCCGTCCGTCAACTGATTGGGCGTGGTGGTCAGCGTCATGAGAGAGCTTCCGATAATGAGAAGAATCATCCGGGCTGTCATCAGAAGAGCGTTTTTGATACCTTCCTTTGTGATCGACAGAAAGGCCCAGTGGAAGACCACATGACCCGGCGTCAGGAAGAGATTGAAGACAGCCGCAATGACGATCAGAAGCACAATGCCCCGAAGGCCCCGCACCATGAAGGAAAAAGGTACCTTTGACATGGCGATAACGACCAGTAGACAGGCTGTCACAAAGAGGATGGCCGCCGGATTATCCGCAATGAAGAGCGCAATAATATAGACCAGAGTCGCGAGGAGCTTGGTCCGGGGGTCCATCCGGTGCAGGACAGAGTCCGCCGGATAATATTGTCCTAAGGTAATATCTCGAAACATAGTGCTGCCTTTCGTAAATATCTGTGCCAGCTTTCTGACATCAGGTTTTACATTGTATTAAATATGTCTTCCAATACTTTTTACTTGAAATTCTAAATCCCGTATCTCACATATCTTTTGGTAGCGGAAATTCTAGTTAGTTATTCTCAGCCTGCTTAGCCCGGAAAACCCGAAGGATTTCCTCCTTGGCTTCTTCGACTGTGGTGCAGTCCACATCGACGGGGAAGCCGGCCTTCTTTAAGTCGTGCATGACATAGGTCACTTCCGGTGCTGCCAGGCCGATCTCCTCCAGGTCCTTGTAATGGCGGAAGACCTCGCGGGGCGTTCCGTCATATTTCGGCCGGCCCTTGTCCATGACCAGGATCCGGTCGACATAATTGGCCACATCCTCCATGGAATGCGAAACCAGAACGATGGTGTCGCCCTTCCTGTCATGAAGAGACTTGATCAGGTCCAGAATCTCGTTTCTGCCTGCCGGATCCAGTCCGGCCGTCGGCTCATCCAGAATCAGAATCTGCGGATGCATGGCAAGGACACCGGCGATGGCGACACGGCGCTTCTGGCCGCCCGAAAGCTCAAAGGGCGAGGCATCGTACTGGGCCTTGGGAAAACCGACCGCTTCCAGGGCCTCTTCCGCCCGCTTTTTGATCTCCTCCTCAGGAAGGCCCTGATTCTTGGGACCGAAGCAGACATCCGCGAAGACCGTCGTCTCAAAAAGCTGGTGCTCAGGATACTGGAAGACCATGCCGACCTTGGTCCGAAGGCCCTTCAGGTCATAGCCGTCGGCATAGATATTTTCATCATTGAAATAGATGGTTCCGGACGTTGCCTTCAATAGTCCGTTCAGATGCTGAACCAGGGTGGATTTTCCGGATCCGGTATGGCCGATGATTCCTAAGAACTGACCATCCTTGATTTCCAGATTCACATCATCCAGAGCCTTGATCTCATAGGCTGTTCCGGTGCTGTACTGATATGTCACATGCTCTAAGCGAAGTCCCATGTCAATCCTCCCCTGCTGCCATTCGTAAAGCTTCCACCAGCTCCTGGCGGGTCAGAATCCCCTCCGGGATGTCCAGTCCGGCCTCGCGGAGCTCATAGGCCAGAAGGGTGACCTGAGGCACGTCCAGGCGGAAGGACTTGAGCTTGTCGACATCGGAGAAGATCTCCCTGGGCTGGCCCCGCATGACGACCTTGCCCTGATCCATGACGTAAACATAGTCCGAGCCCACGACTTCCTCCATATAATGAGTGATGAGAATAATCGTAACGCCCTTTTTCTTATTGAGCTCATGAACGGCCGCCAGAACCTCTTTCCGTCCGTCCGGATCCAGCATGGCCGTCGGTTCATCGAGAACGATGCACTTTGGCTCCATGGCCATGACACCGGCGATAGCGACCCTCTGCTTCTGTCCGCCGGACAGTTTATTCGGGGAATGCTTGCGGTACTCCCACATGCCGACCGACTTCAAGCTCTTCTCGACCCGCTCCCAGATCTCATCGGTCGGGACACCGATATTCTCAGGGCCGAATCCCACATCCTCTTCGACAACACTGGCGATGATCTGGTTGTCCGGATTCTGGAAAACCATGCCCGCAGTCTTTCGAATGGGAAGGATATTCTCCTCCTTGGCCGCATCCTTGCCGTCGACATAGAGACTTCCTCCGGTCGGTGCCAGGAGGGCATTTAAGTGCTTGGCCAGAGTCGACTTTCCAGAGCCGTTATGGCCCAGGATGGAAATAAACTGACCGGGCCAGACATCCAGATCAACATGGTCAACCGCCGTCAGAATCCGCTCTACATTTCCCTCTTCATCCCGCTGGACATACTCGTGGGACAGGTCGATGGCCTCGATGATGTTGTCGTGCTGCTTTTTTTCTTTGACGTCTTTCACGCTGCTTTTCTCCACGGGGCTCGAATTTTGATTTCTACCCGGTATCTGCTTTCCGATTACTTCAGCTGACTTCTCACTTCAACCCGCCAACCTTACAATCGGTTTTATTCTGCTGCTTTCTTGGCCTTTCCGGCTCTCAATTCACTTACGAATTCTTCGATCCGGTCCACGGCCTTCTCCAGATCCTCCAGAGAATAGGCATAGGAGATCCGGATAAAGCCCTCGCCGCAGTCTCCGAAAGCGGTGCCGGGTACGACTGCAACCTTCTTCGACTTCAGGAGCTCTGTTGCAAATTCGTCGCTGGACATCCCGAATTCCTTGATGGAAGGGAAGATATAGAAGGCGCCGAAGGGCTCGAAGCACTGGAGGTGCATGTTCTTGAAGCGGTCCATGAGGTAGCGGCGTCTGTGGTCGTATTCCTCCCGCATCTTGTCGACCTCGTCCTGGCAGTTCCGAAGGGCCTCAACTGCTGCATACTGGCTGTTGGTCGGAGCGCACATAATGGCGAACTGGTGTATCTTTAACATCTGAGCCAGAAGCTCATGAGGCGCACAGGCATAGCCCAGCCGCCAGCCGGTCATGGCAAAGGCCTTGGAAAAGCCGTTGATATAGACCGTCCGCTCCTTCATGCCCGGAAGCGATGCGATGGACATGTGCTTCTCGAGATAAGTCAGTTCCGAATAGATCTCGTCGGTCAGGACAAAGAGATCATGCTTCTTTACGACCTCTGCGACCGCCTCGAGATCGGCCTTCTCCATGACCGCGCCCGTCGGGTTGTTTGGATAAGGAAGGATCAGGACCTTGGTCCTTTCCGTGATCGCATCCTCCAGCTCCTCTGCCGTCAGCCGGAATTCATTCTCCTCTTTCAGAGGAATGTAGACCGGTTTTCCACCGGCAAGGATCGTGCAGGGTCCGTAACTCACATAAGATGGCTGAGGGATCAACACCTCATCCCCCGGATCCAGCATGGCACGGAGAGCCACATCAATGGCCTCCGATCCGCCGACGGTTACCATGATTTCAGAGCTCGGACTGTAATAGAGCTGATAGCGGCGCTCCAGATATTTGGAGATTTCCTCGCGGAGCTGCTTTAAACCTGTATTGGAGGTGTAGAAGGTCCGTCCCTGTTCCAGAGAGTAAATGGCCTCGTCGCGAATCCGCCAGGGCGTATCAAAATCCGGCTCGCCTACACCAAGGGAAATGGCATCGTCCATCTCATTTACGATATCGAAGAATTTTCGGATACCGGAAGGAGCAATGCCCGTAATTGTCTTATTTACCATGCTTCTCATAACGGCATTCTCTGTCCTTTCTGATTACAGCGACATCTTCATTCGTTCTTCCTTGGGAACATCAACCATAATGGTTCCCTGTTCCTTGTAATTCTTCAGAATGAAGTTGGTCTTGGTTGAAAAGACAGAATCCAGAACAGACAGCTTCTGAGAAACGAAATCGGCGATCTCTCGTAAGGACTTGCCCTCGAGAATGACCATGAAATCAAAACCGCCGGAGATCAGATAGACATCGCTGACCTCGGGAAAATTGTAGATTCTCTGGGCAATCTTGTCGAAACCGGTGCCTCTCTGGGGAGTCACACGGACCTCGATCATGGCCTTGGCCTTCTCGACACCGGCCTTCTCCCAGTTGATCAGAGTATGATAACCGCAGATAATGTGCTTTGCTTCCATATCTTCCAGGCAGTTCAGAACCGCCGCCTCATCCTCTCCAAGAATGACCGCGAGCTCATGAAGATCAATTCTGCTGTTTTTTTCGATGTAGTTGAGAATCTTTTCCTGCATTTCCATTACTCCTCTTCCTTTCCCATTCCACTCACAGCTGATTTTCCAGCTGCCTGTTTTCCTTTTATTTTCCTATGAGCAAAGCCCTGTTTCATCAAAATATAGTGCATAGAGGGCTGTCTGTCAAAACTGATTTACGGTTTTTCAAGAAAGCGTGTTTCTCTTCCGTGGTCGAAGTGAAAGACTCTTCCCTTCTCTTTTTTCAATTCTCCGACCGTGGCCGCTCGAAAGCCTCGGGCCTTAAAATAATTCGCCACATGTCGTCCATTTTCTGCAAGTATAAGCCAGGAACCTTTAGAGTCCAGTTGATAGGGATTCTCATTCAGAAATTCCGCGATTTCCACGGTTTCCTGGCGGATGGGGATCTGCTGGAGATCCGCAGAAAGTCCGGATTTTAATGCTTCTCCGGCCCGCCACAGGTCCGCTTCGATGCCTCCCGGCCCGCCCTCGGAAATATAGACCAGACCGGCGGTTTCTTTCAGAAAGCCCCGCACTGCCTCTGCCAGCCGGTCTGTCTCTTCAATAGAAAGGACCTGCTCCGCCCGATTCAGAAAAGCAGCCGGGAAATTTTCCGCCAGAAAATCTCGATTTAGAGAAAGGAGTTTTCTTGTCCCGGCCAGGCCGACCGGTCCTGCTATGACAATGTCTGCCTTCTGCATGGCGTCTCCTTTCCTCTGAATTCTGACTTCTGTATCCCTGATTCTGATTTTTCTGCCAGAACCAGAGCATATAGATCAATCGCTGACTTCGCCACTGGTCTACTTTTCTGACAGATTTCTTATCTACCGAATGGCTGAACTGCGCTGCTTGCCCATACTGGCATCTTCCTATTTACGGATTTACTGGCTGGCAGCACCCGCGGCTGCTCCAGCATCCGCCGCTGCATTTGCCGCTGCACTCGCTGCCGCACTTGCCGCATCCGCTGCGCTCTTGGCATCGTTATAGGCCTTCTGAGCCTTCTCATCATCCGGATTCTTCTCAGCCACATCCTTCAGGGTCCGAAGCTTCTCCTCCGCATAGGTCGTTGAAGGCCGGACGCTGGCGCCGGTATACTGCTGAATGGCTGAAATGATCGTCGAATCGTCCTGGCTGTTGACCGCACTCTTCAGTGCCGCCGTAACCGCCGGATCTCCGGACTGGACGCCGACCGAATATTCCGCATCGACCTCCCGGTAGTTGGACTTGTTCTGAACCTTTGTAGATTCGACATTTCCATCGACTGTCACAGTCTTGATCATCTGATAGACATAGCCGGTCGTGCCGCTCTTTGTTTTCTGAAGAGTTCCGGCAGGAAGCGTATCATCCGCCGTATACTTATTCTTGATCGGTGTCTCGCTGACCAGGTGATTGTCGAAGGAGATCGACCGGTTGGCCGGGCGGGTTTCCTTTCCGTAGATATTGACGGTGATGGTGTTCTCTCCCGCCAGCTCTTCAATGTAAACCGGCGCCTCCAGATTGTTCTTGAACTGCAGATCCTTCAGAGCGTAGGTACCGTCCGAAGAGCCCGCCGTCGCCGCATCAAAGGACGGCTTTACATAATGAACCATGAGGGAATGGGCCGCGCGGTTTTCTATCGAAAGCT
This sequence comes from Lachnospiraceae bacterium, assembly GCA_029338875.1. Classification (GTDB taxonomy): domain Bacteria; phylum Bacillota; class Clostridia; order Lachnospirales; family Lachnospiraceae; genus Lachnocurva. Next base: position 7,765 of record JAQYBF010000098.1, read on the forward strand.
CAGCCAGGAGGACCGCATTGTAGGTGGTTGTGGAAACCTGGCAGACACCGCCGCCTTCATTGTTGACAACCTCGCCGTCCTTATAGGCGCCGGCGGTTGCATAGCCGTTGTCGGCGGACAGAGGGGAAACGGTCTGATAGAAGGAAATGCTGTCGCCCGGATAGAGGATCTTTCCGTTCATCAGAGAAGCTGCTCTCTGGATGTTGGTTTTCCGGCTGGCTGTGGAGGAAGAATAATCGGTGGTGAAGGTTCCCAGGAGATCCTGTACCTCTGCCAGCTCCTTCTCCGTGCCCCGGGGTTTGGCCTTGTCGGTGGTAAGCTCGACTGCAGCCGACTCGCCGGAATCCGAGCTTCCTGTCGTCCAGTTCTTGTTGATATAGGTATCCAGATCCTCGATGGACTTTTCCACATTCAGGCTGCTTCCGGCTTCTCCCTTGACAAAGGTAAAGACGCCGTTGTCGTGGGTCAGGCCATTGTCCTTTGCCGGATTGGAAAGTTCACTGGCATGGGCGGTCAGGCAGGCCTGGGCCGTGTCGTGATTGACTCCGTAGGAAATCTGGAAGTTCTTTCCCTTCTTGGATTTCAGGGTCTTCTGATTGAGAAAGCGCTCGGCCGGATTGCCCTTCTTCCCGTAATTCATAGCCTTTTTCACCAGGTCGGTATTGACGGCCTCAAGACCCAGATCAGAGGCTGTAACGCTGACCGTCTTTCCGGAAGCCGTAAGGGTCACTGTCTTCGCGCCTTCCGACTGGACAATTCCGGAAATCACCTCTTCGGCCTCGCGCTCGGTCATGCCGGAGACATCCTGTCCTTCGATGGAGATTCCGTCCGGAATGGTGGATACCTTGTTGGATGCCGCCCTGGCTGTAATATGACTGGAGATCCCGTAAGCCGAAAGCAGAAGGGCCCCGGCCATGAGAAAAAGTCCGAAAACAATTTTTTTCTTTCTTTTACCTGTCATTGAATCTTCCTCAAATCATAAAAGAGATGATCATGGTTACAACCATAGCAAGAATCAGAATGATGGATATGATAGCGAAGATTTTCCGCAGCTTGTTGGAATTCTTATACATGTACTTTTCTCTCTATTTCCTTAAGATTTTGAAATGTTACTGTTTGCTTTATCGATCTGCCGGCTGATTGTCTCCCCGGCTTTTCTTTCGGATATTAAAGCTGATTTTCTGCCTGTTATGAAGTGCAGATTAAATTTTATTTTACCATGTCTTGCAAGGCCCCGGAAACATCTGATCCTCAAGCCCTTCAGATTTTCTCTTTTCTGCATTCGGTGCCGGAGTTTTCAGAATCCGCCCCCTTCTTTGGAACCTGTCACCGGTCCGTCCGGTCCTTGGAATTGCAGTAATCCCGGAGGGGACATTCGGCACACTTGGGCTTCCGTGCGATGCAGGTTTCCCGGCCGAAGGTGATAAGCTGGAGATTCCAGGAGATCCAGTGGTCCTTAGGCAGCTCCTTCATGAGATCGAATTCGACCTCCTTGGGATCTGTCTTTTTGGTCAGGCCCAGCCGCCTGGAAATCCGACCCACATGTGTATCCACGACAATGGATGGCTGATGAAATATATGGCCACGCACTACATTTGCCGTCTTCCGGCCGACACCGGGCAGACCGGTCAGTTCCTCCAGAGTCGAAGGAACCTCGCCGCCGTAGTCCTCGACCAGCTTCTTTGCGCAGGCGATCAGGTTCTTGGCCTTGTTGTGATAGAAACCGCAGGAATGAATGGCTTCCTCCATCTCCAGCTGATCGGCTTCGGCAAAGGCATAGACATCCGGGTACTTCCTGAAAAGTCCCGGCGTGACCTGATTGACACGGGCATCCGTGCACTGGGCCGAGAGAATGGTCGCCACCAGAAGCTCCCAGGCATTCCGATAGTCCAGGGTCGCCTCGGTCAGACCGCCGTAGGTCTGGTCGAGAATCTCTAAGATATGGGAGATACGTTCTTTCTTTGTCATAATTGTCTCCATTGCAGGGGTTGAAAACTGGATGTTTCAGTCTCTACCATTATACTTCATAGAAGGCTGAAATTTTTTTCTAAATAGAAAACAAAAGGCCGTGGAAAGCTTCTTTCCACAGCCTGTAAGCGACACTTTCTCAGCGTCTTCTGATTTTTCTTAAGTAAAACTTCCCATTTCAAATGGGCCTGCCTTGTGCGGGCTTCTGGGTTCCTTCACTATCGATGGATAAAATTTGGAAAATTGAAGATCAATAGATCGGAATTTACGATTTTCATCAAAATCGATGTACAAAGCCAGGAAGTCTGGAGAAAATGCATCGAGACTGGAAATTTTCTTCAAAATCGATCCATGAAATTTAGCTTGGGTTCGATATAGGAAATTATTTCAAAATAATGCGCTTTTCATGCTATGGAAAAGGCTGTTTTGGAAGTGAAAGTTCGATATAGAAATAAGTTTTCAAAAAGTGCTATAAAATTCGTTTCAAAACACGCATTATTCAAAAAAGATTGTGTATATCGAATTTCCGACACTTCCGGGGATTTTTTAAGGAACAGGGCATCGAAATTTTGTCAGCTCTGTGTCTACTGGATAGGTAGTAGTTTACCTGTCTTATCTCACGCCAGCAGCACATAGCGGACCAGGATATCAACTCCCGCAATAAAGAGGATCACGGCCCCGATCAGATAGATCTTGTTCTTCGCCTCAAAGCCGAAATTATATCCGACATAGATTCCGCAGAAGACGGCGAAAAAGGAGAAAATGATGATCATGATCAGCATGAACCAGAGGTTCGAGCCGATCAGCTTACAGGCCAGGCCTGCAAAAATGGTATAAACCGAGGAAACCGCAATGATCTTCACATACTGCTTGACCGTGATCTCCCGGCGGCACTCATCCACGAAATCTCTCCGGATTCCCTTGACCATGAGGCGGACCCCAAGGAAAAGGAAAATCAGGACCGACAGGAAATAGCCTGCCCTGTGAGGATTCTCAATTCCGAAAAACCGCTCCAGTCCGTAGCCGCACAGACATCCTCCATAAAAGAATATGCACTGAAGCAGGACAACGAAGGTCGTCACCATAAAAAGCTTTTTCTTCTGAATCTTCTGCAGCATGGCTCCCTGGACCTCCATGGAAGCCAGCATATCCAGGCTGATGCCTGCAATTACCAATATATTTTCAAGCCAAATCATCTGTTTCCTCCGGCATTGCTTTCCCAACTTAACGAAACTAGTCTAATGATTTCTCGTTTCTTAGGAAATATGCAACCGAACTGTCATGTATGAATTCGGTATACATTTCTGAGAAAATGTATACCTCATCCCTGTCCTTTGTCGCTGTTCAGGACGTCCGCGATCGAATGTCCGTAGAGATAGACGCAGACATCGGACACTTCACTTTCCGGGATCTTCATGCTTTCCAGGGCCCAGGTCGTAACAATGTAGCTGATCGACTCCGCATAGAAATCGGCGATCTTCTCATTGGTCAGCCATTCGTACTGACTGACTTTCTCGTTCAGCTTTCCCTGCATATAGCGGAGAATCAGGTCCCTGGAAGCGCGTTTCAGGATATCCGAGAAGGAATTCTGTCCCTCCAGATGAACCGCCTGGATATAGAAGGACTTCTCCTTCTCCATATTTTTCAGAGCCATGGTCAGGCCTTCCTTCAGCATATCCCGCCGGATGAAGGGCTCCATGGGTTCGATCAGATCATTCTGTACAATCCATTCCAGGAGCTCGTATTTATCCTGGAAGTGATTGTAGAAGGTCGGCCGGATGACACCGGCCCGGTCCGTGATCTCACGGATGGTGATCTTCTCGATCGGCTTTGTGACTGCTATCTCCTTCAGGCTCTCCGCCAGAAGGAGATCAATCGCATTGTTTTTACTCTGTACTGTCATAAACCACCTATACAGACTGTTTACTCATCAAATTCGACCGTGACAAAGTAACCCCTCGGGGTTTCGCGGACATCCACAACCTTGCCCTGGTCGGACTTCAGCCGCTCGACCGTCGAATAATTGGCGGACATGCCGATGGCATGCTCCAGGGTATAGAAATAGGAATTGGGAAGCTTGGTTTCCTTCACCTTCAGGACGTCCCCGGGCTTGGTCAGATTGGGGCGTTCCATCTTGAATTCCATCTGCCGCATCAGTCCAGATCCTTTGCTGTGGAATCGATGATGTGCTCGGCGGATCTGACCTTTCCGGTAACGAAGAGAGCGCTGACGCCGTCATAGATCAGAAGAATTCCAAGAAGAACCATGCCTGCGGACAGGAACCAGTCGGAACGGATTACGCAGATCAGGCCGATCACGACACTGAGGATGCTGGAAAAGAGCATGGCGCCCCATTTCGGAGCATTAACTTCCTTGCCTCTCAAGGACATACGAATGGTATCTGCGCCATGGAAGATAATAAAAATTCCGATAACGATAGGAATAAAGTTGGTAATAGGCTTGGGGAAGGCCAGCATCCAGAGGCCCAGAGCGGTAATTACGATATAGAGAACCGTCAGTCCCAGAGGATGTGCCTCATCCGTCAGATTCCGGATCAGCTGAACGATACCGACAACAGCGATGACGACGCCGATCACCCGTGCCAGGGCATAAAGCATGCCGCTTCGGAAGGCAATCATCAGAATGCCGAGGATAATGGTAAGAATTGCAACCATCATGTTACTGAAATGAATTTCTTTTAACTTCTCTTTCATACTCCCTGCCTCACTTTCAGATAAACAATCTCTTAAGTAAACGACCTCTTAAATAAACGTTTCTTCAGGTAAACGGCTCCTGAAGCAGGCATTCTATCATGTGAACGATCCGTCACATGAATGCTCCAAAAGCAGCTATATCTGCAACGATAGAAAACCATCTATTATCATACCATATCCGGCAAGAACACATGCCGGTCATTTGTAAAGATAGACCGGCTCCTTCTTTCTGATCTGATCCAGTCTGACCTGCTTCAGAAATTTTTTTCCGGTCCGACCGTGGCAGACCTGTTCCGGAAAATTCATTCGGCTGACTGAACCAAGGACTTCCTGTATCTGAACGTTACTGCACCTGCAGGCTTCCGTCTCCATTAATGGTAAGGTTCATGCCGCTGCTTCTGGTATTCAGTTTCTCGATAACTCTTGCCGCTTCTGAACCCTCGAGAATCCGCGGCTGGTAATCATTGGTCGAAGTGGAGCCGGAAAGAGAGCAGGGAATGACCTTGGCCGGATTGGACTCGGAAAGACTTCCGTTTACGAAGTTGAAGGTCTCCTGGAAAATCATCGTATCCTTATCCTTGGGGTTTGAATTTCCGCCGAAGCAGAAATTTCCCAGGCTGTAGACAATATACTTTCCCTTGTAGCTTTCCAGCCCCTGAATGACATGGGGATGGGATCCAAGGACCAAATCCGCTCCGTCATCAATGGACGCATGGGCCAGCTCGGTCTGGGTGCTGTTCGGCATGGCATCGCCCTCGATGCCCCAGTGGAAGAAGACAATGATCAGATTCGGATTTTCCTTCTTTGCCGTGTCAATAAGCCCTGTCACATAGGAGGCATCCTTGCCCTGGCTGGGAAGCGCGTTGATGCCGATCAGGGCGATCTTCTCATTCTTAACGACCGGATAGGCGATGGTGTCATAGCCGAACCAGGTGAGACCCGCAGATGACACGGCATTGATCGTGTCCTGAAATCCCTGATCGCCAAAGTCATGGGAATGGTTATTTGCTACAGTCACAGCCTCAACGCCTGCTTCCATAAGAATCTTCGTATAGGAGCTGTCTCCCTTGAAGGTATAGGTTTTTTCCTGTCTGTTCGTGCTTGTGGTAAAGGTCCCCTCCAGATTTACTACGGTCAGATCATCCTTTTCAAAGACACTCTTCACATTCTGAAGGAAATAGCTGCTGCCCTTGGCCGCATACTTTTCATTGAAGCGGTTGTTGTAGCGGTCGTCCACGCCCAAGGTACAGTCGCCTGCTGCAGAAATGGTAAGGCTGACAGGCGTGCTCTCCGCCGTGGTCTGACTTTCTGAATCGGAGCCTGGCGTCTGGCCGGAAGCATCCGAATCGGAAGAATCGGTCGACTTGTCCGAATCCGAGTCAGATTTGTCGGCATCCGAATCAGATTTATCCGAATCCGAACCGGACTTGTCCGCTGTCACCGTATCCGTCTTCGTGCTGCCCTTTCCGGAATTCAAAAGTCCTTTTTTCGGCAGCAGAAAAACTGCGCAGAAAAGCAGAGCGATGATCAGAATAATTAGAACGATTTTGAATTTTTTCATAATATCCTGCCCCTTATCCTCGTCAATGGTTTCATATCCATCCGATCCTTCAGATTCGGCAGACTTCTCGCCGATCTGTCGAATGAAAAAAATAACCTTCTCTGATTATACTATCAAAGAAGGCTATTTTAAAACTTTATAGGTGCTCCCGGAAGGAGCCTCTTTATAGGATGTTCTTCAGAAAAATTCTTTCTCAGAAAAATTTCTCTCAGAAGAATGCTCTCCCAACCGAATTACTTCTTGAAGTAACGATTGTAGAGACCTTCGAAGCCCTTACCATGACGAGCTTCATCACGAGCCATCTCATGGATTGCATCATGAAGAGCATCATAGTTACGCTCCTTGCAGAGCTTAGCCAGCTTGGTCTTACCAGCGGTTGCGCCGTTCTCAGCCTCTGCACGAACCTTCAGGTTCTCAGCGGTAGAAGGACTTACAACCTCGCCCAGCATCTCAGCATACTTTGCTGCATGAACTGCTTCCTCATTGGCAACCTTCTCGAAATATAAACCGATCTCAGGATAGCCCTCACGCATAGCTGCGCGGCTCATAGCGAGATACATACCAACCTCAGAGCACTCGCCCTGGAATTCAGCGTGAAGAGACTCGATGATGTCATCCTCAACACCCTTGGCAACTCCGATGACATGCTCGGAAGCCCATGTATATTCCTGGCCCTCTTCCTGCTTGGTGAACTTGGAAGCCGGTGCATGGCAAACCGGACATTCCTTCGGGGGCTCTTCGCCTTCATAAACATAACCACATACCTGACATACCCATTTAGCCATAATTTTTTCTCCTTTTCCTATGCATAACAACAACTTTTTCCTTTATATCAGATCGCATAGCCTGTAGATCCTGCTTTTTTCGGATGACATGACATGCGGATCTTTCAATATTAACCGGACTTTCTGTCCTCTGCTTCCGGATCCTGTTCGCTGAATTCCGGAATCATCTGAATTGAACTTCGGAGCCAGTTCACTGAATTTCGGTTCCTTCTATTCGTTGACTGCTCTCTTCTCCGGCTCTTCCGCTTTAATCTCTTCTATATCAGAATTAATCTCTTCTATATCAGAAACATCAGACATGTCAGAGGCTTCAGAAGCCATAAGCTTCTGTCTACAGTCCTTGCAGAGACCTTCAACAACGATATTTCTGACCAGGAAATCTTCCGGAAAATCCATCTTCTCGAAAGACTCCTTTGTAAGCATCAGATCCTCAATCCTGCCGCAGGACTTGCAGCAGAGATGCACATGAGGAACGGTATTTCCATCGAAGTGCTCTTTTCCATTCTGAGTGAAGGAAATAATCTCCTCATCCTTTGCCAGCCCCCGGAGATTCCGGTAGACCGTTGCAAGGGAAATATTGGGAATATCGTTTTTCACAGTAGTGTAAACCATTTCCGCAGTCGGATGATCGCTGCGATGTTTCAGGTCATTGAGAACTGCGGCGCGCTGTAACGTATTTCTCAATTTCGAACTCCTTATTGATAATCATTATCGTTAAGCTCATTATATCTAATCCACAGAAGAATGCAAGCGATTTTTGAGAAACTTTTTTCGGACTCTTTTTAGGGCTCTTTTTAGGGCTTTCTTCTGGCTTTTCCAGACGGCCAGAATGGGGCACTCCAGAGCCTTTTGCTATCCATTTTGGCTCAATACTGTCACTGACGAATGAATCTTAACCGTTTTCCAATCGCTTTCTCTTTAAATTTGGAATCTCAATGCAGAGTACCGGCTTCATACATCGATTTTTAAAGAAATCGCGAATCCCGTTCCATTTTGCTTCAAATTTCCTGATTCCATGGATCGATTTTGAAGAAAATTTCCAATCCCGTTCCATTTCGCTTCGGATTTCCTGATTTTATGGATCGATTTTGAAGAAAATTCCCAATCCCGATGTATGGGCCATGTTCCTGCTTTCAAGCCAGTACAGATTCAAATTGCGATCCACTAAAATTTCTTATATGTTATCATTACAGTAATCGAGCAAGGCTCCGAGATAAAAAACGAGTTAAACATATCGGACAGGATCAAGATATGTTCTGACGAGATACATCGGACAGGAACAAGATATGTTCTGACGAGTTAGATATATTGGACAGAAACAAGATATGTTCTGACGAGTGAAATATATTTCGACAATAAATGAGCAAGAAAGGACATTCCATGCAGATTTGGTTATCACGCCACGGACAGACCGATCTGAACCTGGCCAGCTGCTGGCAGGGCCGGGTCGACCAGCCGCTGAACGAACGGGGCCGGAGCCAGGCCAGGGCCATGCAGAAAAACCTGGCCGGCGTTCACTTTGACGCCGTCTACGCCAGTCCCCTGGGCCGGGCCATCGAGACTGCTTCGATTCTGGGAAATATAGACCGAAGCGAGATCATCACCGACCCGCGCCTGATCGAAGTCGATTTTGGAAAATACGATAAGACCAAGTACCTTCGCCTGGGAAGTCTTCCCCTGGTCATCTTCTGGCTGCTTCCGGAGATTCTGCCGGCACCGAAGACGGTCGAGACCATTCCTCACATGATCGAGCGAAGCCAGTCCTTCCTCGACGATCTTCTGAAGAAGGATTACGAGAATGTCCTCATCACCTGTCACGGCGGCATCATGCGGGTCCTGACCGGCTGTCTGCTCGGAAAGAAGAACCACATCGACTGGAGACCCAAGCCTCATAACTGCGAGGTCCGGGTCTTCTCCCCCGAGGGCAGTCACTATAAGATGACAAAAGACCTGCTTCTTCCTCGTGAATAAAGTTTTCTTCAACTGCTATAGGGGCAAATGCTGGTCACAGAGGTGCAAATTTTACCAGTAAGCAATGGAATTGAAAAGAAATTACAGATAACGGTCTGCTGTCATTCTCTTATTCGAATGACAGCAGACCGTTTGAATTCTTATGTTCTATCATAAGACTCGGTGATATCTCATCTGCAAGCTGGATTCTATATCATCCTGTGACTTATTTCTGCAGCATATCAAGGATGGTTTCCTTCGTCTGAAGACCAATAGCCTTTGCTGTAACTTCACCGTTCTTGATTACAAGCAGGGTCGGGATGGACATTACATTGTAACGCTCAGCCAGATCCGGCTCCTCATCGACATTGACCTTTCCTACTACGGTATCGGTCAGCTCATCTGCCAGCTCCTCAACGATCGGTCCCTGCATCTGGCAAGGTCCGCACCAGGTTGCCCAGAAGTCAAGAAGTACGGGCTTGTCGGACTTCATAACCTTCTCATCAAAATCTGCCTTCTTAATCTGAATTGCTGCCATAAGAAACCTCCTTTGGTTTACAATCATAACTTATCGGATGGCCATTTACGGACATCCCTCATTTGACAGACGGTTTATCGAAGCGTCCGCTACATGGCGGATAATTCTTTCGGCCATCTTTTATGCTAATAGGTTATCACGTGTTTTCGGAAATTGCAACTCGTAAAATTATATTTTACAAAATATTTATTTTCATGTCTCGAATTCATAAGACAAAGTCCGATGTCTATCCCTCAGATTCCTACTGTCCCAGCATTCTGGCAGCTTTCGAAATGATACCCGGCAGCTTCGGCCCCTTCAGAAACCTCAGTCAGATCATTCCTTATCCTCAAACAGCGCCAGGATCTCCTCCGCCGGCTTGCCGTGGAAAGTATAGGCGATGCTCTCGCTTCCGCCCTCGTCTGTCTTCAGGGTTCCGGCCAGGCGGTAGCAGACGGTCTCGCCCTCTTCTTCGACCCAGATATCGGACTTCGGTGAGATGTCGTCCTTCCAGTCGGCGCGGACGCCGTCATTCAGAAGACTGGAGCCCAGGACCTCTTCGATGCCGTCTACATCAGTCACACTGCCCAGCCGCTCCCCATCGATCCGGTCGGTCGAGCTTTCCAGACGGGTCTGACCGGACGGGCTCAGATCCTCCCAGTACTCGGATTCCCGCGCGCTCTTTTCCTGACGGACCAGGGTCAGCCGGCCCACCTGGCGTTCGGACGGAACGCGGGAGGTGTAGAGGCTGTATTTCCGAAGGAAGGCAATGGTATTGGTATAGGAGGCATAGACCTCGTAGTTGAAATTCGAGGTATCGGTCGACCAGCGGATGGTTCCGATCGGGTCATTCTCCTTGACAAAGCTGTAGGAATACTGGATCAGGTCGGCATTGTAGGCATGGATGAATTCCTCCATCAGACCCTTGGTGTCGGCCACGCTCCGGCTGGTATAGCCGCTGTCATAGGTCAGGCTGAGATTGGCCTGCTGGGGCAGCTGGGAAGCCTCGGCGAAGCGGAACCAGGACTGCTGATAGGCCTCGGAGGAGAGAATCGGATCCATGTATTCGGCCGAGATGTCATAGGGGATCAGCATCTTCCGGTAGACGCTGGACCCGTCCTTCATCTCGTAGACGACCAGTGCATCGAAGCCGGCCTCCTCGTGCTTTGTATCCGAAGTCCGTCCGGCTGTCAGAACCTGACCGGTCAGCCGGCTGCTTAAGGAAGCCGTCGAATCATCCGGATACTTGCAGAGTTCCTTCTGCCCGATCTCCGCGATATGTTCCACTGCATCGATCTGGGTCAGCTGCATGTTCATCTGCATAGATTTTCCATCGAAGACCCGGGCATCCCCTGTCGACAGAAGGTAGATCCCGGCTGACTTCACCTTTGCTGGCTTCGGTATATATTTGTCATAGCCAATCAGGTCAAAGCGGAAGACGGCAAGGAAGCAGACGGACAGGCCGGCCGTCAGGAGGACCGGCCAGAGCGGTTGAAATGCAGACCGGACGTCCACCCGGGTGATGGCGTCAAATAGCATCAGCATCAGAACCGTCATGATGGCGGCCGTGGGAAGTAAGAGGATGTTGGCAAAGCTTGCGTTCAGCCGCCAGAGCAGGGATTCTCCGAGAATGGCAAGGAAGGAGCCGAGCAGGAAGCCACAGGCCGTCTTGGTCAGGACGCGGATAGGCTGGAAGGTAATGCTTTCCCCGGCCATTTCGATCCGCCGCCAGTGCTGGGCCAGAAGGGCCAGGCAGGTGAAGATGACAGCCAGTACCAGCATCCAGAAGAAGCTGGACAGGTCCACCTGAACCATGCGGCAGCCGGAAATCAGGTTTCCTTCGGGCGTGATCAGGTCCTTCATCCGGTGGCGTCCCAGGAAGAAGGTGAAAATCGGCGATGTGACCAGGCGGTACTGGTCGTACCAGGAAGAGTTCCGGGCATAGTAGGTATAGAAAAATGCAGACCGGGCCAGGCCGACCAGGACATTTGCGGCGATCTCCACGAGAGAGAAGAAGAGAAAAAGAAGCAGAGCGAAAACGGCCTTTCCGGACAGCATGGCCGATAAGATGGCCAGGCTGTAGATGGAGAGATAGAAGACCACCATTCGGACAGCCCCGTAGATCACACCCTTCATCATCTGACTTGTGATGGCACTCATGCCGATAGCAATAAACCAGGAGATCAGAGAGCAGATGGCGAAGGGGATCAAGAAGGAGAAGAAGCCGTTCAGATAGCGTTCCCGGAAGCGGACCCTCCGGCTGATCGGAAGAGACCGGTAGAAGACAGACACCCTCCGGTTGAAGAGGTAGGAGAAGGCGGACAGGCCGTTAACCACTGCCAGAAGACTGATCAGAAGAACCGCCGGCACTCCGAGGTCAAAGCCGAGGAGAATCCTCTGGGCCAGATAGGCCTTGAAGGTGCCCACATTTTTCAGGGCCTCAACCGCTGTGCTGTCCGACCTTGAATAAAGGATGAAGGCCGGCATGCCGACCACATAGTAAAGGAAAAGAAGGACGGAGGTCAGAATCAGACAGGCCGACCGTCTCTGATAAATCAGGCGCTGGTAGGTGAAGTGGCTGATCCGTCGGCCCTTAAAGTTTTGTGTATCTTCGGATATCATAGCCTTCCTCCTCCGTGCGCGTAAAGAAAACTTCCTCCAGGGATAATTTCAGGAATTCATAAAAGAGGGGATCCGCCTGGTGGAAGACGGCATCCACATCTTCCCGGCTTCCATCCATGATAAAGATGTGCATACTGCCCTGCTTTGTATGACGGCGGATCTTTAATTCATCCTCGACCAGCTCCAGGCCTTCATCCTTTTTAAAGATGCACTGAACCTTCTGGATGGTCTTCGTTTGAGAAATGCCGTCCTGAGAAATGAGGACCTTTCCCTCGTGAAGAATGCAGAGATGGCTGCAGACATCATCGACCTCGGCCAGGTTATGGGAAGCGATAACCGCGGTAAGGCCCCGCTCCCTGACTTCCTTCCGGATCAGGGCCTTGATGCCCTGGCGGACGAAGACGTCCAGTCCGTCGAAGGTCTCGTCCAGGACCAGATAGCGGGCCCCTGCCGAGAGACCGATCAGGATAAAGAGCTGCTTTCTCGTGCCCTTGGAATAGGTGCTGATGGAACGGTTTGGATCCAGTTCAAAGAAATCGAGGAGATTCTTCAGCTTTTCCCGGTCGAAATCGGGATAGAAGCCCTGGAGATAATCGGCCATCTGGGCGATGGTGCTGGAAGGGAAATAATAGGCCTCGTCCGGTATATAGAAGAGCTCCTGCTTGACCTCGACATTGTCCCGGATGGGCTGGCCGTCAATATGGATCCAGCCGCTGTCCGGCTCGAGGACATCGGAAAGAAGGCCCAGAAGGGTTGACTTCCCGGCCCCGTTGGCCCCGACCAGACCGAAGATCTGCTGGTCCCGGATCGTCAGATCGACGGACCGGATGGCCTTGACCTGGCCGTAATTCTTGCAAAGCTCGTGTATCTCAATCATATGCTTCCCCCAGATTCCGGATCCTCTCCATCCGGACTTTCTTGGCTCCGGAATTTCTTCTAACCTTCTCCCCGAGTAAAATGCATAGGCGAATCATGATAAAAACGTCAAATCACTCCGCTTCAGTCCGCCGATTCCTTATTTTACAAGTCCAGCCTCTTATTGCACTCGCTCCTGTCACGATGAATTCCTGTCAGTCCACAAGTCCGGCTTTCCGTCTCTCCTCCATCATAGCATCGTAGGTCAGATCCCTCACAACCTCGGCCGCAATGATCATACCGACAACAGGCGGTACGAAAGCGGTCGATCCCGGGATGTCCCGCCGTTCGGTACACTTGTGCTGGGCACCCGGCGGGCAGATGCAGTGAGTCCGGCAGCTGATGGCCATGTCCTCGATCGGCCTTAAGGGCTTCTCCTTAGAATAGACCACCTTCAGATGGCGGACTCTCCGCTTCTTTAACTCTCTCCGCATGACCTTGGCCAGAGGATCGACCGAAGTCTTATAAATATCGGCCACTTCGAACATTTCCGGATGAAGCTTATTTCCGGCTCCCATCGAAGAAATAATCTTCGTTCCCGTCTCCTGGCAGGCCATGACCAGCTGGATCTTGGCCGTTACGGTATCGACCGCATCGACGACATAATCATAGGCCGAGAAATCAAACTGGTCCTTGGTTTCCGGCAGAAAGAAGGTCTTATGAATATTGACGACGCAGTCCGGATTGATGGAATGAATCCGTTCCGCCATAACGTCCGCTTTATATTTCCCTACGGTGCCGCGGATGGCGATGAGCTGACGGTTCAGATTTGTGAGACAGACCTCGTCATCATCGATGAGATCCAGGGTGCCGACGCCGCTCCGCGCAAGGGCTTCCACCGTATATCCCCCGACGCCGCCGATTCCGAAGACTGCGATCCGGGAGCCTTTGAGGATCTCCATGGCAGACTTGCCGAGAACGAGCTGAGTACGGGAAAACTGGTTTAACATGATATGTCCTTTCCAAAATACAAAATCTATGTTAACTCTACCATAGAATCAGCCCTCTGACAAAGCGGATACACAAAAAAGGACGCATGATTTCAAACCATACGTCCTTGCATTCATAATGATTTTTCTGACAGGGATTCCAACTCCGAACCCACAGGTCAGATTCACAGGATCCTCACCGGTTCAAAATCCAAATAGTCTCCGGAAACCAGCCGGTAGAGAATTCCATTGTGTTCCCCGAGAATGGAATCATGGAAACGGGCGGTCCCGTGACAGTGGGAGTAGATCACCTGGTCGGCGCCGTACTCTTCCGCCATCTCGGTAAAGGGACTGTCCAGCTCCAGAATATTGGTCGGAGGATAATGAAGAAACATGATGAATTTCTGATAGCCGTCCGCCTTCGCCGCTTCGAAGGAAGTCCGAAGCCTCTTACATTCCCTGTTCACAAGCTTTTCTGCAGCCTTGGCCTTCTCCTGGTCCCAGCCGATGACCCGGCCTCTTCTGTTCAGGTAAAAGGGGCCCTCAAAGGTAAATCCCTTGGTTCCAACCAGGGCATAGTCCTCGTAGGTATAGTAGTTGTTCTGCAGAAAGTAAAGTTTCCCCTCGTACTCTTTATTCAACCTCTCGGTCTTCTTGGCATCCCAGAACATGTCATGGTTACCGCGTAAGAGGATCTTCCGGCCGGGGAGATTGCAGATGTACTGCAGGTCCTCCCGGCACTGATCCAGATTTTTCCCCCAGGAATGATCGCCGGTCAGGACCAGAGTATCCTCCGGCCCGACCAGGCGGTCGATCTTCTCCTTAGCCTTTCTCTCATGGTTCTTCCAGACGCCGCCAAAGATGTCCATGGTTTTATCCGGCCTTTGGAACGCGAGATGCAGATCCCCGAGCGCATAAAGCGCCATTAAATCCAGACCCTTCCGGGATTACTTTGCAGCTGCAGACAGAAGCAGCATGCAGAATACCAGTGAGAAGAGGGCGACGGTCTCAATGACACCAATGACGATAAAGTAGTTCGCGGTTCCTTTTCCTGTTGCTCCAAGTGCATCGGCAGATGCGGCTGCGGTCTTGCCCTGGAAGAATGCGGAAGCTCCAATTGCCAGGCCGCCGAAGATTCCGATACCGAAGGACAGAGCCGGATCAATGGTGCCGGCCTTCCATGCGCTTGCGATGAAGTTCATAAGAAGGAATCCGTAAATGGTCTGGGTCAGAGGCGCACCGGCAAATGCGGTCATGATGAAGGGAGCCTGCTTGCCTTCTGCGTAGCACTTCTTCCATGCGCCGACGGCTGCCTGACCGGCAACACCGGTTCCCAGAGCAGATCCGAGTGCGGATAAACCAAGAGCAGCTGCCATTCCGATATAAGCGATATTCATAGTTCTTCTCCTTTTCAAATCCTATGGCCTGGCTTCTGCCGGCCCGCTGCCGGCTTTTCTTCCAGACCTATCTGCTAGTAACTAGCTTCTTTAACTACTTTAATACTTACTGCTTTATTGCCTGATCCTGTAATTGGATTTTGCCAGCTTCTCATTCAAGCTAAAAAAACTTATCAGACTTATAAGCTTTCTGCCATCCGATTTTCTAGTTTCTCAGCTGGTCCTGCTCCCGAAAGGGATCATAGGCAATACCCGTCCATTCCAAGCCGACCTGTCCGGAGAACTCCAGGACATTCAGACGAATGCCGTGGACGATGACGGAAAGGAAGCACATAACAATATTGATGGCATGTCCGATAATGACTACCACGATCGCCACAATAATCAGCGGTCCGTGAGCCAGGCCGGCCGCCATGTTGTTAAAGCTCTGTGCGATTGCCAGGCCTGCCATACCTACAGCGAAGAGACGGATGTAGGACATGACGTTGCCAAAGCAGCTGATCGTATTTAAGAAAGATGTGAAGGCTCCGCTCAGGCCCGCTTTCAGCCCCTCCGCAAAGCTTGCATCCGGGCTCATTCCGCTGAAGAGAACGACCAGGATAAATCCGATCAGGACACCGATCCCGATAGGTCCCAGAGTCAGCTTTTCTCCCAGAACCAGATAGAGAGACAGGAGATACATGCTGACGATAGTGATCATCCAGCCGATATCCGAGACAAAGCTCAGATCCTTCTCTCCGATCTTCTTCTTGACCGCGATCAGGCTTCCGATTTCCATCTGGATGGCACCGATCGTGAAGGAGAACTTCATGATGTTATTCTGCTGGGCTGCCGCCGTGACACCGAAGTATTCCGGATAGTTGGCAAAGCCCGGAAGCACCAGAGCCTTTAAGAAAGGCACCTTCATAGCCGACTCCATACCGAACCAGGTTCCTGTGATCGCGCCCCAGACAATGGTCGTAATCGACAGAACCAGAAGGAGGTAGATCGGCGTTGTCATCTTCTTTTTCTTTGCCGCAAGTCCAATGGTAAAGAGGAGAATCAGGGCACCATAGCCGCCGTCTCCGATGATCATTGCGAAGAATAAAGCAAAGAACAAGAGGAACCAGAGGGAGATATCCGTCTCCCGGTAGCCGGGCAGAATTCCCAGAATCTTGTAGATCGGGGAAATCAGCCTTGTCACCTTGTTATAGCGAAGCTTGGTCGGGATGGCTTCATCATCCTTTGCGACATCATCGATGGCGTAGGCCCAGGATTCCTCCTTGGCCTTGGCCCGGAAGGGATCCAGATCCGCTTCCGGTATATAGCCGGAAATCCAGACCAGCTTCTCGTCGCTTGATGCCGTCCGGTCCGCCGCCGAATCATCCTCGGCATTCTGGGCCCGGATCATTTCCTTCCGGATGGCGTCCTCATAGCAGGCTGCCTTCCGAAGAAGGCTCTCGCAGTCCGCGATCTTCTTTCTGTCTTCCTCGATCTCTTCCTTAAGTCCCGAAAGCCCCTTGGCCGGAAGTTCGAATTCGTTGGCCGCCATGCCCTGGGGCAGACGCCCGATCACAGCGATGGTCACCGCCTTCTCGACCGAAGCCAGACGGATGGCCGTGATCTTCTCATCCTTTTCGATGGCTTCCCAGACCGGACCGTCGACCCGGTAGAAATGTAGATCGAAGCCTTCTTTTCTAAGGCCTCTCACCTGGTCCGGATCGAAATCGCCCCAGGGAGCCAGCTTCTCAGCTTCCGCTGTTGCAGCCTGCATATCCTCGGTCAGAGACCGCTTATCCTCAATGGCCTTTGCGGCACTTTCGAGGAGAGCCTCCAGCTCCCTGCCTTCCAGTACCGGCGCAGATCCTGTCCCGGCCTGACCGGCTGCTCCTGCAGCTCCGGAAGCCTCTGCAGCGCCTGCATCGCCCGCTCCGCTCTCTGCCTTCTTTGCATTCTTCTCCTTCTTCGGAGCGTATTCCTGAAGCTCGGAGGAAAGCTTGGACAGATCCTGGAAGCGTTTGGCTGCGGCTGCCGATGCCTGTTTCTTTTCCGCGATGTGGAGGAGACCCAGGTCTTTCAATCCTTTTAACAGCTCTCTCTTACGGGAGACTGTGGTCACGACATGGACCATTTTCATTGTTTCGATCATCGTCCTGCCTCCACCAGTTTCTTCTTTGATATCTTGCCCCGGACAACTGCCGCTGTCTGCTGATCGCCGAGATAGACTCCGATGATACGGATATTCTCCTTGGCTTCCGGTATCTTGACCTTTTCAAAGAGGTTGACTCTCTGAGACGTGGTGCGGAGTTCCTTACCCAGAAGCTCCACCTGCTTCTCCAGAGTCGATACCAGAGCATCCAGACGTGCAATCTCCCTGAGCTTTATGACTGCAGTGTCCACCCACAAAGGATAGTCGGCGACATTATAGGAAATGTCCTTGAAGGTCAGTTCCTGAAAGGCCGGAACCTTGACTCCGGCGATATTCTCAGTCGTGACCAGGACCTGATCCGGCTGAACCAGATCATCCAGTTTCTTATCCTCCGGGAAAATCTGGTTCTCTGCGAAGACTGCGATCCAGTCATCGAGATTTCCGACCATGGCTTCCCGTTCGGCTTCCTTTGCCTTCAGTTCTGCGTTGACCTGCATGATGACCGACTGCAGCTGCTGTTTCTTTAACTGCAGGGTCGGCAGGTAGCGCTGGTACTGCTTCAGGTGATCTTTCTGCACTTTCTGTTCATTTTTCGTGAGTTTGACCGCCATAAGCTGCTCCTTTATCTACTTAACTCGCCTTCTTCGGCCATCTCTCCTGAATGAGACTGGTCTTAAGACCCGTCTCATTGGGCTCGAAGCACTCCGCCAGGATTTCCCAGCCTAAGTCCAGAGCCTCTTCCAGAGGGATATTTACGCTTAAGTTCATCAGCTTGTCTTCGAAGAGCTTACCGTATTTCAGGAGCTTGTCATCCCAGTCACTCATGGCAAAGCCCATGGACTTCTTTTCCAGGCTTTCCTTGTACTGGGCATAGAGCTTGATCATGGCATCCATCAGAGCCCGGTGGTCATCTCTTGTGTCGCCGTTGACATTCTGCTTCAGACGGGACAGAGAACCGAAAGGCTCGATTCGGCCGTTCTTCAGATAGAACTGACCCTCGGTAATGTAACCCGTGTTATCGGGTACCGGATGGGTGACATCATCGCCCGGCATTGTGGTAACACCGAGAATGGTGATGGAACCTGCGCCCTCGATATCCACGGCCTTCTCATAACGGGAAGCCAGCATGGAATAGAGGTCGCCCGGGTAGCCTCGGTTGGAAGGTACCTGCTCCATGGTGATGGCCAGCTCCTTTTCTGCATCGCAGAAGGAGGTCATATCGGTCAAAAGAACCAGAACCTTCTTTCCTTCCAGGGCGAACTGCTCGGCAACGGCCAGAGACATATCCGGAACCAGGGTGGACTCAACGGTCGGGTCAGCGGCCGTATGAATAAACATGACCGTATGGCTCATGGCGCCGCCCTTTTCCAGGGTGTCACGGAAAGCCAGATAGTCATCGTATTTCAGTCCCATACCGCCAAGGACGATGACATCGACCTCGGCCTGGAGAGCGATCCGGGCCAGAAGCTGGTTATAGGGCTCGCCGGATACGGAGAAGATGGGAAGTTTCTGACTCTCGACCAGGGTATTGAACATATCGATCATGGGGATACCGGTACGGATCATATGCTTCGGGATGATACGCTTGGCCGGGTTAAAAGAAGGCCCGCCGATATCGATCATGTTCTCCTTCAGAGCCGGACCGTTGTCACGCGGAACTCCGGCACCGTTGAAGATACGTCCCAGAAGGTGCTCCGAGAAGGAGACCTGCATGGGCCGGCCCAGGAAGCGGACCGGATCATTGGTGCTGACGCCCTGGGCGCCTGCGAAAACCTGGAGGGAGACCAGGTCTCCGTCCAGTTTGATAACATTGGCGTAGCTGTCCCCGACCAGGGCCAGGTCGCCGTTTCGAATGCCCTCTGCCCGAACCGTTACGACGTTTCCGACAATGGATTCGATTTTCGTATAAACTTTCTGCATAATCCCTCCTATGCCGCTTTCACCTTAGACTGATAGAGATCTGCGATTCTCTGCCTCTGCGTCTCGAATTCCGGCGAATCGCTTGTGATTCCATGCCAGTCCAGGAATTCCTGACGGATCGCATTGAAGAAGGAACGGATCGCATTCTTGTCATCCAGATCATATTCCGCCATCAGAATGTCATAGAGAAGGGCGAATTCAGTCTTCTGCCGCTCCGGCTCATCCGATGCATCGACCGGATCGAAGGAGTTCTGCTGAAGATAGACCGCATCGAGAAGTTCTCCCTTCTGATAGGTGATATAGTCCTCGGCAGTCGTTCCCTCTTCACCGACGACCTTCATCATCTGGGAGACTTCGATGCTTCTCCGTAAGACGGCTCTGGCTTTCTCGACCTTATCCATATCGATGATGCCGGTGTACTTGGACCAGGACTCGGTCGGGTCGATGGCCGGATACTTACGGGCATCGGACCGCTCTCTGGACAGTCCGTGGAAGGCACCGACAACCTTCAGGGTTGCCTGGGTCACAGGCTCCTCGAAGTTACCGCCGGCCGGGGAAACCGTACCGCCGATGGTGACGGAACCGATGGAACCGTCCTTCAGACGAACCTTTCCGGCTCTCTCATAGAAGGCTGCAATGGTGGACTCGAGATATGCCGGGAAAGCTTCCTCGCCCGGGATCTCCTCCAAACGTCCGCTCATCTCACGCATGGCCTGGGCCCAGCGGCTGGTCGAATCGGCAAGAAGGAGGACATTCAGTCCCATCTGCCGGTAATATTCTGCAATGGTCACAGCCGTGTAGCAGGAAGCCTCACGGGCGGCAACCGGCATGGACGAGGTGTTGCAGATGATGATGGTCCGTTCCATCAGGGACCGTCCGGTTCTGGGATCCTCGAGTTCCGGGAATTCCTTTAAGATTTCTACGACCTCACCGGCACGCTCTCCGCAGGCTGCGATAACAACGATATCGGCTTCTCCGTTCTTGGCCTCCATATGCTGGAGAACGGTCTTACCTGCGCCGAAAGGTCCGGGTACGCAGAAGGTTCCGCCCTTTGCAACCGGAAGGAAGGTATCGATACAGCGAAGCTTCATGATCAGAGGCTCATCCGGGCGAAGCCGCTCTTCATAGCACCGGATGGGCTGCTTGATGGGCTGAGAGATGACCATGGACAGGTCTCTGGTCTCGCCCTTACTGTCTTCAATGACTGCGATGGTGGACCGCACATTGTAGCTTCCCGCAGGCTGGATCGACTTCACGGTCCAGTCACTGCCCTTTAAGGTAAAGGGAACCATGATGTGGTGGGTAAAGAGTCCCTCCGGAACGGTACCGATGGTATCTCCGGCCACGACACTGTCCCCGGCCTTGACGGTCGGAGTGAAATCCCAGTCCTTGTTGGGGATGGCGTCGAGATAGACGCCCCGCTCCAGGAAGAAGCCGCACTTCTCGGCCAGCTGAGGCAGAGGGTTCTGCAGTCCGTCATAGATCTGGGTCAGAAGTCCCGGTCCCAGATCAACACTCATCAGCTCACCGGTGAACTCGACCGGATCGCCGACCTTGATGCCGTTTGACATCTCATAAATCTGCATGCTGGCAACACCCTTGGTAATACGGATAACCTCGCCCTTCAGACGCTTGTCGTCAACGAGAATGTAGCCCACCTCGTTCTTACGGACAGGTCCGTCGAAGCTGACGTTCGCCATATTTCCATTGATGCCAGTAACATGTCCTGTAACAATTTCCATATACGTCTCCTGCTATATATGTCTCCTGTAATTTTCATGGGTTTCGGAATTGCGATTGTCTTTTGATCCGAATCTCGATTTCCGGTCTAAATTTAGACCCTGCCGTCGAAGACTGGATTCAATCAGGCGATTCCATAGACCCGCTTCCGAACGACTCCCATGAGTCTTCGGAATTCTTTCTCGCCCTTGTCGTGGACGAAGCACTGCTGCCTTTCCAGAAGCTTTAATTTGATGGCATAACCGAAGAGAACCCAGTCATCGAACATATGGAGGCCGACCAGTTCATCAAGCGTCTTGAATTCGAAGTCCAGCATCTCCTTCTCGGCTTCCAGGGGATTCTTGGCATGCATGAGATTTCCAACGAAGGAAACCACCGCTGCATCCCTGGCTGCCGGAGGGGTCGCTGTCTGTCCCAGATTCACAGCTCTCTGGTAGTTCAGTTCCTCCATAATCCTGCCGTAGCTCTCCTGCCACTTTTTTAACAGCGGCGTATCATCGGAATCCAGTGTCATGGAAGAAAGCTTATCGTAAGTCGTCTTCGATACCGCATCCTGACACATGGAGAGGAAATCCGAATATGAGATCGGCAGTTCTCCATCGCTTCGAAGCTCGGGCAGGCTCGCAACCAGATAATAATACGAAGCCATGCTTCACCTCCTCGTCAGATTTCCAGATTCCGGAAATAAGGCATCATCATCTCGGCGATCTCTTCATCCGTACAGTCGAAGTAGCCGGATCCGTCCTTACTTGCCAGACGGAAACCTGCCTTGACTCCCTTGGTCGGGCAGATGGTCAGGCCCTTCTGGATCTCGTCTGCCAGCTCCGACTTCAGACCTTCCGAAACCTCGGAAACCTCAGCCTGATAAGCTCCCGGGTCTTCTCCCTGCAGGGCAGCCCGGATCAGCTTTCCGAGAGCCTCATCTGAGAGTTCCTTTTGGATGTCCCGCTTCAGAAGCTTCTCATACTCTTTCTCCACCTCGGTACGGAAGGCGAGAACCGCGTCTCTCTTGGCCTGATCGGCGGAAACCCTTGCGCTCTCCTTCAGCACAGCGATCTCCTTCTCCGCGGTCTCCTTCTCGGCTTCCGCTTCGGCTTTGGCCTTCGAAACGATCTCGTCCGCTTTCTTCTTCGCGTTTGAGAGGATCGTCTCCGCCTCCGCATTGGCAGCGTCAACCCCTTCTTTCCGGATCGACGTCACCAGGTCCTGGATTTGTACTTCCATAAATCCCTCCTAGCATATACAAAGTCCTTCGTGCTGCAATAAAACTAAGATTTGTCAAACCCTTCCCTCTTTAACACAAGGAAAGAGGTTCTCCCTGATACAGTTCCTGAAGCGCATCAGACAAATGTCCAAACGCTATCGGTTTCATTATAATTGACTATAAATGGCCTGTAAAGGTTAAGAATTTTGTAACAAATGGCGATTTTTTTCTTCTGTCCGAATACATGAAGAATGTGAGAAGAAGATAAGAAGAATATAAAAAGAATGTAAGAAAGCTCACCCGAAATCCATGAGAAAATGGATCTCAGATGAGCTTCAATTACTTTTTTCTTACTTATCTTACAATGGTATGCAGTCTGGCCGAATAGAGATGTCTCTCCTTATAGGAATTAATCTCCTTGACCTGGTACTGGATCAGGGCGCCTTTTCCGGTCGTTACGGTCCGAATATAGGGCGCATCCCAGCGGCCCAGCTCCATCTTGGCTCTCTGATAGACCGCATGTTCCGAGGACTGAGGATCGCTCAAGGCATTTGCCAGAGCCTCGGGATTCAGACTGCCCGTATCCTGGAGGGCCTGACGGAAGGCATCATTGGCAAAGAGGAACTTAACCCTCCGGCCATTGGCCTCATAGACTCCCAGCGGCGTCTGGGCCGCGAAGTCCATGCGGCCGGCCGTATGATAATACTTGCCCTCGTCATACTGCTCGTTCTTGAATTTCCACTGGCTGGACTGGCCGACCGAAGCCTCGGATTCATCGGGCTTACCAAAGAGGAAGCCCTGGGCCTTCTCACAGCCGATGCTCTTTAAGAAGTCATACTGCTCCTCAGTCTCCACGGCCTCTGCCAGAGTCTCGATCCCAATGGACTTGGCCATGCGTATGGTCGACTCCAGGATCCGCTTGGCCCGGAAATTCAACTCCTTGATCGGCCGCATGTCGATCTTCACCGCATCGACCTCAATATTCTTTAAGGTATTGATCGAATCGTGGCCTCTGCCGAAGCCGTCGATCCAGACATGGAAACCGTCCGCACGAAGGCGGCGGATTTCCCGCCTCATCCGCTCCACATCCTCTTCGATGATATCCTCGGTCAGCTCGATCCGGAGGCGGTTATGAGGGACATTGAAGCAGTCCGCCGCTTCCACGATCATGCTGTAGACATCGCAGAGCTGGAAATCCAGCCGGGAAAGGTTGAAGGAGATGGACGGACAGTTATAACCCCGGTCTGTGACATTCCGGTAGAGCTTGCAGCTTTCCCGGACGATATAGCGGTCCAGAAGATGAATCTGTCTTGTGCTTTCAAGAGCGGAGATAAAGCGGCCGGGCTGTAAGAAGCCAAGCTCCGGGCTCTTCCAGCGGGCCAAAGCCTCCAGTCCCGAGAGGCTTCCGGTCAGAGTCCGCACAACCGGCTGATAGTAGACCAGGATCTCATGGTTGTCGAGAGCCGACTGGAAATTCTCATTGATAAAGCGGATATCCTCCAGCTTCTTCTCAATGTCCTCATCGTAATAGCAGAAATAGCGGTTCTCATCATGGCGGATATGGTCCATGGCCATGCGGGCCCGATCGCAGTAAGCGGAAATCGTACTTTCATCGTCCGGAGCGATCCGGCAGATGCCGACCTTCAGTTCCAGCCGCTTCACGCTGTCCAGCCGCTCCATGGTCTCCTGAACCAGGCGAAGATTCCGCTCCAGCCCGGTCTCCAGGGTCAGAATGCAGAAATGATCATTGGAAAGCCTTGCAATAAGAGATCCGTCATAGACCTTCCGTAAGGTCTTACTGACGCTCTGAATGATCTTATCTCCTTCCTCGTAGCCGAATTCGGCATTGAAAAGCTTCATGTGGAGAATGTCATAGTAGAGGATGACCGGCTTCTGGTTTCCCTCCCGCATGCGAGCCAAAATTCTCTCGGCCTTTTTATCGAAGAAATAGGAATTGGGAAGAAGTGTCAGAGGATCGTAGACCCCCATATCGTATTCAATCGCCCGAATCACATAGGCATCCTCTCCCTCCCAGGTCGTATCCTGAATGCGAAGAGCCACCTCCTGGTCCGGTTTGGTGCTCTTTACGACATACTCTTCCTTTTCCACCAGATCCTCTAGTGAAATGCCCAGATACTTGAAATACTGGTTATAGGAAGTGCCCGGATTCAGAGGCCGGTTGTCGCCCCAGATCTGACGGAAGGCCCGGTTGCAAAGATAGACCTCGCTCCCGTCGGCCGCCACAACCGAGAGTGCCTCATCACTGTCATTGACAAAGCGGGCCAGCTCCCGCTCGGTCGAGGAATTCTGCATCTGCCTTGCGATGACAAAGCCCATCAGAAGCGCCAGAACAATGCCGGACAGGATCTGAATCAAGAGATCCACTACCGTAATTCCGCCATGTTCCAATATAAGGTGTACGACATCCTGGATGATCATCAGGGAAATGTAGACCGACAGCGTAAGTCCCGCTGCAAGAAATCCGTAATGCCGCCTCTTTCTATGAGATAATGCCCCATTCCGCCTCTCTCTATATTCTGCCATGAATCTTCCTCCCTCTTCTGTCTATCTTCGATTCATACTTCCCTCTGCTCATTATCTTACTATTGAACAAGAACAGTTAGGAGATACTGTTGAACTCTGAGATTTTACATGCACTTAAATATAGTATCGGCTATTTACCGTAGAATTATTGAAAAATATAAGTTTTGGGGGGCTCCATTAACATTCAGGATTTACTGTAGAGACTCTCGTTTCAAACCATTCATATACTTCTTTTGCGAAATTCCAGTTCTGCACACATACCAGAAATCTGCTGTCTTTATAAGGTGTCAAAACCATTCTCCCATTCCCGGCAAGGTAAAGAACATATCCATTCGGAAGCGGCTGTACCTCTTCGTTCAGGAGAAAAAGGTTCTTCCCTATTCTGGACATGATGGAATTCCGAAGGATTGACATATGCTCCTTCCGGATTTTCATGTTCACACCGCTCTCCGTTATTCTTTGCCCATCAAAGAAACGATTCAGTCTCTCCATGCTCGAGAATTCAATGATGTCCAACGACCGCAGCATTGCTCCATAGGCAAGTCCATCTTCAGAATCGAAGTATATTTTATTCTGTTCCATTGTTGTACTGAGCCAGACACAGGGCGTTTCAGACAGCAGAAAAATCTTACCTGATACCTTATTCCGCCTTTGATCCTGATGACCGGCCTCATCCATTACCGCTGCAGTCATATGCTGGTAAAGCTCGGCCATATTCCGGTTCAGCGTGACGACTGGCTTTGCATTCCGAATCAAATGATCAAAGTGCTTCGTGTACTCCCTGATTAGAACCTGATCCTGTACACAAATGCAGTTCATCCCTGTATGATCAAACATCACCATGGCATCTTCATCTATCATATAGAAGGGGTAAGGCGTTCCCTCTGCATGGAAAATCACATTGTCTGACATCCAGGCATTGACGCAGAAATCCGGATTTCTCTCTAGGAGCTTTAAGTACCCGGCGAATCCCCTGATCATTGGATCCGCATCCGAATTTCCATCCCAGTCAATCAACATCTGCTCTACGCAAACATTGCTGCCCTTATGAGTATTTTCCTCCAGAACTTTCTCCAGGCCCAGCGAAAAGAACAACTCGGTAGGCAGCAGAAGTCTGATCTTAATCTGTCCGTTTCTCTGTAATGCATGACGAATCAGAGCTTCAATTTTCTCCGGGCACTTTGCCTCTATGCTATTCTCTTCTCCATCTTTATCCTCTACTGACAGCATACGAAGAAAAGTACGCACTTTTTCATACTTTGCAAATTTGTCCTCCCCAATACGCTCCCGTTCATATTGTCTTAATAAAAGAAGCCTGTTTGTCGCATCAGGCTGCAGGGCATCCAGAATCTTCAGGAACTGAGCCGGTGTTGCCATTCGCCTGTTTCCCAGAATCTGGTAAAAAGTTGATCTGTCTATTCCCGTCTTCCTAATTACATCATTTTTTGAAATCTCTGCTGACTCAATTTCTGCAGAAAGCATATCTGCAATACGCAAAACTGACACCCCCGTCACAAATTATTTTGGCCATACAATCCTGAGTATAAAGGAAGTTTTTCATGCTCGTCAGGAGTGGCGTTTTAAAATCATTATTTGCCACTTTATTGTAAAAAACGTCATAGAAAGGTGGTGGCATAAGGCATATATAAACGCCACTCTTCTCAAAAATGATTGTCTTGTCATAATAAAATATAGTACTTCAGAAATTCCCTGTTTAGAATTCAAAATCCATTCATCCCGCCGCAATCTGACGGGCTTATTTTGATTTCAATTCCCTGACGGCGCAGAAAAAAGGAGAAGCAGACAATGATATACAGTATAAGAGATTCTTCCAATTTTGCTTTGATGCATAGTGATATCAACAGCAGCAAATTGAAAAAGGATCTTGAAAAACTATCCTCTGGCAATCGGATTAATCGCAGTGCTGACGACGCATCAGGGCTCGCCATCTCAGAACAAATGCGTTCCCGAATCAGAGGACTCGAACAAGGCAGCCAAAATGAAAAAGATGGTATCGGCTTTGTTCAGGTTGGCGATGGTGCGCTGACAGAAGTACACAGCATGCTTCAGCGCATGAAGAAGCTGAGTATACAGACAGCCAATGGAACCTACGATGACAATGCTCGCGATGCGATTGACAAGGAAATCCAATCATTAAAAAAGGAAATCAATCGGATTGGCGACACTACTGCGTACGACAGTGTCCATGTATTCGACAACGATGACCCCGAGCTCAGCGTGGAAGGGCGTCTCACAGATGTGCAATTATTTAACGGCGGCTACGATCAGGCCACAGGAAAAATGACCTGGGGCGGCATCACAGTAAGAGATGAGCGTTTTTCCTTCGACAGGCCTCCCTTTATTCAGAAAGTAGCGGAAAAGGATGCCGATGGGAATGATGTCAAAAATCCGGATGGAACAACCAAATATCTCACGAACGCGGATGGCACTTTTCAAACAGAACCCGTCATGGTACGTGTGGAAAATGGAAAACAGGTCTTTATCGGCGGTGACTATGACTTTAATTTGAATGGAACGAATCTTCATTTTCATTGTGAAGACGGAGCGGAGGTTCCGGAAGTTACTCGTACCGTCTCCCTAACTGCAAATGCTTCCGGCGTAAATATTGATGGCCAGCAGATTCCCTGGAGCAATGTGAAAGACGATGACGGATTTCCCTGCACCGGCAGCAATATTCATCCCGGTATGTGGACTCTGTCATATGCCGGAGCAACTGCTACGATCTATGTTCCGGAAGGGACAGACACTCAGCAGGAGATGATCGACCGCATCAATGATATGCATACAACCGGTAAGGAAACCTATACCTGGAAGACCACATTGGATAGTGTGCAGGCAGAAGCTGCAATCAAGACTGAAGTTCCTACAATTCCTGTCGTCTTATCGAATACACTGGTACAGAAAATGAAACAGGGGGCTCTATATTCTCTGATTGTCGACCGAAAAGGAATTGCTCTTCGCGACAAGGCCAGCGGCAAAGAGATCAATAACTCCAGAAAATCCTGGAAAGATCTGGGCGTAGATAATCCGGATGAGGATCTGCAAAGCTATATCAATCCACCTGCTAAAGGTGCAAAAGGGAATGATATCTGGGATTCAGGAAACCACATTCCTGCCGGAAACTCCTATACCTATTCCTATACAGACCCGGATAATGCGGATTCCTCCCTTAGTTTCACGTTAAAATTATCTGATGTCACCAGTGTAGACTCTGTCATTAATGGACTTAATGGCATAGACATCACCCTTGACAATTCCCATGCGTCCTATAAGATGACCAGCAGCTGCACAGATGCAAATGTTGCCGTTTTCACCAGCTATGCAAAACTGAATCCGACTCTTGAGGATGAGTTGAATCTTGGCCGTGATTTCAATGTAAAAACTGGGAGTTATGATCGAGAGGGAGTGATGACTACTGATTCGGATCCGACAACAACAACAGATTTAGAGGACATGACTATTAAATTTAATACGAATGCCAATACTACAGGCTCCGGCATCACTTTCACAAGTGAAAAGGGCAATTCTCTAGGTGAACTCACCCTTGATGTCAGCAGTAAGCTTCAAAATTTCTGGCAAAATCTAAAAACAGCTGTAGCAAATTCTGCTATTGCCGGCAACACTCCGGTGCTTGAAAAGGATCTGAAAGACGTTCTCGGTGCTAATAAAATCACCACGGATGGCTACTTCTCAGAAGATCTGAAGCTAAGTGATATAAAAGACAAAAAGATGACAACAAGCCGCGACATAGATTTTAATAATCAAAATTCTGATAAAGATTCTCTCTTTTCAGCACACATTGATTTCAGCGGGCTGAAAAATGTAAACCAGCTAATTGGCACCGGGTTTGATTCCACCTGTTCTACCTGTGACAATCACTACAGCATACCATTTACTGACGGTTCCGGAACAGGTTATAATACGGATCCCAAAAACGGATACAAATACAAACTGGAAAATGACAATAATAGCAACTATTCCCTGAGCATTGATATAAACTCTTTGGCCAAACAAATGGTACTGCCATCCAATTTAGCTTCCGCCATTGTCTCCATTATCAATACCAGTGGATTTGACTTTCATTATCAACAGTACGCAGCAGATGGCACAAAACTGTATGTGATGGACAATCGTCAGTTTCTAAGCGAGGAGTATCGCCAGAATTCGACATTTTATACTCGACCATATACACTTGGAAGTAATCAGGAATTTAATGTAAACTTTGATCATACAAACACAAACGGAACAGATAACATCAATCTGCAATACCGCTATAACTTCAATGATTTACTAAACATCGTTCATGCGCAAATGACTGCAGAGAATACGCCGACCGGAAACGATACCCTGTATGTTCAGAAAACAGATGCTTCCAATAACATCTATTACAGTCAGGCAACGACAGCAGAGCTCTCAGACAGTAATGTGCAGAAGTATAAAATTACCTACACCTATGATTTGGAAGATAGCGGCTCCACAACAACAGACGAAAATGCAGCTCTGCAGGCCGCAGTCAAAAAACGGATCAAGGGTGCCTTAGACGCTTCCACTATACATCTGACCTCTGAGGGTTGGACCACAGCAACTATGGGAACCATCTCAGAGAATCCAAACGAAGCACTTCGTCCGGTATTTGACAACAATATTATTCTGGAAAATGATGATAATTATATTCAGATCCAGCACAGTAACTTTGTCGGTGATTCCACAAAAATACCGCGTTTTCAGATGAATACGGCATCTCTCGGTATCTACACAACCAAGACTGACACTCAGGAAGATGCTCAACTGGCTGTAAAACAATTAGATAGAGCTATCGACCGGGTATCCTCCAAGCGTGCTGTCTGGGGAGCCACACAAAATCGTCTGGAGCATTCCATGAACAGCAATGGCGTTTCTACTGAAAATGTAACTAGTGCTCTATCGAGAATCCGCGACATGGATAT
Organism: Lachnospiraceae bacterium; assembly: GCA_029338875.1. Lineage (GTDB taxonomy): Bacteria > Bacillota > Clostridia > Lachnospirales > Lachnospiraceae > Lachnocurva. Next base: position 37,626 of record JAQYBF010000098.1, read on the forward strand.
GGCTATCGGTACTGCAGAGCTGGCTAAAGACCAGATTCTTTCACAGGCATCCATGGCAATGCTTGCACAGGTGAACCAAAGCAAAACAAACGCCATTGAACTTCTGCTTCGTCAGTAATACAGGCTACTAATTCAACCATACAAGGTTATTTCATACGGGAATCTTCTTTCCTATCACTCAGGCAGGGAGATTTCCGTATTTTTATTTTGGGATGAACGTCCGGTAAAAAGCAGCCATTGCAAAGCTTTCCGGCTTTTTACTATATTGTCGAGCGGATGAGAATGGATGGAGGCTGAAGGAGCACGGGGTCGAGTGCTATTTTGAAAAAGAGGGGATCCGGACCTTCGACGGGACGGGCGAGCTCTTTTTGACCATCATGTCCTCCATTGCCCAGGAAGAAGCGCGTACGATCTCCGAGAACTGCACCTGGGGCCAGAGGAAGCGGCTGAATGAAGGAAAGGTCACCATCCCCTTTTCTTCCTTTCTGGGCTATCGGCGGGGACCGAAGGGTGAGATCCTTGTGGATCCGAAGGAGGCGGCCATCGTCTGGCGGATCTATCATGAATTCCTGGCCGGGAAGTCCTGCTACAGGATTGCGAAGGACCTGACAGGGGATGGCATCCTGACCCCCATGGGATGGAAAATATGGAGCCAGGAGACCATCCGCCATATCCTTAGGAACGAGAAATACAAAGGTGATGCCCTCTTACAGAAGACCTTTACTGTGGATTATCTGACGAAGGAGAGGAAGACGAACGAGGGCGAGCTCCCTCAGATCTATGTCGAAGGGAGCCATGAAGCGATCATCTCGGCTGAGACCTTCGAGAGGGCCCAGGAAGAGTTCAAAAGGAGAAGTAGAAATTGATAGAGTCTGCAATTCCCATAATTTATTAAAACAACTTCGTGAAATAATAGATTCATCTCCATTTATCTGTGCAAAAAGTGGAAGCATCTCCATTTTTTTACACGAAAAAGTGGAAGCATCTCCATTTTTTCGCAAATCCGCATGATCCGTGCTATCACGCAAGAGAAATCAACAGTCCTCGAATCAGCCTCTATGATGACTTACAGATCACGCAATCCGGATCTCGGAATTGAATTTCGGGGCATCCGATGGCCTGATTTCTATCCCGCTCTATGCAGTCTTCTGCATTTGACGGAATTGAAATATTTTAGATAGAGATGTGCCCTCCGTATATCGAATATCTGCCCTCCGAGAGTGACAAAAACCATGAAACTTAAGGAAAAATTATCCTTCCCCCTCCATCTATGCTAAGATATCTCCATGAAGAAAATAACGCTTGAAGAGCTTTTGAAAGGCAAATCTTCTGCTTCCTACCGGGAGCAGTATGCATATGTGACCGGTCTTATGGATAAGGGGAAGATCCTTCCGATGAAATCGGCCAAGAGTAACGGGAAGAGCCCGGCACTGCCCCTCCGCTTCTGGCTTGTGACGCCCGAGCGGGATGACAGCCGCTACCGAAACGAGCTGTCCTTCGACCTGGATCCCCGGATCTCGCCGGACTACTATCTCCGCCATATGGCAATCTACGAGAAGGACCGGCCCTTTGTCTTAAAACTGAGCGATTATCTCCGAAATCACAGCGAGGACCTCCGAACAGAAGTCTCTGAGAACGAACGAAGCTTCGCTATCTGGCAGGAGGAGAAGTTCCTCCAGAAGGGTTCCGGCTTTCGCATTTTGAAAAACTGCGGCATTGACCCGTCCGTCCTCTCCTTCTATCCGACCTCGGAACCCCTGGCCTATTATTCGGCGGACCGGATCCCCGGCCAGAATATCCTCATGATTGAAAATAAAGACACCTTCTTCTCTATGCGAAAGGCCCTTCTCGACGGGAAGAAAGAGATTTTCGGCAGGCCAATCGGCACATTGATTTACGGTGCCGGAAAGGGCATCTGGAAATCGCTCGATGATTTTGAGCTCTGTGTCGAACCCTATATGAGAGATCCGAAGAATCACTATCTCTACTTCGGCGACTTGGATTATGAGGGTATCGGAATCTATGACAAGGTGAGAGAGATCTTCGGAAATGTAGACCGTAAGATCGCACCCTTTCACGAAGCCTATGAAAAAATGGTCGACAAGGCCGAAGTCATCGGCTTTGACAGGCTTCCGAAGACCAGAGAGCAGCAGAACCGAAGCATTGGGGATGAATTCTTCTTTTGCTTTGATGAAAAGACCAGACGGCAAATGAGAGAAATCCTGGAAAAGGGGCTCTATATCCCGCAGGAGATCCTCAATATCCTGGACTTCTGAACCAACGCCGGTAGCAAAGATACCAACCACCAAATCTCACACGGGGGATTACATGCAATACGAATTTCTGGATCAATTCGCGCGAAGAATGAAATCTGTCGGCCGTTATGCGGTGCTTCTTCGCATGAGCATGAATAAACAGACCTGGAAGCAGTACGGCTTCGAGGAGAATGACGAGCAGATCAACCTGCTTTTTTCCGTCCTTCTCTATATCATGGAGCAGTCCTTAAAGGATGAAAATTGCACGGTTGACGACATCGCAGCCTTTCTCGACGATCTGAACACCTCTTATTTTCGAAAGCCAATCGGCTACGATGAGTGCAGGGCTCTCTCCGATTTCATCATCAATGTCATCCTGTCCAATGAAGGACAGAGCATGTCATTCTCGGGTTTTGATTTCGACCAGAGGCAGTACCAGGACATTCCGGTCAGCTTCGTCAATAACAAGGTCGTCTACACTGACGGCGATGTCCGGAGGACTTCCTACTATCTCACCGAGGACGGCTACAACCTGGTCCGAACGTTGGTGCCAGGCACCAACGTGTGTCGAAGAAATAGGAATTGGGCAGAAGGGTCAGAGGATCATAGACGCCCATGTCATACTCAATGGCCCGGATCACATAAGCCGACTCCCCCTCCCAGGTGGTCGGCTGAATGCGGAGCGCCACCTCCCGGTCGGGCTTGGCGCTTTTCACGACATACTCTTCCCTCTCGACCAGATCCTCGAGAGAGATGCCCAGATACTTGAAATGCTGGTTATAGGAAGTCCCCGGATTCAGAGGCCGGTTGTCGCCCCAGGTCTGTCGGAAGGCCCGGTTGCAAAGATAGACCTCACTCCCGTCGGCCGCCACAACCGAAAGCGCCTCATCGCTGTCATTGACGAATCGCGCCAGTTCCCTCTCATTCGTGGAATTCCGCATCTGCTTAGAGATCAGTATGCCTAAGAGAAGAGCCAGAACCAGGCCCGATATGATCTGAACCAGGAGGTCCACCGCCTTCAGTCCTCCGTTTCCCGTCAGGAGATGCACTACATCCTGCAGGATCATCAGGGAAATATAGACCGATAAGGTCAGAATCCCGGCAATCAGGCCGTAATGCTGCCTTTTGGCGCGAGATAAGGTCCCGCTCCGCCTCTCTGTATAGTCTGCCATGAAAAGTCCTCCCTCATCTAGCAATATTCGATGATCTGTCCGAAACCATAAAGAGTGAAACAGATGAAAATGATCTCGAAAGAATTCCCATACGTTACTTATCTTACTATAGATCGTTCGGGAATTGCATGAGATCCATGCGGTTTTCCGTACATTTCTACATGCATTCGAATATATTATCGGCTTTTTGAAAGAGAATTATTGATAAATGTGAACTTCCAAAGAAAAGTACCCTCAATGAGTAATTCGTCAATCGTGAGATGAAGAAAATGGCCAAAAACCGGCGTTTGTAATCGAAAATGATTGCAAATAGCCGGCTTTTTTGTTATACTTTTTATAGGGTATAAATACCCTATTTATTTCTGAAAAATTTATTGAGGGTATGCTTCTTAACTTCCTGAAAAACTCCTACTCAACCTTCCTGTCGACTTGGCTTGAGTAGGAGCAGATTCTCATTCTTCGGCATCTTCCGGATCGCTCTGGATGAACTCC
>JAQYBF010000099.1 GCA_029338875.1 Lachnospiraceae bacterium
CATGTTTTTCCCGGCTTCGGTGATGTAGTTGTCTTCATTGTAGCGGACCACCATCTGGCCGGATTCCTTCCGTTGTTTCCATTGCTTGGTCATGGTGAGATTCTTGGTATAAGTTCGAAGATTGCCTATAGAACTAAGCCGACTGAACGGATCGAGATTCGACATAGGGACCGCCTTTCTTTTTGGATTCCTTCTATAGGCTTATCGGCAGGATTTGAATCTTCCATAATGTCTTCCATAATGAAAGAGTGGAAAAAGATTTAGGATGCTAAGCGGGCGTTGAAATCGCTGGAGTAGGGGAGTGAGGATTATTATTCCATTTTGGGGTTTGGTTTTATTTGTGTGATTCAAAAAAACGGGTATAATATATTTATCTATCGATTTTGCACCGTAGAAACTTATAAATTTAAGGGAGGGTTTGTACAGATTTCATCGTGTCACTAGTAATTGGAAGGATTTGATTTTTGTTTGTATGTAGAGGGAGGAAAGAATGTTTTGTAAAAAATGTGGAGCAGAGCTCCAACCGAATATGACTTTTTGTCCGAACTGCGGAACACCTGTCAGTCAGTCCGATGGGGAAACTTCGAAACAGGAGGCAGAGGGCCGGTCTAATGAAGCAATCCCGGCGCAGGAAGAGCTGAACCAGGGTCATGCGACAAACCAGGCGCAGGAACAGGCCAATCAAGATCAGCAGGCAAATCAGAATCAGCAGGCATATCAGAGTCAGCAGGTCAATCAAAACCAGCAGGCAAATCAGAAACAGCAGGCATATCAGAGTCAGCAGGTCAATCAAAATCAGCAGGCATACCAGAACCAGCAGGCAACCCCGGCTCAGCCGAATCAGGTAAGCGTCTATTTCAAAAACTTATTTAATACATGGAAGATATTTATGCAGAATCCTGCAGATATTGGAAAGAAGTTTGTGGAATATAAAGACGTAAAATTGGCGTGTGGATTTATTGTGATTCAGGCAATTCTTTCCGCTCTTTTTGGAATGCTTTTCGAGGGACAAACACTGGCAAAGCTGGCAGGCTTCTTCGGCGAATCCGATGCCTTGAAACCGGTCTATGGAAAAATTTTCTTTGGCACGTTGGCATATAGTATCCTGTTTCAACTGATTCTTGCCGGATGTATTTTCCTGGTCATGATGATCGTGAAGAATCCTCTGGATTTCAAACAGGCGATTGCCCTGGTCTCTCTTCGGAGCATGACCCTTGTGCCGGTGATCTTGTTCTCATTTATTGTCTTACTGATCAATCCGATTGCAGGATGCTTTGTCTTCTTTGCAGGAAGCATCTGGGGTCTGATACTGATTGCAGTAGATCTGCCGATTGCAGACCAGGGGAAAAATGGTTTGATTTATTTTCTGCTATTTGCAGCGGTCTTCTTGACTTTGGCTGTCAAGGTATTTCTCATGGTAAAGACGGGTGCATCCTTCTATCTGCCAGCTTCGGACATTGAAGATCTGAAATCTCTGTTGAGCGGGGATTTCTTCTAATAGTTTATAGGCGGGGGATTTCTTCGAAGCATCTGTGCATGTGTTTCATAGTATTTACTGCAAATGATCACAGTGTCAAAAGCTGCTTTTGTCACACATATCATAGATTGGGCATAGGAGTTATATAATTTAAAGGGAGGATTATTATGTTGATTTGCAAGAAATGTGGTGCAGATAACCCGGAAGATGCGGTTTTCTGCCAGAATTGTGGTGCCAAACTGGGCGAGCCCCAGAACCAAGCCGACCCGGCTCAGAGCCAGCCGAACCCGGCACAGGCCAACCAGGCAAATGGCCAACCGGACCAATCTCAGTCCAACCAGGCCAAGGACCAGCCACTGCCGTTCGGAAACCAGGGCCAGAGCCAGCCGAACCAATCTCAGCCCAACCAGGCCAAGGACCAGCCGCTGCCGTTCGGAAACCAGGCCCAGAGCCAGCCTTCTGGAACTGGAGTGAAATTACCGAAGAATAAGAAACCTTATATTATCGGAGGTTGTGTGGCCGCACTTGCCTTCGTCTGTCTTCTTCTCTTTCTTTTTTTACCGAGGACGATCGATCTGAATAAATACGTCAAGGTCAAGACCAAGGGCTACGACGGATATGGAACTGCAAGCGTAGAACTGGATACAGACAAACTGGAGAAAGATTTTGCCGGAAAGATCAAGCTTACTTCCGACGGTAAGAGGGAGATCAAGAAATACCAAGGCCTGATGGATCTTGCGGATCTGTTTGGCAGCAGCTCGAAAATCAAGGGTAATAAGGAAGAAAAACTTGCCTTGGCTCTGGTAGAGGAATATCTCGATAGCGATACCCCTGTCAAACTGAGTAAGACAGAAAATCTTTCCAATGGACAGAGTGTTCGCTGTAAATTCTCAAAGGAACTGGATTCCAAAGAGATCGGAAAGTACTGCCGCGTTCGCCTTAAATTTAAAGACTTCGACTATAAAGTCAGTGGCCTGAAGAAAGTGACGAAAAAGGATCTGAAATTAGATTTATCCTTTCAGGGAATGAATGGGGAAGGTTCTCTCGATTGGGATAGTATGCCAGAAGAGGCTTCCTACTTTGATGTTAGCAGCGAGAATCAGCTTTCGAATGGCGATGAGGTGACTCTGACCTTGAAAAAGGGCATGGAGAGTGACTTTATTCGGAATTATGGCTATCTGCCCAAGCAGAAGAAGTATACTGTTAAGGTGACCGGACTGGAGAGCTATCTTGAGAAGCTGTCGGATCTTAAGGATGATCGGCTGGCAGATCTGCAGAAGCAGGCCCAGGATGAGATCACAGCATTTTATGCAAGATATTCTGATGCCTCGGTTTCCGATGTTAAGTATGCAGGTATGTACCTTCTGATCAATAAAGATCCGGATGACGATTGGGATTCTCATAACCTTCTCTTTGTCGTTTGTTCGGCAACGGTCAATTCTTCGGATGGATCCTTCAACCCGACACCGGTTTATATCCCGGTTTGCTTCAAGGGTGTGACGGATGGAGGTGATGTGCCGAGTGGAGATCTCTACGGAGAAAGCCATATTGACACGGCAGATGGCTGGGGCACCTATATCACCGGCTATACGGATGGCGCTGCCATGTATCGGGAAATTATCTCTGAGAACGTGGACGATTGGAATCATGAAGTGTCGGATGGACTGAAAAGCTTTGGAGAGTAAATTATGTATTGTAGAAAATGTGGTACAAAGCTGTCGGACGGCGCAAAGTTCTGCTGGCATTGTGGAGCGCAAGTAGTCACTATAAATATAGACCAGGCCGGAAACAAGGCAGCTAAGCCGGAACAACCTGGGTCAGAGGAAAAACCGATCGCGCCTGAGCTGGTTCATGCAGAGGAAACCGGAGCTATCCAGGCGAGTGAAGCCCAGTCAGAGGAGCAGGTAACTGCTCCCCTGATTCTCGAGACAAAGACGGAAGAGACAGTTCAGACAGAACAGCCGGTGGTTGATTTTAAGCAGAAAGATTCCTCCAATCTCTGGAAGAAACTGTTTATGATTCTTGCTATCGTCTTGGCGGCGGTTCTGATTCTGGGCTTCTGCTATATTAAGTTCTTCCAGAAGGATTCGAACTCTGCTCCTTCTCAGAAGACAGAAGATGAGCTGGTAGAGAAGGCTGGAAAAGCCGAAAAGGGGAAATCTGCGAAGTCGGACTCTGGCTCAGAAAAAAAGGAGAAAGATCAGAAAGAAGGGAAAAAACCGGAGCCGGAGCCGAGCCAGCTGCCCGCAACTCAGGCCGGGGACCAGACCCTGGACCAGGCAATGGCAGATCCGAATGGTTTCCTCCTTCCGAACGCTGCAACGACCGCTTTGACAGATGCGGATCTGGAAAAGTTTACACCTCAGCAGCTGACTTATGCCAGAAATGAGATCTATGCAAGGCATGGGGCTATATTTCAGTCGTCGGAACTGAATCAGTATTTTCAGACGAAGTCCTGGTATCAGGGGACCACGCCGGCTGCCAATGTGACATTATCAGGGATGGAATTGCAGAATGCATCCATGATCCTGGACTATCAGAAAATGCATAACAGCACCTATTCACCTAAAAACTGAAGGCTTCACGGCTTTTCGGACCATTGCCGCTTCGATAGCAGTTTTGGTCCGGAGAAGCCGTGAGGCTTTTTTGCTGTCACAGGTATTTGTCTTGAAAAAAGGGGCTTTTCCAGCTGTCACAGGTACTCGTCTTGAAGAAAAGGGGGTTTTTCCAGCTGTCACAGGTACTCGCCTTGAAGGAGAGTCAGAGCATTGTTGCAGAAAATGTCATTTGCATAATCTTCGCCAAATTTCTTGGCGACCAGCCGATAGGCGTCCATGACATGTGGCGCCCGTCGCTCCGGATCATGGCAGTCGGTTGCCATGAGATGGATCTGCCGGTCCTTATACATGGTCTTTAAGAATTTCTTGACCTTCCGGCTTTCAGGGTGCAGAGTTGCACCGGTGTTGGATTGAATGTAGACCCCCATCTCCGTAAGTTCATATACCCGGTCGGGCTTTTCCACGAGGCATGCATATCGTTCAAAATGTGCCAGGATCGGATCGAATCCGGCCTGCAAAAGCTCCTGCACACCGCCCCGGATCCGTGTCCAGTCATCGGACGGGAGGAATTCCACCAGGACAAAACTGGTTTGATTCATCGGCCGGATGCGGTCTTTATGATTTTCCAGGACATGGCCTGAGTACATAAATTCCGAACCGAGGTAGAGGGACAGATCAGGAAACTCCCGTTCTGCCATTTCCCTAACCGCATGAAAAGCGTTCTCTGTATCTTCCGATGAAACCCGATGCATCCATGGGTCTCTCAGATGTGGCGTAAATACGATTTGCCGGACCCCTTCCTGGATTTCCAGACGAAGAAGTTCTCTTGTCATGTCCATAGACTGGGAACCGTCATCCAAGCCGGGAAGAATGTGACAATGAATATCTATAAAGCCTGACTGCATAATGAACTCACTTTCTAAATTCTGATCCCTTTTTCGGATACTTAGATTAGAATACTCAAAAAAGGAAGGGATGTCTACTGGGGTACCGATATTTATATTTTATAAAATCTTTCTAAAATATCCCAAGATTCATTGACGTACAAGCTGTGAAAGTGCAAACTTATAAAGGCAATTCATAGTAAGTTACTAGGCATAGCCAGAGTGAAGCGGCAGATTAGGCCAGTCCATGGCACAGGATCAGACCTGTCTCAAGATTAGTTCCGTAAATGCCGACCGCCTGGCAGACACAAGCTGGTTTTATAGATTCTGGAGGCAATTCATGAGTGATTCTGAGATCACAGTTACAAATACTAATTTAAATACAGATTCGAATTCGGATTCAAACACTGATATAAATTCAAACACATACACAAATTCAGACACGAAGCCAAATTCAAACAGATTTAACCCTATAAAACGTATGAATGAGGAGGTTCGTCAGGAGTCTCTGTCCGGCGAGCGGGCCCTCTACCGGGGTGAGAATCTGAAGATTTATGATACGGTTTTCCACGACGGGGAGAGTCCGCTTAAGGAAAGTAAGCACATCGAACTCTACAATTGTGAGTTTCAGTGGAAATATCCCCTCTGGTATTCCGAGGATGTGAAGGTCAAGGACTGCGTCTGGCAGGAAATGGGCCGGTCCGGTGTCTGGTACACCAAGCATCTTCTGGTCGAGGATTCCATGATCGGCGCGCCGAAGAATTTCCGCCGCTGCTTTGATGTCACATTGCGCAATACGTCCATTCCCAATGCCCAGGAGACCTTCTGGAACTGTGATGGCGTCCGCCTGGAGAAGGTTGTGGCTCGCGGCGATTATTTCGGCATGAATTCCAGCCACATCTATGCGGACGGCCTCGAGCTCTATGGAAACTACGCTTTTGACGGCGGCCATGACATCGAGATCCACAATTCCAAGCTTCTGACCAAGGACTGTTTCTGGAACTGTGAGAATGTCACCGTCTACGATTCCTATATTTCCGGCGAGTATCTGGCCTGGAACACGAGAAATCTAACCCTCATCAATTGTACGATCGAGTCCAACCAGGGACTGGATTATATCGAGGGTCTGAAGCTTGTCAACTGCAAGCTGGTGAACACGAAATACGCCTTTGAATATGCCTATGATGTGGATGCGGAGGTGACTTCGCGGCTGGATTCCATCCTCAATCCGGGCTCCGGCGTCATCCGCGTCAGGGAACTTGGCGAGAAGATCATTGAGCCGGACAACTGTAAGGAAGAGAATACCAAGATTCTGATTGAACAGCAATAAGCCAGTGGAATTCCTGGCGGTTGGCTTCAGGGTGAAATGTAGACCAGGGCCGGAAATGCCATAATCAGAGAAATCTGTAGAGGCAGAGGATGCCTGGAAAGAAAAGGTGAATTAGAATAAGGGCGTGACAATCATTGCAGTCACGATTCCGATGATTCCGCCGACTATGACCTGGGGAAGGGTGTGACCGAGCTGCTCCTTCAGAGGTTTGTCGAAGAGTGGCTTGTAAGTTGGCTTAGATTCGTTGGCTGTCTCTGTTTCTCTGGATGAAGAATTACTGTCAGAATCTGTTTCTTGCGATGAGGAGTCTGAGTGGGTGTCTGATGCATGTTCGTCTGGAATTTGTTCACCGGATTTCTTCAGTTCCAGAAGCTCCCTTTCCCTCAGCCGGTTTAGAATTCTGGCATGTTTTCCGGCTTCGGCCCGGACGGACAGGGCATCAGAAATGACGATAATAGCCAGAATCAGAGCAATGGCGAATTCGGTCGAATCAAAACCGCGGACGATCCCGCTTGAAATGGCAAGGCTGCATACGGTTGCCGTATGAGAGCTTGGCATACCGCCGGCTCCGGCCAGCCGCTGAACGTGGAAGTCCCCTTTGATGATTTCAATGAGGATCTTGGATCCCTGGGCAATGAGCCAGGCAAGGCCGGTTGTCATCAGGACGGGGTTGGCCAGAAGTCGTTCGATGAGTTGAATAGGATTCATATGACAGCCCTCCTTCCTCAATCATTAAGATCTAGACGCTGTATGCAGAACAGTTCAGCGGATTTCGCAATCAAAAGTTTCCATGCCGCAATCAAAAGTTTCAATCAAAAGTTTCCATGCTTCAACTATTTTGAAGCTTCAACCATATTATACACATCTTGCATGGCTGAGCGCTATGAGTTAGGCTTATTATAACTTATCAAAGGAAAAAGAAAGAAGGTACCCGATGGCTGCAATTGTAAAGGAAATTCGAAATGGACATCTTTTCTGGGATGGCTGCGACACAGTGGAACTGGCGGAAAAGTTCGGTACACCGGTCTATATTTTATCAGCGAGCGATATCGAGGCGAGATTCGCAGAGCTGAAGCGGGACTTCGTGGATAAGTATCCGGGAAACCGCGTGGCTTACGCTTCCAAGGCTTTCTGCGCGACCGGCATGCTGAAGCTGGTCGAAAAGCAGGGCGCATCCATCGATGTCGTCTCCGGCGGCGAGCTCTACACCGCGGAAAAGGCGGGCTTCCCGGCCGAGCGGATCGAGTTCAACGGCAACAATAAGCAGCCCGCGGAAATCGATGAGGCGGTCCGCTACGGCGTGGGCCGGATCATTCTCGACGGTCTTCAGGAGGTGCCCCTGATCGAAGAGGCCTGCCGCAAGTATCAGAAGAAGATGCAGATCATGGTCCGGATCACCCCGGGCGTGGCCGCTTCGACGCATGATTATATCGTGACCGGCAAGAAGGATTCGAAATTCGGCATTCCTCTCGAAAAGGACATTTTCTTCCCGGTCATTCAGTCCATTCTCGACTCCGACTGGCTGGAGCTCAAAGGCCTCCACATGCATATCGGCTCCCAGCTTTTTGAAAATGACGCTTATCTCAAAGCTCTGGATGTCCTTATGGACTGGGCCGGAAAGATCAAGGACCGCTTCGGTGCTGTGATCAGCGAGGTGAATTTCGGCGGCGGCTTCGGCGTCACCTATACAAAGGAAGAGCGGAAGCCTTATTCCTTCTTCCTCGACCCTCTGATGGAGGAGCTGAAGAAGAGAAGCGAAGAGCTCGGCATTCCGCTTCCTGCAGCGGTCATTGAGCCGGGCCGGTCCATTGTGGCCGAGGCAGGAATTACCCTTTATAAGGTAGGCCAGATCAAGGATATCCCGGGTATCCGCAAGTATGTCTCGATCGACGGCGGCATGGGCGACAACATCCGGGTGGCTCTCTATCAGGCAGAATACGATGCGGTTCTTGCCAATAAGGCGGACGCCGAGCCAGCTGAGAAAGTGACGGTCTGCGGTAAGTACTGCGAGTCGGGCGATATTTTATTAAAGGATTATCCCCTTCCCGAGGCGCATGCCGGTGACATACTTGCGATGTTTTCCACCGGCGCCTACGGTTATTCCATGGCCATGAACTATAACTCCAATCCGACGCCGGGCGTTCTCCTGGTAAAGGACGGCCGGGCCGAGTGGATGATTAAGCCCCAGACCTTCGAAGAGATGACCTGCGATATGGTGATGCCGGAGATGCTGAAGGATTGAGGATCGTTAGTAAATCAGCTTGGCTGGGGAAAAACATCGAAATTTGAGATTTTGGCCAAAATCGATGTATAAAAACAGGCTGGATGGAGAAAAAACATCGGAATTGGAGATTTTGATCAAAATCGATGTATAAAAACAGGCCGGCTGGAGAAAAAAACATCGGAATTGGAGATTTTTCTCAAAATCGATGTATAAAAACAGATCTGCCCGAGAAAAAAACAACGGAATCTGAAATTTTGACCAAAATCGATGTATAAAGACAGGTCAGCCCGAGAAAAAACATCGGAATCTGAGATTTTGATCAAAATCGTTGTATAAATACAGGCCAGCCGGTATTTGGATTCAAATTCAAGCCCAAAAATATAGGAAGTTATTGACTTCAGATGTTATTGACTAGAGAGATTATTGGCTAGAGAAGTTATTGATTAGATGAGAGGCGCATATGAAATTCAGTGAGATGCCCTACAAGAGGGTGGATTTTGACCAGTTGAAGAAGGATTTCCAGAAGCTCGGCGAGGACTTAGACCAGGCCCGATCGGGCGAGGAGGCTTTCCGGGTGCACGAACGTTTCTACGAGATCACCGACCGGGTCCGCTCCATGCGGGAAATCTGCATGATCCGAAATGACGGCGACATGACCGATCCCTATTACGAGAAGGAGCAGGAATTTTCCGACGAGCACGAGCCGATTTTCGAGAAGCTGATCGTCGATTATCAGAAGAAGCTTCTCACGTCCAAATATAGACCCTATCTCGAAGAGAAGATCGGACCTGTAGCTTTCAAGAATATCGAAATTGCCCAGAAGACTGTGGATGACAAGATCTTAGGTCTCATGGCAGAGGAGAAAAAGCTCGAGGCTGCCTATAACAAGCTTCTGGCAACAGCCAAGATCGACTGGAAGGGCGAGACTCTGAACCTTTCTCTCATGACGCCCTATCTTCATTCGCCGGACCGCAATGTCCGGAAGGAAGCCTGGGAAAAGTATTCGGCTTTCCTGGCTTCTCATGTCGAGGAGTTTGATGACATCTATGACAAGCTGGTCAAGAACCGGACGGCCCAGGGTCAGGCCATGGGACACGAGAATTACCTGCCCCTCGGCGATGCCCGGATGAACCGGAACTGCTACAGCCGGTCCGACATGCAGGAATTCCGGAAGCAGGTCAAGCGGGACATGGTTCCCTTCGCGGAGAAGCTGCACGAGAAGCGGAGAAAGCGGCTGGGACTTTCGCATCTGGCCTACTACGATGAGGGTCTATATTTCACGAATGGAAACCCGGCGCCGATCGGCAGTCCGAAAGAGATCCTGGAAAAAGGTCGGAAGATGTACGGCGAGCTGTCGCCGGAAACCCGCGAATTCATGAACTTCATGTGCGACAACGAGCTTTTCGACGTCGAGGGGCGGAAAACCAAGAAGACGGGCGGCTACATGACCGACATTCCCGATTACAGGTCGCCCTTCATTTTCGCCAATTTTAATGGAACGAGCGGGGATGTGGACGTCATTACGCATGAGTGCGGGCACGCTTTCCAGGGCTATCTGGCCTACGAGGATCCTATTCGCGAGCACCGCGACATCACCATGGAAACCGCCGAGACCCATTCCATGTCCATGGAGTTTTTCACCGAGCCCTGGATGGAACTCTTCTTCGGGGACCGGGCGGACGACTACCGGGAGATGCATTTCGAGGATTCCGTGATTTTCATTCCTTACGGAACCATGGTGGATGAGTTCCAGGAAATCTGCTATCAGGATACGGGCCTGTCTCCAAAGGAGCGCCGGGCTGTCTGGAGGGATCTGGAGCGCCAGTACAAGCCCCATCTGGATTATACGGGCAATGCTTATTTCGAGGAAGGCGGCTTCTGGCAGAAGCAGCACCATATCTATGACTGCCCGCTTTACTACATCGACTACTGCATCGCAGGCACCGACGCTCTCCAGTACAAGAACTGGATGGACCGGGATTTCAAGGGCGCATGGGAGAGTTATCTCAAGCTCTGCCGCCTGTCGGCGTCGGATTTCTTCACAGGTTTGCTGAAGCAGGTCGGCCTGCAGAATCCCTTTGAAGACGGGGTGCTGAAGAGTGTGGTGAAGGAGCTGGAGGAGAAGCTCTGAAGAGGTTGACGAAACTCTGCATCAAAGACATCGGGGGTGAGATTTCCTTCGAGATCGATGTATGAATACGTGGAAATCCGGTAATCGAACATCGGGATTTGAGATTTCTGTCGAAATCGATGTTTAAAATCCGCAAAATCACGAAATCGAACATCGGAATTTGAATTTTTTCACGAAATCGATGTTTATAATTCCGGGAATCACGAAATCAGACATCGGGATTTGAATTTTTCCTTGAAATCGATGTTTATAATTCCGGGAATCACGAAATCGGACATCGGGATTTGATATTTCCTTCAAAATCGATCCATGAATCTTGGAAAGCAGGGTATTATACCTCGGAAATCAAGGAAAGCTTCCATCCCGAGGTATGAAATCACAAGAATTCGGGAATTATACCTCGGGAATCAAGAAAATCTTTCATCCCGAGGTACAAGATCAGGAAATCAAGATTTTTCTTGAAATAAGTAGAAGCAAGTAGACGCATAAGAAAGCACGAGGACACATATGACATACGATTTCGACAAGGTCATCGACCGCCGCGGCACGGACTGCTTCAAATGGGACATTTTAAAGCCGGGCGAGCTGCCCATGTGGGTTGCGGACATGGATTTCGAAGCCGCGCCGCCCATCCGTCAGGCCATTGAGAATAAGGTAAAGCAAGGTGTCTTCGGCTACTCCTATCTGCCGGACCGCTGGTACCAGGCCTATATCGATTGGTGGAAGACCCGGCATGGATTCACCATGGAAAAGGACTGGTTGATCTTTTCGACCGGCGTGGTTCCGACCATGTCCAGTGTCGTGCGAAAGCTGACAACACCAGGCGAGAAGATCGTCTTCCTGACTCCGGTTTACAATATTTTCTACAATTCCGTTATCAATAACGGCCGGCGTGTCAGTGAATCCGAGCTGATTCGAAAGCCCGACGGAACCTATGACATCGACTGGCCGGATCTGGAAGCGCGGCTTTCCGATCCGCAGACGACCATGTTCTTCCTCTGCAATCCCCAGAATCCGGTCGGCCGGATCTGGACCAGGGAAGAGCTGGCGCGGATCGGTGACCTGGCAAAGATAAACCATGTCATCGTCGTTTCGGACGAGATTCACTGTGATCTGACAGACCCCGGGACGGCCTATATTCCCTTCGCATCGGCCTCTGAGACCTGCAGGGAGGTCAGCATCACATGTCTCGCCCCGACCAAGTGCTTTAACATCGCAGGCCTCCACACTTCGGCCATTTCCGTGCCGGATCCTTATCTCCGGAATAAGGTAGACCGTGGCCTCAATACCGATGAATGCGGCGAACCCAATGCCTTCGCAGTCGATGTGGCGGTTGCGGCCTTTAATGAATGCGGCGACTGGCTGGACCAGCTACGGGCCTATGTGGCCGGGAACAAGGCTTATGTCCGGGATTTTATTGAGAAGGAGATTCCCGAGCTGTCCGTTGCCAGCGGCCCTGCGACCTATCTTCTCTGGATTGATGGGCGGAAGCTGAAGGATGTGGGGTATGGGTTGAAGCTCAAGGCGATGGCTGAGGGCTTGACAGATGACCAGAGCCATAATTACGGCAGCAAGGCGCCTCTTGCCGACTATATTCGGGCTAAGACAGGACTCTTCTTATCGAATGGCGAGCAGTACGGAAAGGGCGGAAGCTATTACCTCCGCATGAACCTAGCCTGCCCCAGAAGCTTTGTTGAAGACGGCGTGCAGAGGCTGAAGAAGGCAGTTGAGGCCTGGAAACAGGAAGGCTGAGAATCCATAAAAGCTGGAGAAGAATGGAATGGGATTGGGAATTTTCGGCAAGATCGATCCATGAAATCAGGAAATCAAGAGGAGAATGGAACGGGATTGGGGATTTTTATCCAGATCGATTCATGAGTTCACAAAAGCCAGGGATAATTGGATCGGGGTTGGAGATTTCCATTAAAATCGATCCATGAGTTCGATATAGGCAATTATTTCAAAAAAATGCGCTTTTCATGCCACGGTAAAGGCGGTTTTTGAAGTGAAAGTTCGATATAGAAAAAAGAAAAGTTTAAAAGAAAAGTTTGAAGGAAAAGCTGGGAAATTGCCTGGAAAGAGAACAGGGAAGCCAGTTTGACAGATGAAAGATCATTTGGATGAATCAGAAAGTTCAGGAAGTAGTAAAGAAAAACGTACTGGAAGAATATCGAATTGACCCGGGTAAGGTGACTCCGGAGGGACAGGCGGAGAAGTCTCTGGATGAGAAGTATCAGGACCTCCGGGATTATATCCGGTCTCTCGGCTGCGTGGCCGTCGCTTTTTCCGGCGGAGTGGATTCGACACTTTTATTAAAGGTGGCGCATGATGTCCTGGGGGACAGGGCCTTTGCCGTAACTGCAAAATCCAAGTCTTTTCCGGAGCGGGAGTTGCATGAGTCCGATGACTTCTGCACTGAAGAGGGCATCCGCCATCTCTATACCAATTCCGAGGAACTGGATATTCCGGGCTTCCGCCAGAACCCGACCAACCGCTGCTATCTCTGCAAGCGCGAGCTTTTTACGGAGATTGCAGAGCTGGCCAAAGAGCAGGTAAATGGCGAGACGGTCTACATTTTGGAAGGGTCTAATATGGACGACAACGGCGACTTCCGGCCGGGCCTCAAGGCAGTCGAGGAGCTGGGCGTCAAAAGTCCCCTTCGGCGGGCCGGCTTAAGCAAGGCCGAGATCCGGGAACTTTCGAAAAAGCTGAGGCTGAAAACCTATCGGAAGCAGAGCTTCGCCTGCCTGTCGTCGCGGTTCGTCTACGGGGAAACCATCTCCGACCAGAAGCTTCGCATGGTCGATCTGGCTGAGCAGTACCTGCTGGATCTAGGCTTCAATCAGCTGCGCGTCCGCATCCACGGGGACAGCGATTTCATCGCGCGGATCGAGGTCCCGGTCGATGAGATTCCGAGGCTGGCCGGCCCGGAGATCCGGCGAAAGGTAGACCGGCATTTTCATACCCTTGGCTTTACTTATGTGACCCTGGATCTTGGCGGTTATCACACAGGAAGCATGAACGCGGGACTGAGCTGAGGGCTGTTTTCCCGAATCTTACATTGGCAACGAAGAAAATTCCCGATTCTCCATATCCGGATCATGGTTTTGGAATTAAACATCGATTTCGAAGAAAAACTCAAATCCCGATGTTCGATTACTGGATTATCCGGATTTTGAACATCGATTTTGAAGGAAAACTCAAATCTCGATGTTCGATTACTGGATTATCTGGATTTTGAACATCGATTTTGAAGAAAACTCAAATTCCGATGTTCGATTACTGGATTATCTGGATTTTGAACATCGATTTTGAGAAAAAACTTGAATTCCGATGTTTCCGATGTACGTTTGGCTCTGTCAATTTTGTGGGGGATAAGATGGCATCATCTAAAGAACAGGTGAAATCCATACTGCAGCAGAATAAGAAGACTTTCCTCTCCGGTGAGGAGATTGCGGACCGGCTGGGTCTCTCCAGGAATGCGGTCTGGAAGGCTGTGAAATCCCTGCGGGCAGAGGGCTATGCTATCGATGCCGAAACCAGGAAGGGCTACTGCCTTCTTGCAGAGCCAGATCTACTGGATGAAGAGAAAATTCGTAAATGTCTGGAGGGTTCATCTATAACAACTCCATCTTCCTTCCATATCAAAGTCTATCCGGAAATTGATTCCACAAATCAGGAAGGCAAGCGTCTGGCCATTGCAGGCGCGGAAAGTGGAACAGTCATTCTTGCTGACCAGCAGACGGCCGGACGGGGCAGGAGATCCAATGCTTTTGCCAGCCCGGCGGGAGGGCTGTATTTCTCGCTTTTGTTAAGACCGGAAATGGAAAATTTGACTGGATTCATGCAGACACCTATTTCAATGAAGAGTACTTCCGAGAAACATCTGAAGGGTGAAGCCGGTCAGATAGAAGTAGCTGGTCAGATGGTTGAAACCAGTCGAATCAAAGAAGCTGGTCAGATGGGAGAAACCAGTCGAATAAATGAAGCCAACCAAATCATAGCTCCAACTCTCTCCACCACCGATCCCAAGGAAATCATGAATCGCTCTCTGGAGGCGGCCTGTGCCTGCGTGGACCGGGTGACGGGGAAGAAGATTTCCTATGAAGCCAATGACCTCTATCTGGACGGGCGAAAGGTCGGCGGAATTCTGACCGAGTCGGGCTATGAGTTTGAATCCGGATTTCTGCAGTGGGTTGTGATCGGGGTTGGACTCAATGTGAAAACCGACCTTTCGAAGCTACCCGAGGAAACCAGAAGCAGGGCAGGAAGCCTCTATCCGGCAGAGGATGACCATTCTCTGAAAAATGAACTGGCGGCCGGCCTCATCATCGAATTTGCAAGACGGCTGATTGTCTGATTCCGGACGGACAGGACATCCAGACGGATTAAAAATAGAACCATCGGCATTTTTGCAAGGCTCGTGAAGAAATTAACGAATATGCAAAAAAGAAACCTATTCCTGCAATTTCATTTTCCTCCAATCCCCTGTATAATTGAGATAACATTCAAATATTGCGCCATGTGATTGGAATAACAATCAAAGGCGGTGCTATGCGATTGAGGCAGCAATCAATGCAGTGCCAGATGATTGAGATAATCATCAGAACCGCACCACAGGATTGCACCAACAAATCAAGACAGAACCAAATGCTTGCACCACCAACCAAAACTGCGCCATAGGGGGAAAATTATGGTAAAAGAAGTCAATCCGAAATTGCATGTCAACGAGCGGGATTTCCCGACCGAGGACTATCACTGCGACGATCCTGAGAAAAAGAAGCTGGTCACAAAGCTGGCTCAGCTGATCACCGATTCGATTCCCAGGAAGCTGCCGGGCGGCATGAAGGAAAACCATATGGATTTCTGGATCCTGGACCGGCTCCTGACCAAGGATGAAGTCAAGTTCATGCTGAGCTTTGAGGAGCGCCGGGTCGGCCGGACCACCAAGTGGCTGGCCGAGAAGAACAACATGTCCGAGGAGGAGACCCAGAAGGTCATCGACCACCTGCTCTGGATCGGCATCATCGAGCAGAATCGGGACAATGCAGACCAGCACATTCAGTACACCATTCCCAAGTGGGTGGTCGGCTCCGGCGAGTACATGGTCGAGCATCCGACGCTTTGCGATGATCATCCCGAGGTTGCCACCATGTTCAACCTGGCTCCCCAGGAACCGGTTGCCATGGCCGGAAAGCTGGTTCCTCCCGGAGGCGCCGGCATCGGCATGCACGTCATCCCGGTTGAGGCGGCCATCGACACCAGTTCCCAGTCGGCCGATGTCGAGCATTTGTCTCACTGGCTCAATAAATACGATAAGTTCTGCAAGATGGTCTGCGCCTGTCGGAAGGCCCAGCGGATCCGTGGCGAGGGCGTCGGCGATATCGAGGGCAAAATGTGCATCGGTGTCGGCGACATTGCTGAGTTCCTGGTAGAGTCCGGCAAGGACGCCGAATATATCACGCGTGAGGAAGCCCTGGACATCATCCAGCGCGCTGAGCGGAAGGGCTACGTCCATCAGATCACAAACCTCGATGGCCCCAACCGGATCGTCGGTATCTGCAACTGCTCGCCGGGAAGCTGCTACGGACTCCGGACCTCTCAGCTTTTCAACACGCCGAACATGTCCCGGAGCGCTTACCGGGCCCATGTCGATGCAGAGAAGTGTGTGGCCTGCGGCAAGTGCGTCGAGGTCTGTCCGGCCGGCGCCGCAAAGCTCGGTCAGAAGCTCTGCCGCAAGGATGGCTCCAAGGTCATGTATCCGGTTCACGAGCTTCCGGACGATCATGTCTGGGGCGAGGACAAGTGGGACCGGAACTACCGGGACAACAACCAGATTCAGTGCTACGATTCCGGTACTTCCCCCTGCAAGTCGGCCTGCCCGGCACATATCGCCGTTCAGGGCTATGTCAGGATGGCCGCCGAGGGACGTTATGAGGAAGCGGTCCGCCTGATCCGTCAGGACAATCCTTTCCCGGCAGTCTGCGGAGCTGTCTGCAACAAGCGATGCGAGGACCGCTGCACCCGCGGCACCATCGACCGTCCGGTTGCCATCGATGAAATCAAGAAATTCCTGGCTCAGTACGAGCGGAAGAATCCGGATCTCTTCCTGGATCCTTCGGAAAACGGCGACGGCCAGCAGTGGACCAAGTATCCGATCGCCATCATCGGCGCAGGCCCCGCCGGCCTGACCGCTGCCTGGTTCCTTCGCAAGGAAGGCTATCCGGTCACTATCTTCGAAAAGGAAGACCGTCCGGGCGGCATGCTTTTAAACGGCATTCCGAACTTCCGTCTTGAGAAGGACGTCCTGGCTTCCGAGATCGAGCTGGTGAAAAAGATGGGCGCTGAAATGAAGTGCGGCGTCGAGGTCGGTAAGGATGTCACCATTCAGGACCTCCGCGACCAGGGATACAAGGCATTCTTTATCGCCATCGGCCTGCAGGGCGGACGACTGGCAGGGGTTCCTGGCGAGGATGCGGAAGGAGTCGAGTCCGGTGTACATTTCTTAAAGAGAGTCAACCTGGCAACCGGCACCGGTCTGTCGGATGAGAAGACCAGTGAGCCGGTGCGTCTGGACGGCGATGTCGTTGTCGTCGGCGGCGGAAATGTCGCTGCCGATGTGGCGCGCGCCGCGCTCCGCTGCACGGACGGCCATGTCACCATGCTCTGCCTGGAGCAGAGGGATGAGATGCCGGCCGCAAAGGACGAAGTTCAGGAGATTCTCGCCGAGGGCATCGAGCTCTGCAACGGCTGGGGACCCAAGGAGATCAGGAAAAATGTGGACGGAAGCATTGCCTCCATCGTCTTCAAAAAGTGCGTCAGCGTTAAGGACGAGACCGGCCGCTTCAATCCGAAGTATGATGAGTCCGAGCTCAAGGAAATCCCCTGCAGCCATGTTCTCATGGCCATCGGCCAGTCCGCCGAGTGGGGTGATCTGTTGAAAGGCACGAAGGTCAAGCTCCGTCGGAACGGGACGGCAGAGGCAGATCCGGTGACATTGCAAACGGCAGAACCGGACATTTTCGTCGGCGGTGACATCAACCACGGTGCTCGTTTTGCTATCGATGCGATTGCGGACGGCCGTGAG
>JAQYBF010000100.1 GCA_029338875.1 Lachnospiraceae bacterium
TAGCCAGGAAAACCAATAGAACCAGGATTTTTTGTTTGAAATCGAGTCTTTCCTTATGCATAACAGATAACCTATCTCATCTAATATCTTATGGTTTGATACGATTATACTGGTAATGCGTCCAAATGAAAAGGCAATTAACAGTGCCTGTCACCAGGTATTCGTTGAATTTATCCTAGAATTTATCTATAATCCATCCGTCTGCCGGGCCAGGACATAATAACTCTCATCCTGTCCCTTTCCCAAGAGATCCGACTCCCGAAGCAGTCCCGACAGGAGCCGGCTCATCTGATCCAGAGACCGGCCGCCCGATGAAATTCGAAGCAGAGAAAAGCTCAGCCGGTCCTGGTGAGCAGTATCATGAAGGATCTCCAGCTCCCGGCGGAAGGCCTGCTCGGTCAGGATATTGCTGTCCCCGATATGGTCCTCTGCCCAGACCGTCTTCTGATAGTGCCAGGCCGTCAGCATGAACTCCGTGATCAGGCCTGCCACGATCCGGATCAGATTCTCATAATAGGTCGACATCTGATCGAAGCTGACCCGGCGGATGACCAGGAAGAGCCGCAACTCACCCTTGTCCATAATGGGAGCCGCATAGGACGGATAATCCGGGATTAGCTCCCGGTTGGTCCATATTTCTCCCTGACGAAGAGAGGCCATAAGAGGCTTGTAATCCTCCAGGCGGACCGACTTCATCAGCCGGCCCTGGAGGGCGCTGCTCGAGACCTCCAGGCGGGCGAAGTCCGGATTCTTCTCACTGATGGAATAGATGGCGACCGATCGGGTATCGAGGATGTCCTCCATGACCCCGATGGATTCCTGGTAGATCCGGGAAGGCTCGAGATTGTTCAGCCGCTGGACCACATCGAAAATCCATCCGAAGCCGTCCCGGCTCTGAATCAGATTCTTCTTGTACTCGTTCTTGTGATCGAGAGCCTCCTGATAGAGGTCCTCTGTGAACTTCTTCTCCTCCTCGGTCTGCTTCAGCTGGTCCTTAAGGATCGACAGATCCGACTCCCGCTTCTCCTTGACATAGCCGCAGACCGCGCTGACCACCAGAAGAAGGATGTAGGGCAGCCAGTTTTCCGGACTGTAGAAGGTCATGGCCAGAGTCAGGCCCTGGCTCATATAATCCCGAAGGAGAGACAGGCACATAAGAACCGCCGCGATGAGGCCCGTGTTGACTCCATAGATCGAAGCCATGATCACAACGAAAAGCAGGCGGACATCGATGACCCGAAACTGGGCATTGTTATCGAGAAAATGATTCAGAACCTCCGTAAGAAGGGCACCCAGGACCAGCTCCAGGCCGATGACCAGACGGTTTGCCGAGGTAAACCAGTCCATGACCCGCTTCCACAAAGACGGCTTCACACTGACCTTGTCGAGATAGATCCGGCGCAGAGCCTCCAGGTTCGACATTGGATTTTTCTCGGCCTTCCAGTCCAGAAGCGGCGAGATCGTATCCTCCGGCGGATAGATCGGCCGGTCCTTGTAGGCACAGGAAATCCTGGCCTGCGGATAGATCAGACTCAACCGCCGGGCTATGGCCCCGAAGGTCTCCCAGCCTGCACCCGGAAGGCTCATCAGGTCCGGCAGCATGTCCCAGTTGGTCAGAAGCTTTGCCAGGAGATCGGCCAGCTCGCCCTTGTCAATGAAATTGACGGGCTTCTCCTCATCCTCCTCGAAAGTCCAATCCCCGCCCGCCTCCAGAGTCTCAAACAGCTGATAGGCATAGTCATTTTCAAAAGCCGGATCAATGAGGTAGGGACTGTGGAGGATCTTAATCTCCATGGGCCCCGAATCCCGGTAATAATCACAGAGCTCCTCAGCGAAGCCCAGCTCTAACTTCTTCGAATCCTTTTCGTGGAAATATAGATCGGCCGGAAAGACACACAGGATCTTCGTCAGCCGGTGGCGCCGGCAGAGATGGAGAAAATGGCGGAAATCATCCAGATCCTCTTCGAGAAGTCTCTGATAGGTCAGCCGCCGGGAAATGAAGACCGCCTGACCGAAATCATAAGCCGACAGAAGGCGGTCAAAATCCTCACTCGAAGCCAGGGTTCTGACCCTTCGGATCCGTCCCTTATGATAGGCCTTCTCCTCCGCTCCGCAGGACATAATCCGCCCCTGGCCGGCAATTCCTTCCAGCATAGAATTGCTGAAATAAGCTGTATTTCCGTATATTAATCGATCCGATTGCATGAGGGGCACTTTCTAACTTATGATCACTTTCTGCCTAAGGACAGTCCTCTGTTAAGGTCTATTAAATCAATCGATTCAAAGGCTTATTCTTTGAAGAAGCAAGCATTACCATCCCGTCTTAGTAACTGGTTAACTCAGAACTATTATACAACCACTTCCATGCATTTTCACTCAACTCTAAGCCTTTCGGAAACCCGCTGGCGAACGGTTTTCTCCTTTATTTAAATCTTACATTTTCCTTATTGTCGGAAACCGGCAACGCGCGTATATTAATTAACTGGAGGATATTATTTTTCACTATTTAAAGTGGAGGAGGAAAAAAGTATGAAAAAATTTGTAACTCGTAAACGAAGGGGCTTATTCGCTCTTCTGCTAGCCTTTGTGTTCGTCTTCACCGGACTTGCGCCGATGATTTCAAACGCAGAAGGCGCAGAAAACTATGATATCGATCAACCTGTCATTGGTGAACTGACCATGAGCCATAATGGGGAGACGGTCAGCTCCGATACAAAGCTTGAAGTATCCCTGCAGGCAGAAGATTATGGAGTTGGTATCGGATATATCCAGATCCAGTTTGGTTTTATACCGGATGGCAGTAATACAACTGACTACAGTCTGGTTCCAAATTTATACTATAGTGCTTCTGACACAGGTTCCACGGGAACTCTTACCTATGATCAGGCAAGCAGCACATACAGGGGTACAGTCTCATTTGAGAATGCTGCAGAATCTGGAAAGTTCTTTATTTCTACTGTATCTGTAGAAGATAAGAATAAAAACGTCACGAATATGAATGAGCTTTCATCCTATTATCAAGGTAGCACTAAATATAAGTATTCTGTAAATGTAAAGCCTTCTGATGAAACTGAAAGTATATCCGTTAAAAGCATTACAACTGTAAGACAGAATTCGGCAGACTCAACATATACGGAAGTAGCTGATCGGATATTTGATAATCCCTGGCCGTCAGGACAGACAAACTATCTGAGAATTGAGTTTACATCTGCTCTCCCGGATGTTGACCATTTTGTAATAACCCATAAGTATCAGACTAAAAACACTACATCACAGTTTTCGTCAACATGTAAACCTTCTTCTGCAGAAAGCAATGTAATTTATGCTTATGCAGATAACTATACTTATAGTTACGGCCAGACAATGAGCTTCGAGATTACTAGCATTCGGGCTATTTATAAAGATGGTACTTCAAAAGTGATATGCCTTGGTTCTGCAGATACTAGTTATAAACTTATCTGCCCTGAATCAAAATCTCATAGTATCAAGAAAGTTACAATTACAAATAAAAACGGTACCGAAATTACACAGCAAAATATATTGAACGATGGAGTGGTGAAAGATCAGGATACCCTTACATTCAAGGTGACGCTGGATCAGGACAATCTTCAGGCTGATAATATTTTAAATTCAACATTAATTCTTTCAACAAATTACAGCAGCACACATTCTACTGATTACAAATATATAAACCTGTCCTTCGATCAGGACACGCAGACTTTTACAGGTACACTGACAATTGATAAAAAGATGTATCCGACAATATGGGACGTAAGTTTTATCTCTTTAGTACTAAAAGATGCCAGCGAAAACATCTCTTTTAATAATTCAGGGAGGAATGAATTCATTGTTCAGAATGGATCCACCACCGTTATACCCCAGGCATCTGTTTATGCAATGATCACAGAGACTCATTCTGACGCATCATTTACAACAAGTTATGTGAACTTAAATAACTTGGAAGCATATAGTTCCATCCCGACAGAGAAACTTGGTCTCCCTGAAACACCTGTATCTCCAATAGAAGGGGCAAAATTTGTTGGATGGTATGTAAAGGCAGCGTCAGGAAAGGAAATACCTCTGTCTGATTATCGCCTTACTTCAGGTTATAATTCTATTTCTGTCTATCCAAAATTCGACAAAAATCTATCATTTGTACAAGGCACTTATTATGACCAAGATGGAATGCTTCAAATTGTCAATCCAGAAACGGTAGAGCTTCCAGAGGATGTAGTGGATAAAGAATCAGCTGCAGCATATTTCGAAAAGCTCTACAACATCAATGATTGTACATCACTGAATGTAATGTATAATTCTGAGTTTATTTACTTTAACCCAAAAGCCAAAAGCGGTTATAATAGCCTCTATTTTGATGCCACTGTTCCGACAGAAGATGAACTGGCTCCTGTTCAAATTTATAAGTTCTACCAGGGTGAGCTAACTGAGCAATTTATTCGCGAGGCTCTGGATCAGGCAAAGGCAGTTGCCACGAAAATGGCTAAAGAATGGGATATGCTTGGACAAGGAAAACTAATCGATTGGACTATTCCAAGGAATTATTCAGATACTGATTCCCTCATTAAGGATGTACTGAAGAAAAACGGAAATGTCAAAATCTCACTTGATCCAAAGTATAAAGACGGTTCTGAACTCTACTGCTTTAATTTGAAAAGTCCTTCAGAGGTTGGTGAAGCAGAGTATTGGTATCTGTTAAATCCTGATCTGACTGTTGCAGAGGTTGAAAATATTCTAACGGAAGATATAAAGCCTGATGATTTCTTCAATTCTCTCAAATTTGCCAAGTGGAAACTGCCATTTAGTTCAGATACGAAAATTTCCACAGTGTCTGCAGCATATGATTATTCTTTTATCGATACATATGCCATCACAGATAAGCAATACATAACTCTTGATTATTATGATGATGATATCAACGGCTATCTGAAGACCGAATATCTGAAAGCAAACGATAAAAACCAGATTATCCTTCCTGACACAATCGACGGCTATAAATACGTTACTTATAGCTATGTTGGAAAGGATGCTTTACATGGCGGTCTTTATCCGGCCAAATCATATGGAAATTCCGTCATAGCACACATTTCAAATAAGAAACAGCCAGAGGCTGAAGAAACTGATCTGCAGGTAGCAATTGATCCCAAGCTGTTAACCGATGACTCTACCCCTGCCGTAGATCCGACCCCGACAAAGCCGACGGAACCAGTAAAGCCTGCAACGCCTGCTGCTCCGACAGTTCCTTCCGGCAATACAACGGCAAGTTCCATTAATACCGCAACAAATGCAACCACTGCAGAGCGCGCTCTGGTTGCAGCAAATCCGGACAAGCTTGTGGTTGTAGAAGCCACTAAGGATAAAGACGGCGGTGTCAAAGCTGCTCCTGCAGTTATTCAGCAGGAAGCACAGAAGGTCGCTGATGCCGTAGCAAAGGCAGAAAAGGCTGGCGGTAAGAAAGCCAAGAAGGCAGAAGTCACCATCGAAATGAACGGTGCAAACATTGTTCCTGTTGAAGTCCTTGAGACCGCAAAAGGCAAGAATGTAGATGTCACCTTTGATATGGGCGGCTATTCCTGGACCGTAAACGGAAAGAACATTGGAAATATCGGTCTGAAAGACATCAATCTGGCTGTCGATCAGAACACCAATGCCGTTCCTTCAAACGTTGTAAAGGCTCTTGCCGGTTCGAACGAGACCCAGCAGATTTCCCTGCGTCATGATGGAAACTTCGGCTTCCGCGCAACACTGACCATGAAAGCACCGATCGATGAAGCAGGAAAATACGGAAACCTCTACTGGTATGACTCTGACAAGAAGCTGGTCTTCCAGGATACAGGACTTGTTCAAGCTGATGGTACCATCAAGCTTGACTTCGCTCATGCTTCGGATTATGTCATTGTCTATGGAAAAGATATGACTCCGAAGTCTACATCTGCTTCAAAGACTGGCCTATCCCCGAAGACCGGCGACACAGCAAACCGCAATAACCTGATCTTCCTGGCACTGATGCTTGCACTTGCTGCAGCATTCGGAATCTACGGAGTGAAGGAACTGAGAGAAGCAAACAGGAAACGCTTCTGATGCTTCCAGATAGGTTCTCAGAATTGTTTCCACCTACACCGCAGCCTGCCCTCAGCTAGCTGCGATGTAAAATTTCAAAAATAATCAAATCATCCGATACAAAAAGACTGATTCGCGAAAGGCTGTACAAAGCCTTCGCGGATCAGTCTTTTTCAATTTGCCTTTATAAAATGAAAGTATAAATCAAGTGGTTTATCGGGAACTTTCAGAACATTGAGAGCCATCTGAGAAATGCGGCCCGGCAGAAATTTAACTGAGAATAAATCACCAAACTTGAAACATTCCCTGAACATCTCTACTATAGAATCATAAGAATCAAATAATGACTATCGATCCAATTTGGAATTCAGGTTAAATTTTTCAGGCAGGAACAAACTATGAAAAAAAGAAACAGAGTAAAGTCTCTCGGTCTCATCCTACTGACTATAGCATTAATCGCAGCAACCCTTCCGGCATGTTCCAGTATCCGAAGAAGCTCCAACCAGAGCACTGCCATATTCAGCAATGAAACCATATTCTATATCACCCGTCATGCTGAGACCGAAGCCAATATAAACGGTCTCCTGGTAGGAAGCGGAGGAGATTCACCTCTCACTGCCAAAGGACAGGAACAGGCCAATGCCCTGGGAAAGGGACTTTACGGGATTCATTTTGACAAGTGCTTCACCAGTGAAATGGGCAGAGCGCAGAATACAGCAAAAACCATTCTGGATCAATCAAATAACAAAAATATTAAGATAGAGACAGATCCCGGCCTGAATGATTTGAATTGGGGCAGTCTGGAAGGGAAATCCATTACAGAGGTCGCAGCAGGCCGGACGGATTTTAAAATTGAGGATGTGATCGGCGATGGGGCCGACCCGAATTTCACCTCTGAAAGCGGCTCGGAAACCAGATATACCTGCACAAAACGCCTTACAGAAGCAATGGATCAGCTCGCTAAAGATAAGAATAACAAGGGCAAGCGGATCCTGATCACTGCTCATTCTTCCATGGCCTGGTTTATCGGCAACGTGACAGGCGATGGGGCCAAGTATGCATCAATAGACAATGCCTCTGTCTCTGTCCTGATCTATAAAAATCAGAAGTGGAAAGTCATGGATTTTAACGACACGGATTATAGCACCATGAAAGAGAGGCTTTCGAAATACTGATGTTTATCTGCTTGAAGACTATTTTTCAGTTCTCAGGATCGAGATACCTGGAGGGAACAATCGTCAGCCCCTGTAGCGAATAATTGTTGCCCGCCTCGTTCTTTACCTGAATCGTAAAAGTCAGGAGATCCGAAGAATCCTTACCCAGGTCAATCTGATTCAGATCAAGCGTTACCCCATAATAGGTTGTCTCCGAACCATTTTTGTTCTTCTCCTTCTTTTTCTCAAGATAGCAAGTCTTGCTCTTCCCCGCTGAAGTATCTTTCGTCTTCGCATCGATTTTCTTTTTTACGATACAAGTAACCGACTTCTGAGATGTATCCACTTGGTCCAGCCCATCTATTCTAATAGTAACCTTTCCACTTCCAGCATCATTCAGAGAAATATAAGCAACCTTACGAATATCATCATAGAGTGAGTCCGTAAATTCATACTTGTTTTTCGAAGCCAAAAATTCCGACTTGTTCCCCAGCTCCGTATTCACTTTCTCGACACCATACTTTTCCGTCAGAGTCTCCTCATCCGAAAACAGGTTGCTTCCGAGTCCCAGGCGGTTGCCATCGATCCGAACCCCCAGAGAAGCCAGTGTTGTGGGGAACATATCAATGGTTCCATAGAGCCGCTGCTTTTCAGAGCTCTCCACTTCTGCATCCGGATTAATAAAACAGACATATGTCTTCCTCTGATAAGTCGAAGGAACATCATCACAGAAATCCGAATCCATTGTCGTATGATCTCCGGAAAGAACAATCGTCGTATTCTGATAAAAGTCCTGCTGCTGAATCCACTGAACAAAGGACGCGATCTGTCGGCTGGAACAGGCAATGACATTGGCATACTGATTGTCGCCGAACTCCGTTCCGCATAAGGGACAGACATAACCATCTTCAAAATGCGTATCCGCTGTAAGCATGGTCAGATTAAAGGGCTGATCCGATGCAGCCAATTCAGTCAAAGTTTCCTTTGCGTAATCGAAAAGCTTTTGATCTTCATAGCCCCACCATACCTTATAATCCTGAGGCACATGACCGGTCTCACGAGCCCAGTTCAAATCTCGGAATTCGAAATCCCCATGGTCAGTGAAATAAGTCTTTCTTCCGCCAAAAACCGCATCTGATCCGCACAGGAAAATTTGACGGTAGCCTTGATCCTCCAGAATATTGCCAAGACCAGTGATTCCTGGATAGAAGCTGTTCTGTGTACTCATACTGTTGCCAAGTGTTGTCTGTAGGGAAAGACCAGTAGACTGGGCGAATATACCTCCCATAGTCCAGCTGGTACCGCTATATACAATCCCGCCGTTCAGATCCGTACTGTCCCCGGAAAAATTGATATTATCCTGACCCAATGATGTCAACTCTGGGATATAATTGTCCTCAAAGGCACCTCCGTCTTCCTGATCCGTATAGGTACTCTCCATGGACTCCATATAAATATAGATCAGATTCCGCTTCTGTTCGGGAAAAGTAAGATTTGTCTTCTTAGGATCCACATAGTGATCTTCAATAAATGTGGATTTAACCATCTGGGATGAGATGTAGGATGTCAGATTTGTTGCATCCAAAAACATTGCAAAAGCGGTGAAAGCCAGACCAATTCCAACTGTTAATGCTGTAAGAAAAGTCATATTCCAATAGTTCGGAAATCTTTTCAAAACCAGGATCAAAATAAGGAATCCCAGAAAGATCAGAACTGCTGGCAGAAAGACCTCCAGGAAACAGGATTCAAGGATTCCTCCTCCGGTCCCCTGGATCGGCTGAGTCAGATGAAAGACCATTTCATCTATTGTAAGTCCAGGCCATGTTTTCATTGCCCATTTTTCTGCGAAAATAAAAAGAAGACCAAGTCCGAATAAAACCATGGACGTGATCTTAAAGCCGAGATGTTTCTTTCCCTTCATATCGCTTGAACCCCTGACCCTTTAATTGAACTTTGCAGCTTGAAGGTTAGCTTTCTTCATTCGCCATCCTTTGAATTGTAATCTTTATTATAGCAAATCATGTAAAGTTAATGTAAAGGAATTTCAGTCTTCAATAATCTCACTGCCATATTTCCTGCTGTATTCTACAGTGGATGCCGTCCCGCTCTTTCGTCCGGCATCGATGACATAGAGCCTATCGGAAAGCCCTGCGATCAGACGATTCCGTCTTGGAAAATTGTATTCCATAGGCGGTGTTCTCGGTGGATATTCAGACAGGACACAGCCATGTATTGCAATCTCTTCATACAATCTTTCGTGCTCTTTCGGATAACATATATCCACACCGCTTCCAAGGACTGCGGCCGTATATCCACTCGCTTTAACGGCTGCCGTATGGGCATAGGAATCAATCCCCTTTGCCATGCCGCTGATGATTGCTTCATTTTGCACGACGCCTTCCATCGCACGATCAATCGCACGTTTTTTCCCTTCCGCCGTACACCGTCTTGCTCCAACGATGCCAAGGGATTTATGAAAGTCATTGATTCTAAGGCTTCCTTTTACATACAAAACGACAGGCAGATCCCTTAGACTGGAAAACCTATCTGGGAATTCTTTATCCTCAGTGCAAAGCACCTGAATCCCTAAGACTTCAGATTGTTTCAGGATTTCCTCTGCCTCTTTCCAGATACTTTTCTCTGCCCTCTGTGTAAGGAAAGACTGGTGTTAACTGTCAAGTAAAAATGTACAAAAAATCCTAAATAAAAATGTACAGTTTACGGTGATGGTTCCTCCTGTTCAAAGTCCTTCAACCGATAGGATTTTCCTGTGATCGATATGACATGGGAATGATGTAGAACACGGT